>JANMYH010000134.1:0-26828 GCA_031381925.1 Burkholderiales bacterium | reverse complement strand
ACCGCCGCGGCCACGAGCTCGGCCTCGCGCACAAGGTAATCGACGTACTTCGTTCCCCGGGCGCGGTCCTTCGCCGCAATCTTGTTGCACGCGCAGTAGAAGCACAGCGTGTCGCAGAAGGGGACGTGAACGTATAATCCGAGGGGTCGCGCAAATCCCCCGATGTTGCGGTTCGCGAGCCAGTGCCGGTACGCGGTCGCGTCGAAGGCCTCCACGAACCGGTCCGCGGTCGGGTAGGAGGTGTAACGGGGGCCATTACCGCCGTATTTGCGGACGAGGCCCGGGTCCACCACGAGGGGCACGCCGTACGCCTCGCCTGCGGCAGGCGATTGCCGGATCAGAGCGTTCATGGACCCACTATGCGTCGCGACGAGCGCGGACTGTTGACCGAAATCAACCCCGGTGTGGATCCGGCCGGCGGGATGTTGACGCGCCGGCTCATGGTGTTCTTCTTCCCCCTGCTCGCCGCGGGCTGCGTGAGCGCCGTACTGGCGGCCCTGGTGGGCTGGCACCGGGATGTCATGCTGCTTGTGGCCGCGGGGATCGGCTGCGTGCTCGCCCTGGCTACCCTCGCGATCGTGTATCGCGAGGCCGCGGGCCGGCGCGACACGGTGCGCTCGCTTCGCAACGTCCAGGCGCGAGTCGGCGGGATCATCGAGTCCGCCATGGACGCCATCGTGACCATCGACGAGCAGCAGTGTGTCGTTCAGTTCAATACGGCGGCCGAGCGCGTCTTCGGCTGGCCGCGCGCCGCGGTGATTGGCCAGCGCCTCGACATGCTGATCCCCGAGCGGCTCCGCGCGGGCCACGCACAGCACGTGGAGCGGTTCGGGCGCACCTCCGTGACTTCGCGCGGCATGGGGGCGCAGGCGGTGCTCGAGGGCCTGCGCGCCGACGGCGAGGAGTTTCCGATCGAGGCGTCGATCTCGCAGCACGTCGAGGACGGCCGCAAGCTCTTCACCGTGATCCTGCGCGACGTGAGCCAGCGCGTGCGCAACGCCGAGATGCTCGCGCGGAGCGAATCGCGCATGCGCGGCATCCTCGATTCGGCGATGGACGCGATCATCACGGTGGATGAGCGCCAGGTCATCGTGCTCTTCAACCACGCCGCCGAGGAGGTATTCCGCTGCCCGCGCGGAGAGGCCGTGGGCGCGCCGCTCGATGGGTTCATTCCGCAGCGCTTCCGCGCCGGCCACCGCGAGCTCGCAGCGAGCTTCGGGGAATCCGGCGGCACCTCGCGCCGCATGGGCCGGGCGCGCGTGGTCCAGGGCCTGCGGCGAACGGGCGAGGAGTTTCCGATCGAGGCGTCGATCTCGCAGCTCACCGAGCACGGGCAGCGCTTCTACACCGTCATCCTGCGCGACGTGACCGAGCGCGTGCACTCGGAGGAAGCGCTGCGCCGCTCGAAGGCCGAGATCCAGGGCCTGGCGCTCGCGGCCAGCACCGCTCGCGAGCAGGAGAAGCGCCGCATCGCGCGCGAGCTGCACGACGAGCTCGGCCAGTCGCTCACCGCGCTCAAGATCGACGTGAGCTGGCTGCGCGAGAACCTGGGCGAGCCAGCGCCCGAGGTCGGGCGCAAGCTCGACGCGATGCACTTGCTGCTCGACGGCACTGTGGCTGCCGCGCGGCGCATCTCCGCCGACCTGCGCCCGCTGATGCTCGATGACCTGGGCCTCACGGCCGCCGCCGAGTGGCTCGCCGAAAGCTTCAAGGGCCGCACCGGCATTCCCGTCGAGCTCGTGCTGGGCGCGGGCGACCTGGACTTGCCCGACCCCTACGCGACCGCGATCTTCCGCGTGCTGCAGGAGTCGCTCACCAACGTGGCCAAGCATGCCGAAGCGACCCGGGTCGAGGTCACGATCGAGCGCAGCGCCAGCGACGTGCTGCTCACGGTAAGCGACAACGGCCGCGGATTCTCGCTCGACGCGCCGCCCGGTGCCGGCTCCTTCGGGCTCATCGGGCTGCGCGAGCGCGCCCTCCTGGTGGGCGGCACGGTCTCCATCGACAGCGCGCCCGGCCGGGGCACGCGAGTCGAGCTGCGCGTGCCGCCCCCCGCGCCGCAGCCGGTTCCGGGCGAAGCCGGCGGAGCGCTGCGATGATCCGCATCGTCGTCGCCGACGACCATACGATCGTGCGCGAGGGCCTGAAGCAGCTGCTCGTGGCCGCCGGCGACCTCGAGGTCGTCGGCGAGGCGCAGAACGGCCACGAGGTGATGGAGCGCGTGCGCAGCCTCGATTTCGACCTGCTGCTGCTCGACATGTCGATGCCGGGCAAGAGCGGCATCGAGCTCATCCGGCAAGTGCGCGCGGAGAAGCCGAAGCTGCGCATCCTCATCCTCAGCATGCACGAGGAACACCAGTACGCGGTGCGCGCGATCCGCGCCGGCGCCGCCGGCTACCTCACCAAGGAGAGCGCCTCGCGCCAGCTGGTGGAGGCGATCCGCAAGGTGGCCACGGGCGGTGCGTTCATCAGCGCGGAAGTCGCCCAGCAGCTCGCCCTCGGGGCGATGCCCGACGCGCAGGGCCCCGCGCACGCCTCCCTCTCCGACCGCGAGTTCCAGGTCTTCCAGCTGATCGCCGCGGGCAAGTCGGTCTCCGACATCGCCGAGCGCCTCAACCTGTCGGTGAAGACGGTGAGCACGCACAAGTCGAACATCCTGCAGAAGATGAACATGTCGACCCACACTGAGCTGATCCGCTACGCCATCAACCATCGCCTCGTGGACGATGGCCAGGTCTGATCGGGACTTGCCGCAGATCAAGCGCCGGGGCCCCGCGACGGGCGACGATGGTGCCATGAGCGCGCTGTTTGCCACCCCCGCGGCCGGATTCGACCACCCCATCGACATCCTCGACGGCTGCCACCAGCGCATCCGTCGCCACTGCGCGCTGATCGGGCGACTCGCCGAGCACCTGGCCGCCGAGGGCGGCGACGATCGAGCGCGCGCGGCCGCGCGCTCGATCGTGCGTTTCTTCGAAACGGCGGGTGCGAACCACCATCGCGACGAGGAGGACGACCTCTTCCCGACCCTGGAGCGCGTCGCGCCCTCGCTCGAGTTGAACGCCGTCCGCGACCTCCTCCACCGGCTGCGCAAGGACCATCGCAAGCTCGACGGGCTGTGGGCGCAGATGCGCGCGCGGCTGGGCGAGATCGCGGCGGGCGATGCCGCGCGCATCGACCCGGACGCGGCGGCCGCGTTCGCGCTCGCCTACGACCGGCACATCGCGCTGGAGGAAGCCGAGCTCCTGCCGCTCGCGCGGCGCCTGCTCGACGCGAACCTGGTCGCCCGGCTCGGCGAGCGCATGGCGCGGCGCCGGGGCGCGAGCCCGCACTCCTAGCGCGGCTTCTCCGGCTTCAGCTTCTCGGGGTGGAACTGCACCCGCTCGGCGCCCTCCACCGCCGCCGGACGCTGCGCGTGCGGCAGGAAGCAGCCCGGACCGAAGCCGTCGCATCGCACGCCGTCGGCCACGCCCTGCGCGCGGCACTCAAGGCACTGGCTGATGCGCCCCGAGCCGACCACTCCCGTGACCGCGGTCTTCTTCATCGGGCCCTCCCGTCATTGGTACGCAACGCAGTCCTCGCAGATGGTGCCGCTCACGTCCTTCCTGAGATGGGCCGCGCGAAGCCTCACGAACGCCTCGCTGTTCCAGCCCTCGAGGAACGGCACTTTGTTCAGGTCGGCCATCACCCATTTGTCGCCGGCGTCGAAGCAGCACGCCGAGAGCTTGCCGTCGTGGGTGATGTGGCCTTCGGTGAAGGCCGACCAGCAGGGCAGCGGCTCGCGCAGCGCGCCCACCCGCCCCTGGTTGCCGGCGATCGGGCGGTAGCCGAGCTCCTCCTCGCGCTGCGTCGTCGTGCTGCCCATCGAGTAGAGCGGCAGCCAGTAGTGCTCGTCGACGAACGGCCTTATCTCGTCGACCAGCGCCTGCATGAGCTCCTGCTGCTTGCCGTCGTACTGGATGCTCGAAGCATAGAGGCCGCAGTCATAGCCGCCGGCGTCGCGCACCGCTCGCGCCCCCTTGAGGTTGGCGATCGAGTCGCGGAAGAGCTTCGTCTTCACCGCGGCGATCCGGGCAAATTGCTCCTCGTCGGCGTTGTTCATCGAGAACTTGAGCGAGTCGAGGCCCGCCTTCATGCACGCGTCAACGCGCTCGTGCGTCGCGAGCGAGCCGTTGGTGGTGAGGAATGCGTAGGAGATGCCGCGCGCCTTGGCGTAGGCGATCGCCTCGGGCAGCCAGTCGCACATGAACGACTCGCCGATGTAGAAGAGGCCGAGCTCCTCGACGCCCGCATCCACCATCTCGCCCACCACTCGCTCGAAGAAGGCGCGGTCCATCTCGCCCCGGTCCTTCATGCGCAGCCGATGCGCGCAGAAGCCGCAGCGGTAGTTGCACTGCGAGGTGAGCTCGATCTTGACTGCGCGCGGCGCGGGCAGCTCGGCCGCCAGGTAGCGCGCCGGGATCCGGGTGACCGCGTCGATGCGGCTGGTGATCTTGAAGGTCTTCATTTTTCGATCCGTGGATGAGGGTCTCGCAACGATTCTCCCGAGAGCCTGCGCCGGGGGCACCCCGTTGGCTTGATGCAGATCATGCAATCCGGTAAATCACGCCCGCAGTCCCCCGCCATGCTCGCCGGCTTGAGTAGCGCTAGCCGCCGACCTTCACGTCGCCCAGCCCCGCGGCATCGCGGCGAACCTCGCCCTTGAGCACTGCGGCGGCGGCGGCCAGGTCCGTGGAGAGCCCGTCGACCACGTCGTCGATCGACAGGATGCCGCGCAGCGCGCCCTCGGGGCCGGTGACGATCAGCCGGCGCACACCGTGGGCGCGCATGGTCTCGAGGGCCTCGTGCAAGTCGGCATCCTCGTCGATGGTGGCCAAAACGGGAGTCATCACCGAGCCCACCGTCGAGGACTCGGAAGCGAAGCCCTTCAGGGCGAGGTCGCGGTCGGTGACGATGCCGATGGGCAAGACCGCGGACGGCCCATCCTCCATCACCAGCAGCGTGCCCACCTGGAAGCGCTGCATCGCTGCGGCGGCCTCGGCGATGGGCGCCGAGCGCCGCGTTGCCATGATCCGGCGCGTGTAGAGCCTTGCGACTTTCATTCACAGACTCTAGGAGCATCAAGGTGCCGCCGATTGACCTTCGTCAACAGGGCGCGTGGAACACCGCGCGGGGCTGCCGCGCGATGCACCTATCGTGGAAGTAACCCGCGTTCAGCGCCGGGCTGGCGCCCTTCAGGGAGCGGCGTGCTGCGGCCCCGCCCCGGCCGCCAGGCGGTGCGCGATGCCCTTGTGGCAATCGATGCAGGTCTTCTCCTTCCGCGCGAGGGCCGTGGAATGCTGCGTCTGCGCGCGCAGGCTCTGGCGGGTGAAGTCCATCGATTCGAAGTTGTGGCAGTTGCGGCACTCGAGCGAGTCGTTGGCCTTCAGACGCGCCCACTCGTGCTGCGCGAGCTCGAGGCGCTTTGCCTCGAACTTCTCCTTCGTGTTGATGGTGCCGAAGATCTTTCCCCAGACCTCCTTGGAGGCCTGCATCTTGCGGGCGAGCTTGTCGGTCCACGCGTGCGGCACGTGGCAGTCGGGGCAGGTCGCGCGCACGCCGGAGCGGTTGGAGTAGTGGATGGTGGGCTTGAGCTCCTGGAAGACGTTGTTGTGCATCTCGTGGCAGCCGACGCAGAAGGGCTCGCGGTTGGTCATCTCCATGGCGGTGTTGAAGCCGCCCCAGAAGACGATCCCGGCGATGAAGCCGCCGACGGTGAGGAAGCCCAGGCTGTAATACGCGCTCGGCCGCGAGGCCACGTTCCACCAGCGGCGCAGCCATGCGAGGGTGCGCCCGATCACCTCTTCGCGTCCGTGGCGGGAGCCTTGCCCGGCGCCGGCGCGTCCGCCGGCACGTTGTAGAAATCCACGAAGGTGTTCTTCACGGGCACGCGCGCGTCGGTCTGCGCCACGTGGCAGCCGGTGCAGAAATAGCGCCGCGCCGAGATCTCGCCCAGCATGTTGCCCTCGCGGTCCTGGAAGTGCGTGACGCTCACCATCGGCGCGCCGCTTTCCTGCGTGCGGGCGCGGCCGTGGCAGTCCATGCACTTGTTGAACCGCAGGTCGACCTGGTAGTTGTCGATCTGGTGCGGGATGAGGGGCGGCTGCATCGGATAGTTGCGGGTCTTGCGCTGGTCGTCGTTCACGATCTTCGGGAAGAGCGGCGGCCTGGGCTCCTGGGTGAGAGGTGTAGCGCCGCGCAGCCCGGGGCCGAGCCCCGGCGAGCTCGGGTTCTGCTGCGCAGGTGCGGCGAGCGCGACTGCGAGCACGGCGATCGCCAGGAGGGCGCGCTTCATGCCTGGCCCCCTTCCACCGGCACGATCTTCACCGCGCATTTCTTGAAGTCGGTCTGGCGCGAGATCGGGTCGGTCGCATCCAGCGTCACCTTGTTGATGAGCTGGGTAGCGTCGAACCAAGGCACGAAGACGAGGCCGCGGGGCGGCTTTACGCGCCCCCGGGTCTCCACGCGCGTGCGGCACTCGCCGCGGCGCGAGACGATCTTCACTTCCGATCCGCGGCGCAGCTTGAGCGCCGCCGCGTCGTCGGGGTGCATGAAGACGACCGCGTTCGGGAACGAGCGGTGCAGCTCCGGGACGCGGCCGGTCATCGAGCCTGAGTGCCAGTGCTCGAGCACGCGCCCGGTCGACAGCCAGTACGGATACTCCTTGTCGGGGGCTTCCGCGGCGGGCTCGTAGGGCACCGCGATGATGTTGGCGCGATGGTCGGCGTTGCCGTAGAAATCGAAGTTGCTGCCGGCCTTCACGTAGGGATCGAGCCCCTCCTTGTAGCGCCAGAGCGTCTCCTTGCCGTTGACCACCGGCCAGCGCATGCCGCGGTTCTGGTGGTACATGTCGAAGGGCGCGAGGTCATGGCCGTGGCCGCGGCCGAAGCCCGCGTACTCCTCGAAGAGCCCCTTCTGGATGTAAAAGCCGAAGGCCTTCGCCTCGTGGTTCTCGTAGCCCGCCTCGATCTGCGAGCTCGGGAACTTGTCGACCTGGCCGTTGCGGAAGAGCACGTCGTAGAGGGTCTTGCCACTCGACTCCGGTTGCTTCGCCACCAGGTCCGCGGGCCACACCTCTTCCACCTTGAAGCGCTTGGAGAATTCCACCAGCTGCCACAGGTCGGAGCGCGACTCGCCGGGCGCGGTCACCAGCTGGTGCCAGAAGTGCGTCCGGCGCTCGGCGTTGCCGTAGGCGCCCTCCTTCTCCACCCACATCGCGGTGGGCAGGACCAGGTCGGCGGCCATCGCGGTCACGGTGGGATAGGCATCCGAGACCACGATGAAATTGTCGGGGTTGCGATAGCCGGGGTAGCCCTCCTCGTTCATGTTGGCCCCGGCCTGCATGTTGTTGTTCACCTGGACCCAGTAGAAATTGATCTTGCCGTCCTTCAGCAGGCGGTTCTGCAACACCGCGTGCGCACCGGGCTTCGGATCGATCGTTCCGGCGGGCAGCTTCCAGATCCTCTCAGCGGTGGCGCGGTGCTTGGGATCGGTGACCACCATGTCGGCGGGCAGCCGGTGCGAGAACGTGCCGACCTCGCGAGCGGTGCCGCACGCCGACGGCTGACCGGTGAGCGAGAAAGGCGAGTTGCCGGGGGTGGAGATCTTGCCGGTCAGCAGGTGGATGTTGTAGACGAGGTTGTTCGCCCACACCCCGCGCGTGTGCTGGTTGAAGCCCATGGTCCAGAACGACATCACCTTGACCTTGGGATCGGCGTAGAGCTCGGCCAACGCCTTCAGCTTGTCCTGGGGCACGCCCGAGAGCTTCGAGACGTATTCCGCGGTGTACGGCTTCACGAACGCCTTGTACTGCTCGAAGGTCATGGGCTCGAGGCCCCCGGCCTTGGCGGCGTTCTTCGCCGCCTTCTCGAGCGCGTGCTCGGGGCGCAGCCCGTACCCGATGTCGGTGGTACCCAGCTTGAAGGTCACGTGCCTGGAAACGAAATCGGCGTGGACCTTGTTGTTCGCGATGATGTAGTTGGCGATGTAGTTGAGGATCGCCAGGTCGGTCTGCGGGTGGAAGATGATCGGCACGTCCGCGAGGTCGAACGAGCGGTGCTCGAACACCGACAGCACCGCGACCTTGACGTGGGCGTTCGACAGCCGCCGGTCCGTGACCCGCGTCCACAGGATCGGGTGCATCTCGGCCATGTTCGAGCCCCACAGCACGAAGGCGTCGGCGGCCTCGATGTCGTCGTAGCAGCCCATCGGCTCGTCCATGCCGAAGGTGCGCATGAAGCCCGCCGCGGCCGAGGCCATGCAGTGGCGCGCGTTGGGGTCGATGTTGTTGGAGCGGAAGCCCGCCTTCATCAGCTTGTTGGCGGCGTAGCCCTCCCAGATGGTCCACTGGCCCGAGCCGAACATGGCAAGCGCGGTCGGCCCCTTGGCCCTTAGCGCCGCCTTGGCCTTCTCGGCCATGACGTCGAAGGCCTGGTCCCAGCTGACTGCCGTGAAGGCGCCCTCCTTGTGGAACTTGCCATCCCTCATGCGCAGCATCGGCTGGGTGAGCCGGTCCTCGCCGTACATGATCTTGGAGAGGAAATAGCCCTTCACGCAGTTCAGGCCCCGGTTCACCTCGGCCTGGGGGTCGCCATGGGTGGCGATGACGCGGTTGTTCTTGACGGCCACGGTCACCCCGCAGCCGGTGCCGCAGAAGCGGCACGGCGCCTTGTGCCATTTGACGCCCGCGGCGCCCTTGTCGGTGATGACGTTCGAGACCTGGGCCTCGGCCATTCCCGCCGCGGCGGCGGCGACGGTGACGGCGGTGCTGCGGATGAACTCGCGGCGGGTCATGCCTCCCTCTCCCCTGGGAGAGGGCTGGGGTGAGGGTCTTTTCATTGGAGTTCCTCGAGGTCGGATTCCTTTTCCGCGTGCTGGTAGGCGAGGTGGACTGCGAGCACGCCGTCGAGGGCGCGCACCGCGTCGATGACGTCGAGAACCGCGGCGGCGCTCGAGCGCTCTATCAGGACCACGAAGCGCCCACGGCCGTGGTCCTGGCGCGGCACTTCCGCGAGCCCGGTTGCGCGGATCGCGCGCACCACGCCCTCCACGGTTTCGGGCCGCGCGAATGCAACGCAGCTCGCAATGTGAACTTCGCTCATGCCTGCATCCCCGGGGTGGGGATCAACGCGATCGCTCCGGCGGGGCAGGCGCCCACGCATTCGCCGCAGCCGTTGCAGCGCAACGGGTCGATGACGGGCTTCGACGTTCCTGGCGACAGGGGCAGGAAGCGCACTGCCTGCGTCGCGCAGACGTCGCGGCAGTTGCCGCAGACGATGCCCTGGAGTTCGAAACAGGCGTCCAGCACGCGCGCGCGGGTCGGGTGCGCGCCCGCGGCAGGCGCGCCGCGACCGAATAGAAACTTGCGCCGCGAAGCCATCATCCGGTGGGCGGGCCCGCAAACATCTGGTAGACCCAGACGGTGAGCCCGTAGGTGCCGATGATCACCCCGGCGATCACCGGGGCCATCACCACGGTGAGGAACAGGAACGCCTTGAATTCCGCGCGCTGATTGGAGGTTTCGGGGGCTTGCATGGCGATTGGGGGCGATTCGATGGGGCATGGTACGACGCAGGCGCCCTCGTTTCGGGACGATGACGCCCCTCTTTGACGCAGGTCAAACGCAGCCGCATCCCGGCGCCTAGGACAATTCCTAGGCCGCGGGTAGGACCTGCGCCGAGGGCGCGAATCATCCGTCTCCGATGGTCCCCGGCCGGGGCAGTGCCGACAATGCATGCATGAACCCGGCGCGCCCCACCTGTATCTACATCGTCGACGACTCCGCTTCCCTGCGCAGCCGCCTTGCGGAGATGCTCGGACGGATCGCTGAGGTCCGCATCGTGGGCGAGTCGGGTGCCGCCGCCCAGGCGATCGTCGACATCCTCGCGCTGCGCCCCGATTCGGTGCTGCTCGACCTGAACCTCGGGGGAACAAGCGGCATGCAGGTGCTGCGCGAGATCCACAGCCAGGTGCCCGAGATCGCATTCGTCGTCCTGACCAACCATTCCGAACCCCAGTACCGCCGCGCCTGCCAGCGCGCGGGAGCCTCCTACTTCCTCGACAAGTCCACTGAGTTCGAACGCGTGCCCGCAGTCATCGCCGAGATCGCCTCGGCCCGCCACTAAAAAGGAAGAACCCATGCTCCCCGCCCAGGCCCTCGCCTCCGCTCAACGCACCATCCGCTCCCTCGCCCTGGTCGGCTCGGACCCCTCGGCGCGGCGCGCGCCGAACGTCGCGGCCTTGCCGACCCATTGCGGGTCGTGCAACCTGCGCGAGGTGTGCCTGCCCTGCGGGCTCGCGGCCTCGGACCCGTCGCAACTCGACGAGCTGTCCTTCACGCGCAAACGCGTGAAGCGCGGCGAGAGCCTCTATCGCCTGGGAAGCGCATTCGATTCCCTCTACGCGGTTCGAAGCGGCTTCTTCAAGAGCCGCGTGGTCTTCGAGGACGGGCGCGACCAGGTCACCGGCTTCCACATGGCGGGCGAAATCCTCGGCATGGACGGCATCGGTACCGATCACCATACGGCCGACGTGATCGCGCTGGAGGACAGCGAAGTCTGCGTGATCCCCTACGCCCGGCTCGAGGAATACGGGCTGCAGCGCCAGCTGCACAAGGTGATGAGCCGCGAGCTGGTGCGCGACCAGGGCGTGATGATGCTCCTGGGAACCATGCGTGCCGAGGAGCGCCTCGCCGCGTTCCTGCTCAGCCTCTCGCAGCGCTTCCTCGCGCGCGGCTACGCGTCCACCGAGTTCCACCTGCGGATGACGCGCGACGAGATCGGCAGCTTTCTCGGGTTGTCGCTCGAGACCGTGAGCCGGCTCTTCTCGCGCTTCCATGACGAGACCCTCATCGCCGTGCAGCAGAAGCACGTCCGCATCCTCGACATCCCGGGGCTCAAGGCGATGATGAGCCGCGAGACCCACTGAAAGCGCCCGAATGTACAAGCACATCCTCGTTCCGACCGACGGCTCGCCGCTTTCCCTCAAGGCCGCAAAAGCCGCGGCGGAGCTCGCCCGCGTCCTCAAGGCCCGCATCACCGCGATCTACGTGATCGAGGCTTACATGCCGCCCATGGGCGCCGAGGGAATGGCGTTCTACGCTGCCTATAGCCCCCAGGAGTACGAGCTCGGCATGCGCAAGGCCGCCGCCAAGGCGCTCGCCAGGGTAGAGGCAATCGCGCGAGCCACGCGCGTCAAGTACGACGCGGTCACGGTGATCCAGGACAACCCCTGGCGGGCGATCGTCAAGGCGGCCTCGGGGAAGAAGTGCGACCTCATCGTCATGGCCTCCCACGGACGGCGCGGCCTCGCCGGGATCCTGCTTGGCAGCGAGACGCAGAAGGTCCTCACCCATTCGAAGACGCCGGTCCTCGTCTGCCGCTAGGGCTGCTTCACCGATCGAGGACTCCGGCGCTCGCCGGCTGGGTGCCCTGGAGATCGAGCGTCACCTTGCGCGTGATCGGATCGTCCGGCATCTCGGCCTCCACGAATCCCAGGCGCGCGCACATCCCGAGCATCGAGCGATTGGCGGCCAGCACCCAGCCTTCCATCGTTCGCAAGCCGCGCGCGCGCGCGATGCCGATCAGGCGCTCCATCATGCGCCGGCCGAGCCCGCGCCCCTGCCATTCGTCGGCGACCACGATTGCGTATTCGCACGTCACCTCGTCGGGCAGGCGGACGTAGCGGCACACCGCCACCTCGCGCTCCACGCCGTCGTTCTCCTCGATGGCCACGAGCGCCATCTCGCGGTCGTAGTCGATCTGCGTGAAGCGGGCGAGCATCGTGGCCGAGAGATGGCGCAGCGCGTTCTGGAAGCGCAGCCTGCGGGTCTCCGGGGACAGTCCGTCCACGAACGCCGTCTCCATCGCGGCGTCCTCGGGGCGGATGGGGCGCACGGTGAGGCTCTCGCCGCCGTCAAGGCGCTCGGTGGCAACCAGGTCCGCGGGATATGGGTGGATCGAGAGGTGCCCGTAGCGGGCGAGCCCCGGGGGAGCCGCGCGCACCACCACGCGCGCGTCGAGCGCGAGCACCCCGGTCTCATCGGCGATGAGCGGGTTCACGTCGAGCTCGACCACTTCCGGGATCTCGCACGCCATCTCGGAGACCCGCAGCACCACTTGCTCGAGCGCCACGCGATCGATCGCGGGAAGGTTGCGGAACGCGTCCAGCATCCTCGAGACGCGGGTTCCGCGGATCATGTCCGCGATCAGCGCGGCGTTGAGCGGCGGCAGGCCGACGGCGCGATCGCGCAGGACCTCGACGGCAATGCCGCCCGCGCCGAAGGTGATCGCCGGACCGAAGACCTCATCGGTCGCGATGCCGACCATGAGCTCCCGCCCGTAGGCGCTCGCCACCATCCGCTCGACGGAAACTCCGTCGAGCCGCGCCCCGGGGCATCGGCGTGCGACATCGGCCATCATCTCGTCGAAAGCGGCGCGCACCGCGGCTGCGTTGGCAAGTCCCAGCCGCACGCCGCCCACGTCGCTCTTGTGCGTGATATCGGGCGAGCGGATCTTGATGACGACGGGGTAGCCGGCCTCCTCGGCGGCGGCAGCCGCCGCCTCGGACGTGGCCGCGTCGACCGAGCGCACCACGGGAATCCGGAACGCGGCGAGGAATTCCTTCGACTCGGTGGCGCCGAGCACCGTGCGGCCCGCGCCGAGCGCACCGGCCACGATTGCGCGCGCGGCGCCGAGGTCGGGCGGAGCGCTGTAAACCAGCGGCGGCGGCACCTCGAGCATCGCGCGCTGGTGGCGGTAGAACTGCGCAAGATGGGCGAACGCTTCGACCGCCATCTCCGGAAGGCGGAACACCGACATGCCGGCGGCGCGCATCGCCGCTCGCGCCTCCCCGACGCTCGCCTCTCCCATCCAGCAGCCGATCACCGGCTTGGCCGATCCTGCGCTCGCAGCGATGACCGCCTGCGCGGCAGCGCCGGCGTCGGTCATCGCCTGGGGCGTGAGGATCGCGACCACGCCGTCCACGCCGGGATCCTCCAGGCACGCTGCCACCGCCGCGGCGTAGCGCTCGGGACCCGCGTCGCCGATCAGGTCCACCGGGTTGCCATGGGACCAGTGGGCCGGCAGCACCTTCTGCAACCGCGCGACCGTGGCATCCGCAAGCGCCGCGAGCGGGATTCCCAGCTCGGTCGCCCGGTCCGCCGCCATGACGCCGGGCCCGCCGCCGTTGGTGATCACCGCCAGCCGATCTCCGCCGGGGTGCACGTTCGAGGCAAGCGCGAGCGCCGCGGCGACCAGCTCGCCCGCGGTCTTTACGCGCACGATGCCGGTGCGCCGCACGACGGCATCGAACACGTCGTCGCGCCCGACGATTGCACCGGTGTGGGAGACGGCTGCGCGCGCCCCCGAAGGATAACGCCCGACCTTCATCACGATCACGGGCTTCACCTGCGCCGCCGCTCGCAAGCTGCTCACCAGGCGGCGGCCGTCGCGAATCCCCTCGGCATAGAGAAGGATCTGCCCGGTCCGGGCGTCGGAGGCGAGATAGTCGATCACCTCGCCGAAATCGAGGTCGCTGGATGCGCCGAGCGAGATCACGCTGGAGAAGCCCACGCCCGTGGGGGTCGCCCAGTCGAGCATGGCGGTGCACACCGCGCCCGACTGCGATACGAGCGCGAGCGCACCCGGCAGCGCCTGGCCGCGCGCAAAGGTTGCGTTGAGCCCGATCGGCGGGCGCATGAGGCCCAAGCAATTGGGTCCGAGGAGGCGCACCCCGTGGCGCCGCGCCGCGGCGAGCAGCTCGCGCTCGAGCGCGGCGCCCTGCGTCCCCGCCTCGCGGAAACCCGCGGTGATCACCACGGCTGCCCGGATTCCCGCGCGCCCGCATTCGTCGATCACCCCGGGCACGGTCGCCGCGGGGGTCGCGATCACCGCGAGGTCGACGGCTTCCGGCAATTTCGCCACTGAAGGAAAACATGGCACGCCACGCACGCTTTCATGGCGTGGATTGACGGCGTAGAGCTTGCCGTGGAAACCGCCGCCGAGGAGGTTCTCCAGCACCAGCGTGCCCACCTTTCCTGGGCCCTCGGAGGCGCCGACCAGCGCGACCGACCGGGGCTCGAGGAGCGCTGCGAGATAGTGGGCGGTCATCGCGGCAATTGTGTCACGCGCCCCGAAGCCTCGAGGGGGGCCTCACCCGGGCTTGCCGTCTGCTCGCGACAGCGTGAGGATCGGCCAGTAGCGCACGAAGTAGGTCGCGAAGGCAAGCGACCAGCAGGCTGCCGAAAACAGGAGGGTCGCCACGTACGCGCCAGGCGGGAGAAGCCCCCCCAGCACCCTCGCGATCGCGGACGCCAGCACCAGCGCGAAGGCCGCGACCTCGGCCCTTCCGGCCACGAGCGGCAGGCCGGTGTGGCCGCGCGCCGTTCGCGTCATCATGCCCAGAGTCATCGTGCCAATGACGCCGATGGTGAGCGCGTGGATCGCGAGCGACTCGGGCACCGCCCCGAGCGCCGCCGCGGCGCGCAGCAGCAGGTGCAGCGGGATCCATGCATACGCGGCGTGCAGCACCCAGACAAGCGGCGCTCCCAGGGTTCGCCCCGGCCGCCAGAGGGCGAGCCTCGCGCCATGCGCAAGCGCGACCGCTCCCGCAAGGATGGCGAGCGCCGCGCCGCCCAAGCCAAACGCGTCGGCGGCGAGCAGCGCAGCCGTGCCGCCCAACGCGAGGCGCTCGATCCACGGATCGCGCGTGGCTCCCGCGCCCGGCACCCCGTTGTTCGTGAACATCGGGATTACGCGACCGCCCACCACGGCGATGATGAAGAGCACGACATCGAGCCCCGTCTGCAGGCTCGTCCGCACCGGCCAGCCGTGCACGCCATGCATCGCGAGGTGAACGCCGAGGATCGCGGCGCCGAGGAGCACGAGGAGCGCCACGAAGAAATAGTTGCGGCGGTTGCGCGAACGCGCGAGTGGAATGCCGATGCCGACCGCCACCGCCATCGGAAAGAGCGCGCTCGCCACTGCAGCGGCGACGCTCCAGGGGCTCAGCATGAGCACGCGACCGGCGACCCAGAGGAGAACGATAGCGGCCAGCACGCCGCCCGTGGGCGTGGGCTGCTGCGTCCAGGTGCGCACGGCCGTGAAGAGGAACCCCGCGACGACCGCCGTGGCATAGCCGGCGAGCATCTCGTGCCCATGCCACGCCGGGCCCGACAGGTAGGCGAACGGCAGCAGGCCCGAGACCTGCAGCGCCCACAGCGGAATCGACAGCGCCGCAAAGGCGCTAGCGACGAGGTAGAACGGCCTGAAGCCGAGATCCCAGAGTGCGAAGCGCGGCGCCCGATCCCTCACCGCCCATTGGTCTCGAAGGGCGAGCGCTGCAGCAGGACCGTGAGCGCGCTGCATCCCGAACCCAGCGCCCAGAAAAGCAGGAAGCCGAGCGAGTAGGCACCGAGGCGGCTCACCGCAAGCGGCGCGCCGAACGCGTGCAGGTCCTCGGGATCGACCAGGGTGAACACGATGCCCACCGCTGGAATCGCCATCACGAACCCGGGCCAGAGAATCCACATGAGTCGCTTCGACATCGCAGGCTCCTAGGGGGGCGCGAGCTGCACGGCGCTTTCCTTCGTCGCCCAATGGCCGGTGAGCCGCCAGAGCCCTGCTCCGTCCTCGAGCCGCAAGTGCATCAGGCGGTGGCGCGGCGCGCGCATCGCTCCTTCGTAGACGCCGGGCGCGATGGAGGCGAGCGCAATCGACTGGTCCTCTCCCTGGAGGGTGGGGTGCACGAGAGTGAGCCGCAGGGCCGCGGGCGGCGCACCGGCGCTCAGCACGACCCGCGCGCGCGTGCGCTCCTCGCCGAACTGCAGGGCAGCCGAAATCCCGAGCGCCTTCGCGGCTGCCTCGCGCTCGATCACGCGGTTGATCCCGAGGCCCTGCTTGTAGTAGTCGTCGGCGACCATGCCGTCGAAGGAGGTCACGGCGATCACGGCAGTCGCGATGCCTGCCACGACCACGATCGCGGGACCGGACATCAACAGCCACGGCCAGGGCTCTCGATACCAGGGGTTGGTCGTCATCGGCGCTCCTTTCACGGAATGAGGAAACGCGATTTCTCGCGAATCGAAAAGGGCTTCGCATCCGCATCGCGCGACGCGATCACGAACTCGATCGGGTGCGCGCCACGTCCGGCGCGAGGCTGTGCGCGCACGCGCACGGTGATCATGCGGGCGCTCACAGGCGCGATCTCCAGCGGCTGCTCGTCGGCGAGGATTTCCAGCCCGGCGAGCGCGTCGCCGCCAACGACGGCGAGTGTCACGCGGCGCGCACGCTCCTCGGTGTTCATGAGCTGCAGGCGATAAAGGTTCTCGATGCGCCCGCCCTCGACCTCGCGTGCGAGGCTCGCGCGGTCGCGCATCACGTCCACCTTCACGGGCACGCGCAACCAGAGCGCAACCGAGGCGGCCACCGCGATGGCGCCGAGGATCGATGCGTAGACGAGCACCCGCGGGCGCGCGACGCGCTCGAGGATGCGCCGCCAGCCCCATCCCTGCCGCACCGCGTTCTCGGTGGAGTAGCGGATGAGGCCCTTGGGGTAGCCCATCTTTTCCATCACCTGGTCGCAGCCGTCGATGCACGCCGCGCAGCCGATGCACTCGTACTGCAGCCCGTCGCGGATGTCGATGCCCGTGGGGCAGACCTGCACGCAGATGTTGCAGTCGACGCAGTCGCCCAGGCCCGCCGCCCTCGAGTCGACCTTGCGCGCGCGGCCGCCACGCGGCTCCCCGCGCGCCGCGTCGTAGGTGATCACCAGCGTGTCGGAATCGAACATCGCGCTCTGGAAGCGCGCGTACGGGCACATGTGCTTGCACACCTGCTCGCGCATCCAGCCGGCGTTGCCGTAGGTAGCGAAGCCATAGAAGGCGATCCAGAAGCCTTCCCACGGACCCAGCGAGACGGCCGCCACCGAGTGCAGCAGGTCGCGGATCGGGGTGAAGTAGCCGACGAAGGTGAATCCGGTCCACAGGGATAGCGCGATCCACGCGCCGTGCTTGGCCGCCTTGAGCGCCACCTTGCGTGCGCCCACCGGCTGGAGGTCGAGCTTCATGCGTGCCGCCCGGTCGCCCTCGATGCGCCGCTCGATCCACAGGAAGATCTCGGTGTACACGGTCTGCGGGCAGGCGTAGCCGCACCACAGGCGCCCGGCGATCGCCGTGAAGAGGAACAACGCCAGCGCCGAGAGCACCAGCAGCACGGCGAGATAGATGATGTCCTGCGGCCAGAAAACCACCCCGAAGATGTAGAACTTGCGCGCCGCCAGGTCGAAGAGCACCGCCTGGCGATCGTTCCACTCCAGCCACGCCAGGCCGTAGAACACGATCTGGGTGGCGAATACCAGCGCCCAGCGCCAGCGCGCGAACCAGCCGTGCACGGCCCGCGGATAGATCTTCTTGCGGACTTCGTAGAGCGACTGCTCGACGGTCTCGACGGGAATCCGCGCGTTCATCGCGCGACCGTCACCGGCGCGCTCCTGGGCTTGGGATCGGGTTGCGACAGGCCGTAGACGTAGGCTGCCAGGATGTGGACGCGCTGCTCGCCCAGGAATTCGCGATGGGGGGGCATCACGTTGGTGCGGCCCTTGAGGATGGTCTCGACCACGGTGGCTTGCGACGATCCGTAAAGCCAGACCTTGTCGGCGAGGTTCGGCGCGCCCATCGCGGGGTTGCCCTTGCCCTCGGCGCCATGGCAGACGGCGCAGCTCGCCGCAAATGCCGCCTTGCCGCGCGCCGCGCCTGCCTTGTCGTGGTCCAGCCCCGACAGCGAGCGCACGAAGTTCGCCGCATCCCCTGCGCCCGCCTCGCCGCCTACCGCCGCGCCCATCGGCGGCATCATGCCGTTGCGTCCGTCGAGGATCGTGGTCTTGATCGCCTCGGGGTCGCCGCCGTAGAGCCAGTCGTTGTCGGTCAGGTTCGGAAAACCCTTCCCACCGCGCGCATCGGAAGCGTGGCACTGGCTGCAGTAGGTGAGGAACAGGCGCTGGCCGGCGACGCGTGCCTCGGGGTCCGCGGAGAGCTGCTTCAGGTCCACCAGGGCGAACTTCGCGTACATCGGCCCGTACTGGCGGTCGGCCACCTTCACCTCATCGACATATTCCCCCGCCGAGCTCCACTTGAGCGAGCCCGGATAGGACCCCAGGCCGGGGTACAGCCAAAGGTAGGCGAGGCTGAAGACGATGGTGATCCAGAAGAGCCAGATCCACCAGCGCGGGAGCGGATTGTTGAGCTCGTCGAGATCCTCGTCCCAGACGTGCGCGGTTTTCTCGGGATCGGTGGCAACCTTGCGCGTCGACAGCGACGCGAGCAGCAGCCCGCAGGCCGCAATGCTCACAAGCGTCACGCCAGCGACGAACAAGCTCCAGAAATCGCCCGTGAAGTCGCTCATCTATCTATGCTCGCTCTTCGTGAAACCGCGTCCCACGTTCGCTCCCTCTCCCTTGGGAGAGGGTTCGTCATCGAAGGGCAGCCGGCCCGCCTCCTCGAAACGAGTCCGATTGCGCGGGTGGACGGCGTAGACCACGATGCCCACGAACCCGGTGAACGACATCACCGTCACGATTTCGCGCAGCAGGTTGATGTCCATGTCAGCGCGATCTCTTCAATGCCGTGCCCATGCCCTGGAGGTAGGCGATGAGCGCGTCCTGCTCGCTCTTGCCCTCGAGCGCCTTGCGCGCGCCCGCAACGTCCGCGTCGGTGTACGGGTGCCCGAGCGAGCGCAACACCGTGAGCTTCTGCGCGATGTGGCTGTCGTCGGCCGGCGTGGTCGCGAGCCAGGGGTATCCGGGCATGTTCGACTCCGGGACCACGTCGCGCGGGTTGTTCAGATGGATGCGGTGCCACTCGTCACCGTAGCGCCCGCCCACGCGCGCGAGGTCCGGCCCGGTGCGCTTGCTGCCCCACTGGAACGGGCGGTCGTAGACGAACTCGCCCGCGACCGAGTAGTGGCCGTAACGCTCGGTCTCGGCGCGGAACGGACGGATCATCTGCGAGTGGCAGTTGTAGCAGCCCTCGCGCACGTAGATGTCGCGCCCGGCGAGCTGCAGCGGCGGATAGGGCTTCAATCCCGCCACCGGCTCCGTGGTCGAGCGCTGGAAAAAGAGCGGCACGATCTCCACCAGCCCGCCAACGGCCACCACCAGGATCACCAGGATGATGAGCAGCCCGCTCTTCCTCTCGATCAAGTCGTGTGTGAGTTTCATTGGAATCCTGTCGCTCTCATGCGTGCGCCAGCGCGGTGGCGGGGATAGGCGCATCCGCAGACTTGCCGGCGAGCATCGTCATCGTGACGTTCCAGGCCATCATCACCATGCCGGCGAAATAGAGCAGGCCTCCGGCAAGCCGGATGGCATAGAACGGGTAGGTCGCCTTCACGCCCTCGGCGAAGCTGTAGGTGAGCGTCCCATCGGGAGAAACGGCGCGCCACATGAGCCCCTGCATCACGCCCGCGATCCACATTGCGGTGATGTAGAGGACGACGCCGACCGTGGCGACCCAGAAATGCAGCGAGATCGCCTTCACGCTGTACATCTCCACGCGCCCCACGAGGCGCGGGATGAGGTAATAGAGGCTGCCGAAGGTGATGAAACCCACCCAGCCCAGCGCACCCGCGTGCACATGGCCCACGGTCCAGTCGGTGTAGTGCGAGAGCGCGTTGACCGTCTTGATCGACATCATCGGCCCCTCGAAGGTGGCCATGCCGTAGAACGACAGGGACACGATGAGGAACTTGAGGATCGGGTCGGTGCGCAATTTGTCCCATGCGCCCGACAGCGTCATCATCCCGTTGATCATCCCTCCCCACGAGGGCGCCAGCAGGATCAGCGAGAAGACCATCCCGAGGGACTGCGTCCAGTCGGGCAGCGCGGTGTAATGCAAATGGTGCGGACCCGCCCACATGTACGTGAAGATCAGCGACCAGAAGTGCACCACCGAGAGCCGGTACGCAAAGATCGGGCGGCCGGCCTGCTTGGGGATGAAGTAGTACATCATCCCGAGGAAGCCCGCGGTGAGGAAGAAACCCACTGCGTTGTGCCCGTACCACCACTGCACCATCGCGTCCTGCACGCCGGCGTAAGCGGAGTACGACTTCCAGAAGCTCACGGGAACCGCGGCGCTGTTGACGATGTGCAGCAGCGCCACCGTGAGGATGAAGGAGCCGAAGAACCAGTTGGCGACGTAGATGTGCGACACCTTGCGCTGGGCGAGGGTCCCGAAGAAGACCAGGGCGTAGGCGATCCACACCACGGCGAGCAGCAGGTCGATCGGCCACTCGAGCTCGGCGTACTCCTTGCCGGAGGTGATCCCGAGGGGCAGCGTCACGGCGGCGAGCACGATGACCGCCTGGTAGCCCCAGAAGGTGAAGGCCGCGAGGCTGTCCGAGACGATGCGCACCCCGCTGGTGCGCTGGACCACGTAGTACGAGGTGGCGATGAGCGCGCAGCCGCCGAAGGCGAAGATCACCGCGTTGGTGTGCAGCGGGCGCAGCCGCCCGTAGGATAGCCACGGCGTGTCGAAGTTGAGCTCGGGCCACAGAAGCTGCGCGGCGATGAGCACTCCGACCAGCATCCCGACAATGCCCCACACCACGGCCATGACGGCGAACTGCCGCACGACCTTGTAGTTGTACATTCCCTGGGATTGCATTCCAAGCCCTTCGCGATGCCGATTCCGGCAATGCTAGGCAGGCTTGCGCGGGACGATTTGATTCACATCAAACGACGGGGTCAGGCGAGGATCTTTTCCCAGTCGAGGTGCCGGGAGGGGTGGTATTCGAGCGCCTTCTGCACCCACTCGACGTGCTGCTGCTCCTCCGCGGCCATGCCCCGCGCGAGCGAGCGCACCGCTTCCTCGGGGGTGGTGCGCGCGACCCACTCGAAGAAGGCGAGCGCGTTGCATTCGGCGTGCAGCGCAACTTCCAGCAGGTGGCGCGGCTCGGCCACCCGGTAGAACACTTCGCGGGCGGCGGCCTCGGGCGGGCCCGCCTCGAGCCATTGGTAGTCCTGCGGGAACGGGGGCAGGTTGAGGTGCCGGCTGGCGCGGACGAGTTCGAGGAAGTGGGCGTTCTCCATCTGCGCGAGGTTGCGGCACAGGCCCGCGAGCACCTCCTCGCCGCGATCGAAGAACCAGGTCTCGAACTCGGCGTAGCGCTCCGCGGCCTCGCGCTCGATCGCGAGCGCATGGGCGTAGAACTCTTCGACGGTTCGGATGGGCTTGGCCACGACCCGAGGATGCGCCGCGGCGCGGGGCCGCTTTTGATATTCGTCAAACGGGAATCAAGTCTTGCAGCCTCCCCAGCGGCATTGAGGGTCAGCTACACCGTGGCTCCGGAGGGCGTAAGGTGGACCGATGTCATCGACCGATCGCGCACGCACCTGGGCCAAGCTCGCCGAGCTGTGGTGGTCGCGCCACGGCGGCCTGCCGATGGACGGGCCCGGGCACCGCCTCGACATGCTGGTGCAGTACGCGCGCGAGTACTCCCCGTTCTATCGAGGCCTCTACGCCGGCCTGCCCGCGCGCGGCGTGCCGCTCGCCTCGCTTCCGGTCGTCACCAAGCCGCAGCTGATGGCGCACTTCGACACCTGGGTTACCGATCCGCGCATCCGCCTGCGCGACGTGAAGCGCTTCCTGAAGGACCGCACCCGCGTCGGCGAGCGCTTCATGGACCGCTACTGGATCTGGAAGAGCTCGGGCACCAGCGGCGTGCCCGGGATCTTCGTGCAGGACGCCCAGTCGATCGCGGTGTACGACGCCCTGGTCACCGCGCAGCTCGAGGTGCTCGCCTGGCGGGCGATCGCCTCGGGCGACCGCGCCGCGCTGGTGGTCGCCACCGGCGACCATTTCGCCAGCGTGTGCCTGTGGGAGCACATGCGCCGCGGC
The DNA here is from genome assembly GCA_031381925.1 of Burkholderiales bacterium. Classification (GTDB taxonomy): domain Bacteria; phylum Pseudomonadota; class Gammaproteobacteria; order Burkholderiales; family Usitatibacteraceae; genus Usitatibacter. The sequence continues at coordinate 4,900 of JANMYH010000134.1, read as the reverse complement.
CAGCCCGCGCTCGACAAGCGCAGCTTCTCCGTGCTCGAGCCCCTGCCCCGGCTGGTGGCGCAGCTCAACGACTTCCATCCCACGAGCCTGGCCGCCTATCCATCGGCGCTGGCGATGCTCGCCGATGAACTCACCGCCGGACGCCTTGCCATCGCACCGGCCCTCATCTGGTCGGGCGGCGAGCACCTCGCGCCGGAAGCGCGCCGCGCGATCGAGCGCGCTTTCCGCTGCCCGGTGGTGAACGGGTACGGCGCCTCCGAATGCCTGAGCATCGCGCACGAATGCCGCGAGGGCTGGATGCACCTGCACCACGAATGGGTCGTGCTCGAAGGGGTCGACCGCGACGGGCAGCCGACGCCGCCCGGCGAGATCTCGCACACGACGCTGCTCACCAACCTGGCCAACTGGGTGCATCCGGTGATCCGCTACGACCTCGGCGATCGCATCGAGCCCGCGACGCAGCCCTGCGGATGCGGCAGCCCCTTGCCCGCGTTCCGCGTCGAGGGGCGCACCGACGAGACGCTCGCGCTGCGCCCGGCGCGCGGGGCCGCGGTGCGCCTCGCGCCTCTCGCACTGTCCACCGTGGTCGAGGAGGCCGCCGGCGCCCACCGCTTCCAGATCGCGCAGGTGGGGCCGGCCCGCCTCGCGCTGCGCTTCGAGGGCCGGCCGGGGAGGCAGGTGCGAGCGCGCGCCGCCGTCGCCCTGAAGTCGTGGCTCCGGGAGCAGTCGCTTCCCAACGTCGAGCTCGTCCAGGATCCCTCGCCGCCGCATTTCGACCCAAGCGGCAAGCTTCGCAGCGTGATTGTCGAGACCGGCGCGCCCCCGCCGCGGCGCTGAGCGCCGCGCGCGCCCACACCTTGCTCCCCGTCAAATTGCGGCGAACGGCCGGGCCTACGCTGGAGAGCAACCGGACCCGTCCGGATCACCAACCAGCGAGGCGGCATGGCGCGCGTTCTCATCCTGTTCGCGTCGATCGACGGCCAGACCGAACGAATCGCAGCCCGCATTTGCGAGCTCCTGCGACAAGCGCAGCATTCCGTGGTGATGCAGTCGGTCGGAGACACGCCGGCGCCGGTCGGCGACTGCGACGCGGTGCTGGTCGGTGGGGCGATCCGCTACGGGCATTACCCGCGTGCCCTGGAAGACTGGGTACGCGAGCAGCGCGCCGCCCTCGACGAACGCCCCAACGCGTTCTTCTCGGTCTGCCTGAGCGCGGGCGGCCCCGGCGCCCGGCCCGCGGTCGCGCGGGGCTATATCGAGGATTTCCTCGGGCGCACCGGCTGGCGGCCCGAATCCACCGCGAGCCTTGCCGGGGCGCTACGCTATCGCCAATACAATCCGTTCATCCGCTTCCTGATGCGCCTCATCGTCGGGGCGGCCGGCGGCGAAACGGATACGTCGCGCGACTACGAGTACACCGATTGGGCCGCCGTCGATCGGCTCGCCGCTGAATTCGCCCGCCGCCTCCAGCAGAAGCGCTACGCCGCCGCCACGTAGGCAGGCGCGCTACTTCTTCTCGAAATGCGTGCGCGCCTTGGCGACCGCCTCCCGCATGCGCTCCAGCGCCTCGTCGGCGCCCTTGGTGAAATCGCTCCAGGCCGTGGCCGAGGCGCCCTCGAGCAGGCGCATCTGGTAGGCGGCCTTCTCGCGCTGCGCGCGCAGCGCCTCGAGCTGCTGCTCGTAGCGCTTCTTCATGTCGGCCTGGGCGCCCTTCGCCTGCGTCTCCCACTTCGACATGTCCGCGTTCCAGCGATCGAGCTGGTCCTTGAGGGTCTTCACGTACTCGTCGCGCGTCTTCTTCATGACAAGGCTCCTCTCCAGAAATCGCGCCACCGGCGGGCCCCATGCCCGCGGCGGACGCTGACCATCGTCCAGTATGCAGCCGACTGCGCCCGGCCGGTCTGGAAGGCCGTGCCGCGCCCCGATTGACTCCGGTCAAGCCAACTCTATGAGCCGGCCTCTGGCGGCGGTCGCCCTACCGGGCGGTCGTCGTCGGCCACCACTGCGATCGCCGGCGAGTCGAGGTCCTCGAACTGTCCGCCCTCGACTGCGATCCAAAACGCGGCACCGATGATGAACGCGAGCACGACGCTCAGAGGCACGAGGAGGTAGAGGATGTCCATCGCTAGCGGCGCAGGCGCAAGGCGTTGGCGACCACCAGGAGCGAGCTTGCCGACATCGCCACTCCTGCGAGGAGCGGTGTCACCGCTCCGGCGAAGGCGAGCGGGATCACGATCGCGTTGTAGGCGAGTGCCCAGGCGAGGTTCTGGCGGATCACTGCTCGCGTGCGGCGCGCGATCTGGGCCGCCGCGGCGAGGTCCGCGAGCGAGTTCGAGAGCAGCACCGCGTCGGCGCGCACCTGCGCGAGGTCGGCGCCGCCGCCCATTGCGATCGACACGTCGGCCTGGCCCATCCCGGGCGCGTCGTTGATGCCGTCGCCCACCATGGCGACGCGTGCGCCGCGGGATTGCAGCTCGCGCACGTAGGCGAGTTTGCGCGCCGGCGAGGCCTGCGCCTCGACGTGGGCGATGCCAAGGCTGCGGGCCACGCGCTGAGCGATGGAATCGGCATCGCCGGTGAGAAGGTGGAGCGCGATGCCGCGTGCGCGCAGGACTGCAACGGCAGCGTGCGCGTCGGAGCGCAGCGCGTCCCCCAGCCGCAGCGCCGCGATCCACCCCGTTGGGTCGCCCAGCCAGACGGTGGTCACGCTGTCGTCGGCCTCGAGCGTGGGAACCGGGTGTTGGTGGAGCGCGGCCACGAACCCAGCTCGTCCCATGCGAAGGCGGCGGTCGCCGACCCATGCCTCCACGCCATCGCCGGGCACGCTCGCGTGGTCCCGCGCGCCCGCAATCGCCGCGTCGGGTGCGGCGCGCGCGATGGCACGGTCCAGCGGATGCGACGAGGGCCGCGCAAGCGCCGCGGCGAGCGCGCGGCAGCGCGGCTCGTCATCGCGCCCCAGCGGCGTCACCGCGACGAGGCGCGGCTCGCCCTCGGTGAGCGTGCCGGTCTTGTCGAACACGAAGTCAGTGGCGGTGGCAAGGCGCTCGATCGCGCCGGCGCGCGCCACCACGAAATTGCGCTGCGCCAGGGCGCCAGTCGCGACGGTGAGCGCGGCGGGCGTCGCCAAAGCGAGCGCGCACGGGCACGTCACCACCAGCACCGATACCGCGATCCACAACGCGCGGTCCGGGTCGACGGGCCACCAGAGAATGCCCGCGAGGAAAGCGGCCGCGATCACGCCGGCCACGAATGCGCCCGAGGCCCGTTGCGCCGCGGCCACCCAGGGCGCCCGCTCCTCGATGGCGCGCTCCATCATCCGCTGGATCGCGGCCAGCGACGTCTCGGTTCCAGCGCGCGTCACGCGCAGCACCAGCGCGCGGCCGGCGTTGATCGAGCCGCCGAGGAGCGGGTCTCCCGGGCATCGCGCGAGCGGGCGGCTCTCGCCCGAAAGCCACGCCTGGCTCACCAGCGCCTCGGGGCCCTCGAGCTCGCCGTCAGCCGGGAGCGTCTCGCCGCTCCTCACCAGCACGCGGTCGCCGGGCGCAAGGCGCGCCGCGGGCACCGCCTCGGTGGCGTGGCCCTGGGCATCCAGCAGGCGCTGCGCGGTACGCGGCTCGAGGCGCGCGAGGTGCTGCAACGCGCGCCCAGCGCGGGATCGAGCGAGCAGCTCGAGATAGCGGCCGCCGAGCAGCAGGAAGACGAACATGGTGATCGAGTCGAAATAGACCGCACCGGAACCGGCGGCGGTGGCATAGGCGCTCGCGACGAAGGCGACGGCGATGCCGAGCGCCACCGGGACGTCCATGCCGAGGCGTGCGAGGCGCAGGTCGCGCCACGCGCCGCGCAGGAACGGCGCCGCCGAATACGCGACCACGGGAACCGTGAGGACCAGTCCCGACCAGCGCATCAGCTGCTCGATGTCGGGCGTCATCTCGCCCGCGTCGGCGAGGTACGCCGGCACGGCGTACATCATCACCTGCATCATCCCCAGGCCCGCGATCCAGAGGCGGCGCAGCGCCGAGCGCCGCTCGCGCTCCTCCACCAGCGCCACGCGGCCGGGCTCATAGGGCCATGCCACGTAGCCCACCGCGCGGATCGCCTCGAGGATCGCGCTGAGCCGCGTGGACGCAGCCGACCAACGGATGCGCACTTTGCGCGAGCCGAAGGTGACCGTGGCTGACTCGACGCCCGGCGTGCGCGCCAGCGCATGCTCGACCAGCCAGCCGCACGCCGCGCAGCGCATGCCCTCGATCAGAAGCTGCGCCTCGCTCACGCCTTCGCCGATCGCGCGCACGAAGCTCGCCTGGAAGGCGGGGTCGTCGAACCCGGAAAGTTCCTCGCCACGCGCGGGGGGCGCGGGGGCCGGGGCGGTGCGCAGCCGGTAGTAGTCGCCCAGGCCGAGGGCCCCGATCGCGCTCGACACCGCCTCGCAGCCGGGGCAGCAGAACACCGCGCCCACAGGCGACGGCAGGCCGCAGTGCCGGCAGTCCACTAGCGCTCGCGCGCTTCCTGCTCCGCGAGCTGGTGGAGCAGCATCTGCTCCATCAACGCGTGCATCATCTCGGCGCGGCAGGCCTCGCTCGTCCCGTCCTTGCGCAGCTCGCGCATCCCCTCGCCCATCACCTTGAGGTGGATCGCCAGCAGGCGGCGCTGCTCGAGGAGATCGACGCTGCGCTCGATGCGTACCATGTAGTTGCGCAGGTTGGCGATGCGCCCCTGGATTCCGGGCGCGTGGGGGTCGGCCGCGCACGCCGGGCCGCGGTCGGCCGCAGGGGCGGCTGGGCCGAACAGGCAAAGCGCTGCCGCAACCAGCACGGGCGGCACGACCTTCATATCGCGTCCTTCACCGCCAGACCCCTCGGAACCCTGGGAGGAGGATGTGCTTGTACATGACGCCTCC
>JANMYH010000377.1:0-2222 GCA_031381925.1 Burkholderiales bacterium | reverse complement strand
AGGGCCGTAACAGAATCCCGCTTATCGGCTTGCTTCACACTTGATTATCATCGCGCCATGGAAAGCCTCTGGAACGACCAGGAGGCCGCTGGGTTCCCCGGCGACCTCGGACAACGCGTCTACAGCTCGCGCCTGCTCGGGCGCGACAAGTCGCTGGTGCTGCACGGCGGCGGCAACACCTCGGTCAAGGTGCGCGAGAAGGACCTCCTCGGGCGCGAGGAGTCGATCCTCTACGTGAAGGGCAGCGGCTGGGACCTCGAGCACATCGAGCCCGCGGGCTACGCGCCGGTGCGCCTCGACCACCTGGTGGCGCTGTCGAAGCTCGAGCAGCTCTCCGACCCGCAGATGGTGAACGAGATGCGCACCCACATGCTGCGCGCCGATGCGCCCACACCCTCGGTCGAGGCGATCCTGCACGCGATCCTGCCCCACAAGTTCGTCGACCATACCCACTCCGATGCCGTGCTCGCCGTCTGCAATACCGCCGACGGCGAGCGGCGCATCCGCGATCTGTACGGCGACGAGGTCGTGGTCATTCCCTACGTGATGCCGGGCTTCGACCTGGCACGCCTGTGCGCCGGGATCTTCCCGCGCGAGGCCACGCCGAAAACCGTCGGCATGGTGCTGCTGAACCACGGCATCTTTTCCTTTGGCGCGACCGCGCGCGAGTCCTACGAGCGCATGATCGCGCTGGTGGCGCGGGCGGAAGGCGCGCTTGGAGTCCCGCCGGCCGCAACTTCCAGGGCGCCGAGCGCGAAGCCGCAGCGCCAGGAGCTGGCGAAGCTCCGCCGCGAGATTTCCGCCGCCGCCGGCAACCCGATGATCGTCGCCGCGCACCAGGATGCCGCGAGCCTCGCCTTCGCCGCGCGCCCCGACGTGGCGGCGATCGCGACCCGCGGTCCGGCGACGCCAGACCACGTCCTGCGCACCAAGCGCATTCCCATGATCGGCCGCGACGTGACCGGGTTCGCGCGCGACTACGCGGCCTATTTCGAGCGCCACTCGGCCCAGGCGCGCGAACCCAAGAAGATGCTCGATCCCGCGCCGCGCGTGGCGATCGACGGCGAGCTCGGCGTATGCACCGTGGGACGCAGCGCCCAGGATGCGCAGATCGTCTTCGACATCTACTCGCACACCCTGGCGGCGATCCAGCGCTCCGAGGGGCTGGGCGGCTGGCGCGGACTGCCGCCCCAGGACATTTTCGACGTCGAGTACTGGGACCTCGAGCAGGCCAAGCTGGGCAAGGCCGTCGCGCCGGTCTTCGCCGGGGAGGTGGCGCTGGTCACGGGGGCCGCCTCGGGGATCGGCAAGGCGTGCGTGCAAAGCCTGCTGGCGCGGGGCGCGGCGGTGGTGGGCCTGGACCTCGATCGCGCGGTGGCGAGCCTGCACAAACGCGCCGACTACGCCGGCATCCGGTGCGACGTGACGGATACCGCGGCGCTGGAGCGCGCCCTCGAGCAGGGCGTGCGCGCATTCGGCGGCCTCGACATGTTGGTGCTCAACGCCGGCATCTTTCCGGGCGGCACGCGCATCGAGGCGCTGGCCGACGCCGAATGGAGCCGGGTAATGCGCGTGAACCTGGACGCGAACCTCGCGCTGTTGCGGGAGGCGCATCCGCTGCTCAAGCTCGCCCCCCGCGGCGGCCGCGTGGTGGTGATCGGCTCGAAGAACGTGCCCGCGCCGGGTCCGGGCGCGGCGGCGTATTCGGCTTCGAAGGCGGCCCTGGCGCAGCTCGCCCGCGTCGCGGCGCTCGAATGGGGCGCCGACGGCATCCGCATCAATACGCTGCATCCCAATGCGGTGTTCGACACCGGCCTTTGGACCGAGGAAGTCCTCGCCGAGCGCGCCCGGCACTATGGGCTCACGGTCGAGCAATACCGCCGCAACAACGTCCTGCGGGTCGAAGTCGGCAGCCGCGATGTGGCCGAGCTCGCCGCCGAGCTGTGCGGGACGCTTTTCGCGAAGACCACCGGCGCGCAGATTCCGGTGGATGGCGGCAACGAGCGCGTGATCTAAGCCGCAAACCTTCGAGGCTCCTCGCGGCGCGTTCCACTACAATGTGGGCGTCAAGCGACGTATGCGTTCCCCGGGAGGAACATGAAAACATCAAGAGTCGCGGTGGCACTGGGCGCGCTCGCCCTGGTTGCGATGCCGGTTGTCGCGATCGCGGCGGTGCAGTTCACGCAGTCGCCCCCGCTCACCCAGGTGGTCACTGCCCCCGT
>JANMYH010000206.1:0-1750 GCA_031381925.1 Burkholderiales bacterium | reverse complement strand
GGCGCGTGGCGCCTCGACCTGCGCGCCCTCGACGGGCTGCGCGGCGACGGGCCGCTCATCATCGCGCCCAACCATCCGTGCCTGCTCGATGCCGTCCTGCTGGTGTCGCGCCTTCCCAATGCGGTGTGCGTCATGAAGGGCGCGCTGTTGCGCAATTTCCTCCTCGGCCCCGCCTCGCGGCTCGCGCGCTATGTCCCCAACGACTCGCTGATCCGCCTCATCACCAGCGCGACCGAGGAGCTGCGCCAGGGTGGGCAGCTGCTGCTCTTTCCCGAAGGCACGCGCTCGACGGCAGATCCCATCGGCCCGTTCACCGACGCGGTGGGCGCTTTGTCGCGTCGCAGCGGTGTGCCGGTGCAGACCGTGATCATCGAGGCCGACGACCGCCGGTTCCTCGGCAAGGGCTGGACTCCGGCCACGCGCCCGAGCCTTCCGCTCGACTACCGGATTCGCCTCGGACGACGCTTCGATCCGCCCAGGGACGTGCGCGCCTTCACCGGGGAGCTGGAGCGCTACTTCGCACGCGAGCTCGCCGCGCGCACCGCGACTGCGCAGGCGCCGAGCGCCGCCCCGGCAGTCGAGGACGCCCATCGCCTCCGTGGTTGAGCGTTCCCCCACCCACCTCGTACTGATCCCGAGCTACAACCCCGGACCCAAGGTCTACGAGACGGTCCGCGGTGCGCTCGACCAGTGGAATCCCGTCTGGGTGGTGGTGGATGGCAGCGCCGACGGCACGCCCGAGGGTCTGCAGCGGCTGGCGGAGGAGGAAGAGGCGCTGCGGGTGATCGTGCTGCCGAAGAACCAGGGCAAGGGCGCGGCGGTCCTGCACGGCATCCGCCTCGCGGCCGAGGAAGGCTACAGCCACGCGCTCACGATGGATTCCGACGGCCAGCATCCGCCCGCCTGCATTCGGGAATTCATGGCGCGCTCCCAAGCCGAACCGCGTGCCCTGGTCCTGGGCGTGCCGGTCTTCGACGCGAGCGCCCCGGCGATACGGGTGCAGGGACGCAAGCTATCCAACGGGTGGGCGAACGTGGAGACCCTGGGGACGGGCATCGGGGACTCGCTCTACGGCTTTCGCATCTATCCGATCGCCGACCTCATCGCCGTCATGCAGCGCCAGCCGTGGATGCGGCGCTTCGATTTCGATCCCGAAGCGGCAGTACGCCTGGTGTGGCGTGGACTGCCGACGGTGAACATCGAGGCGCCGGTCAAGTACCTGCGGCCCGAGGAAGGCGGCGTCTCGCACTTCAACTATTACCGCGACAACGTGCTCCTCAGCTGGATGCACCTTCGACTGATGATCGAGTTCGTTCTGCGATCGCCATGGCTGGTGTGGAAGAAATTGAAGCGGGGGCAGGCTGAAACTTCAAGGATGAGACCATGAAAAAATCGGGCGCGGACACGGGCCAGGCGGCACCGGAGCTCATCTCGGAAAGAATCACCGAGCTCGGGGACTGGCGCGGGGAAACCCTCGGCCGAATGCGCAGCCTCATCAAGGCGGCTGACCCGGGCGTCGTCGAGGAGTGGAAGTGGGGCACCCCGGTGTGGTCGCACGACGGCATCATCTGCACCGGGGAATCCTACAAGAAGGTCGTGAAGCTCACCTTCGCCAAGGGCGCGGCCCTGAAGGACCCGGCCCGTCTCTTCAACTCGAGCCTTGACGGCAACGTACGCCGCGCGATCGACATCCACGAGGGAGAGGAAGTCGACGCGTCCGCCTTCAAGGCGCTCGTTCGCCAGGCGGTCG
>JANMYH010000180.1:0-6137 GCA_031381925.1 Burkholderiales bacterium | reverse complement strand
GGCCCGTCGACGTGCACCCCGAAGCCGGGGGCACGCCCGATCGAATGCGCGGCCTCTGCCGCGGCAATGAGCAGCTTCGACGGCATGCAACCCACGCGGGCGCAGGTGGTCCCGTAGGGCCCGCCCTCGATGATCACCGCGCGCGCGCCGGCGGCCTTCGCCGCACGGTAGGCCGCGAGGCCCGCCGTGCCGGCGCCGATCACCGCAACGTCCACACTGATCTCTCCTTCTGCCCCGGGCGCCCATGGAGTGGAACGTGGCGTGGGAGAGGGCCGGGGAGAGGGTGCCGTCATTACGCCGCCCGCTTCTGCTTGCCGCCGAAATACGCCTCCACGTCGTCGGCGCCTCCAATGTGCTTGCCGCCGATGAACACCTGGGGCGCTGTGCCGCGGCCGGAAACCGCCCGGATGGTCGAGAATGTGATGCCCTTGCCGAGCGAGACTTCCTCGTAGACGACGCCGTTCCGCTCGAGGATCTCCTTGGCGCGCGCGCAATGCGGGCAGCCGGGCTTGCTGAAGATCACGGCGGGCTCGGGCGCCTTTTCGCGTGGCGCGAGGTAGCCGAGCATGGTGTCGGCATCGGAGACCTCGAACGGGTCGCCGTCCTTGTCGGGCTCGATGAACTGCTTCTCGATCACGCCGTCGCGCACCAGCATCGAATAGCGCCAGGAACGCTGGCCGAAGCCGAGGTTGCGCTTGTCGACGAGCATGCCCATCTGCTGGGTGAAATCACCGTTGCCGTCGGGGAGGAAGGTGATGCTGGGGGCGTTCTGGTCCTCCTGCCACTCGCTCATCACGAATCCGTCGTTCACCGACAGGCACACGATCTCGTCGACGCCGAGGCGCGAGAACGTCGGCGCCAGCTCGTTGTAGCGCGGCAAGTGGGTGGTGGAGCAGGTGGGCGTGTAGGCGCCCGGCAGGGCGAACACGATCACGGTGCGGCCCTTGAAGACCTGGTCGGTGCCGACGTCGACCCACTGGCCGTCCTGGCGGGTGCGGAAAGTGGCCTGGGGAACGCGTTTGCCTTCGGAATTGGGGAGCATGTCGTCTGTCTCGCGGTGATTGATTGGGTAACCCAGTCAATATAAGGGCGGCCGATTGAAAGGGCCAATTGATTGTGGTTATACTTTCGATTGCCAAAGACAATGACGCTACCCCCTCCCGGCCCTCCCCCAAGTGGGAGGGAGAAGAGCACTCATAAGATGACCCTCACCGAGCTCCGGTACGTCGTCGCCCTCGCGCAGGAGCGCCATTTCGGCCGCGCCGCGCAGAAATGCTTCGTCACCCAGCCCACCCTCTCGCTCGCGCTCGCCAAGCTCGAGGACGAGCTTGGCGTTCGCCTCTTCGAGCGCAACAAGAACGAGGTCCTCGTGACCGCGCGCGGCCAGCAGATCGTCGAGCAGGCGCGGCGGGTGCTGGACGAGGTGGGCAAGATCCAGCATCTCGCGCGCGGCGGCCAGGACCAGCTGTCGGGCTCGCTGCGCCTGGGGGTGATCCCCACCATCGGGCCCTACCTGCTGCCCGAGCTTGTCCCGATCCTGCACAAGCGCGCCCCCGCGATGCCGCTCGCGATCGAGGAGAACCTCACCGGCAACCTCGCGCCGATGCTGCGCGAGGGCGAGCTCGACGTGGTGATCATCGCGCTTCCCTTCGCGCTCCCCGGCGTGAAGACCCAGGTCGTCTACGAGGAGCCGTTCAGCGTCGTCGTCCCCGAGGGCCATCGCTGGGAGGCGAGGAAGGGCGTGAAGCCCTCGGAGCTCTCGGAGGAGAACCTCCTGGTGCTCAACAACGGCCATTGCTTCCGCGACCAGGTGCTCGAAGCCTGCCCCGGACAGTCGAACACGGCGATGCCCGAGGGGCGCGCCGGCAGCTCCCTCGAGACGATCCGCAACATGGTCGCCTCGGGATTGGGCGTGAGCGTGCTGCCCACGAGCGCGCTCACCCAGCGCTATGCCTCGAAGCTGCTGAAGGTCGTGCCGTTCTCCGCCCCGGTCCCGTCGCGCAAGGTGGCGCTTGCGTGGCGCCAGAGCTTCGACCGGCCCGCCGCTGTGGAGGCGCTCGCGGATGCAGTGCGCCAAGTGAAGCTGCCGAGCCTGCGGATCGCCAAACCGGCGTAAGGTAGCGCCCGGGCACGATCAAACACGGCCCGGCCCAGAACGCGAACCAGGAGGACACCATGCCGATCAGAAAGCTCACGCTCGCGCTCGCGGCAGCGGGATTTTTCGCCGCGTCCGGATTCAACAGCCAGACCATGGAATGGTTCGACCCGGTGCTCGAGCCCGGCGCGTTCTGCGGAGGCAACGCCGGCGGCCAGCCGCCGCTGCTGCGCACCCTGATCCTCGCCAAGACCGAGACCACGCCGTTCCAGCCGGTGCCGCCGCAGCCCGCGCTGGGCGAGACGCCGGTGCTCTACAAGGACCTCGGCCGGATGCGTTTCCCGGTGAGCTCGAAGGTCCCCGGGGTCCAGGCATGGGTCGACCAGGGCGTGACGCTCGCCTTCGGTTTCAACCACGCCGAGGCGCAGCGCGCATTCCGCGAGGCGCAGAAGCTCGATTCCGGCTGCGCCATCTGCTACTGGGCCGAGTCGCTGATCCTCGGTCCGAACATCAACGTGCCGATGATGCCGGAGGCGCAGGCCCCGGCACTCGCCGCGCTCGCCAAAGCGGTGGAGCTGGCGCCTCGCGCCAATGCGAAAGAGCGCGCGCTCATCGCCGCCCTCGAGAAACGCTACTCGGCCGATCCCAAGGCCGATCGCACCGTGCTCGACCGCGCATACGCGGCTGCGATGAAGGGCGTGGCGGCGCAGTTCCCCCGCGACGACACGCTGCAGGTGCTCTACGCCGAAGCGGTCATGGACACACAGCCGTGGGACTACTGGGAAGCGGCGGGATCGCGTCCCAAGGGCGACGCCGCCGAGGTCGTCGGCGCGCTGGAGCGCGTGCTGCGCCGCAATCCCGCGCATGCCGGTGCCGCGCACCTCTACATCCACGCGATGGAAGCGTCGTCGACGCCGGAGAAGGCGCTGCCGCAGGCACGCCGTCTCGAAAGCCTGGTGCCGGGCGCGGGACACCTGGTGCACATGCCGGCGCACATCTACTACCGCCTCGGCATGTACCGCGAATCGCTCGCGGCCAACAAGCGCGCGATCGCGGTCGACGAGCGCTACTTCACCACGTCGCCGTCGGATCCGCTCTACAAGTTGGCGTACTACCCGCACAACATCCACTTCGTGATGGTTTCGGCGCAGATGGGCGGCGACCGCGCAACCGCCATCGAGGCCGCCGCCAAGCTCGACGCATCGATCCCGCCCGAGGCCGCCAAGCAGCTCGCCATCCTCGAGCCGGTGAAGGCATCGCCGTACACCACCCATGCGCAGTTCAGCGACGCGGCCATGATCCTCGCGCTGCCGGCGCCGAAGGATGACCTGCTGCTGGTGAAGGCGATGTACCACTACGCGCGCGCCGTGGCGCATGCCCGAAACAACGACGCCGCGGGTGCGAGGGGGGAGATCGAGGCGCTCGCGAAGATGGAACGCGAGGCGGACTTCAAGGGATTCGCCGAGTGGCAGATTCCCGCGAAGGAGATCGTGCAGACCGCGCGGCTGGTCGCCACGGGGCGCCTCGCCGATGCGCAGGGCAATCTCGCACGCGCCGCCGAAGCCTACGAGGAGGCGGTGTTCCTGGAGGACTCGCTCGCCTACATGGAGCCGCCCTACTGGTACTACCCGGTGCGCCAGTCGCTCGGCTCGGTACGGCTGCGCCAGGGACGCCTCGACGAGGCGGAGCAGGCATTCCGCGATTCGCTCGGACGGGTGCGCAACAACGGCTGGGCGCTGGCGGGGCTCGCCGAGACCTATCGCCTGAAGAAGCAGGCCTCGGCGGAGAAGGCGACGCGCGCGGCGCTCGCGCGGGCGTGGTTCGGCGAGAGCGCCGGCCCCGACCTCGGGAGGTTGTGATCGCGCAGGCGCCCGCGTTCGCGCTGGTTGTCGCGGCGCCTGCGCCGCGCGATCGGCAACCTCGCCTACCGTGGCTGGGCTCTAGGCCAGGTCGTTCGTAAGGGACGCGCGCACCTCGGGGCCGACGGGATCGAGCCGCGCGGTGTAGTTGGCGTGGTCCACGCCCATGGCGAGCGTCACGCCGTACTTGAGCGACTCCGCCATCTCGCGGGTCAGCTCGAAGCGCAGGAAATGCACCGACGAGGTCTTCTCCGCGTTCTCGCGCTCGAGGTCTTCGTCGGCGATGGCGTAGACGGCCGCGCAGCCTTCCACGCGCACCCACACGCGATCCTCCACGCCTTTCAGCCCGGCGAGCGCCGTTCTCCGCTCGCCCTCGTCTTCGTACTCGATCAGCATCGTGGCCTTGAAGTTGCGCCCGTCCGGGATCAGCGGACTGTAGGCGTCGATCTCGTCCTGGATGCCCTGCTCCTCGAAAATCTTCTCGATGCGCAGCATCTCCTGCACCTGGTAGCGGATCGTGAGCTCGTCCTCGAAGATCAGCGTGAGGTGCTCGCCCAGGTGGACGGTGCGTGCCTTCTTGTGGGCGATCACCCTCGCGCGGAATTCCTTCCGGGCCTTGGCATAGGCCTCGAGGGTCATCAGCGAATCGCGGGAAAGTTTGTGCATTTCAATCGGGGAGGCCATAGGCCATTCTCAGGAGGGTGATGGGGTGGCGCAGTTGCGCTCTTCCGTTCGAGTCGCCGCGTTCGAGGCCTTCCGCGATGTGGTGGCCCGCCATCTGGCAGTCGGAGGCGTAGTAGTCGGGCGCGAAGTCGACGACCTGGCGCACCACCGGCCGGCCGATCTTCAGGGCGATGTCGTGGAACTCGGCCTTCACGCCCCAGGTGCCGGCGTGTCCCGAGCAGCGCTCGATGGTGAGGACCTGCGTGTCGGGCACCGCCTCGAGCGCTTCCTGCGTCTTCAGGCCGATCTTCTGCACGCGCGAGTGGCAGGGGACGTGGTAGGCGACCTTGCCCAGCGGCCTTGGGAAGTGCGTCTTCAGAAGCCCGTCGCGCTTGCGTGCCATGAGGTACTCGAAGGGATCGCTCATCGCGTCGCGGACCCCGCGCACGTCCTCCTCCTCCGGGAACATCAGCGGCAGCTCCTGCTTGAACATCAGCGTGCACGAGGGCACCGGGGTGAGGATCGCGTAGCCGTCGCGTGCGAGCTTCGCGAGCATCGGGATGTTGCGGTCCTTGAGCTTCTCCACGGCCTTCAGGTCGCCCTGCTCGAGCTTGGGCATCCCGCAGCACGCCTCCTTCTCCACCAGCACGTAGGGAATCTCGTTGTGGTGGAGGATCCTGAGCAGGTCGTGGCCGATGCCCGGCTCGTTGTAGTTCACGTAGCAGGTCGAGAAGATCGCGACCTTGCCCGGTGTGCGCTCGCCGTTCTTCACCGCGTGCGGCGTGCTCGGTCGTGCGTTGGGCCGGAACTTGCGGGTGGCAAACTCCGGCACCCACGCGTCCTTCGCTACGCCCACGACCTTCTCGCCAAGCGCGCGGAGCGGCTTCGATTTCGTCGCGGCATTGACGATCTGGACCACCACGGGGATGGTGGCGAGCTTGCCGTTGCGATCGGTGGAGGAGAGCGCCCGGTCACGCACCGGATGCTTCATCTTCCCCTCCTCGAACTGGTAGGACTTGGCGCGCAGCATCAGGTGCGGGAAGTCGACGTTCCACGGATGCGGCGGCACGTACGGGCACTTGACCACGTAGCAGAGGTCGCACAGGTAGCACTGGTCGACCACGTCCCAGAATTTCTCCTTCGGAACTCCATCGACCTCGCCCGAGGCGCCCTCGTCGATGTACTCGAAAAGCTTCGGGAAGGTATTGCACAGGCTCACGCAACGCCGGCAGCCGTGGCAGATGTCGAACACGCGCTCCATCTCGGCCACGATCTTCGCTTCGTCCCGGTACTCCGGGCTCTTCCACTCGATCGGATGCCGGGTGGGCGCTTCGAGGCTGCCTTCGCGTGTGCTCATTGGGGGTGTTGGTGAGTTAGGCGAGCCAAAGGCTTGGGAACGCAGATGGCCGCAGATAAAAGCACGCAGATGAACGCAGAAAGGGCAAAGCGGGGTGTTAGCGGCTCCGACTAACGCAGGCACGCACAACAACACCGGGGTTTATCTGCGTTCATACGAGCCT
>JANMYH010000158.1:0-26745 GCA_031381925.1 Burkholderiales bacterium | reverse complement strand
GCGTACCGGTGAGGGTCTTGAAGAGCTCGCCGGCGAGGTGGTGCGACGTGCCATTGCCGGCGCTACCGAAGTTGAGCTTGTCGGGATTCGCCTTGGCGTACGCGACGAGCTCGCCCACCGTCTTGAAGGGAAGCTTGGGATTGACGACGATCACGTTCGGCAGCACCGCCACCACCGCGATCGGCGTGAAGTCGCGCTCGATGTTGTAGCCGAGCTTGGAGTACAGGGTTTCCGCGATCGCGTGGTGGGTCGCGCCCATGAGGAACGTGTACCCGTCGGGCGGTTGCTTCGAAGCCGTGGTCGCGCCGAGGGTGCCGCCCGCGCCTCCCAGGTTTTCCACGATGATCGGCTGGCCGAGAGCGGTGCCGATCTTCGCGGCCAGGGGGCGCGCGAACGTGTCGGTGCCGCCGCCGGCGGGGAACGGGTTGATGAGCTTGACCGGCTTCGACGGCCACGACTGCGCGCACGCGGCGGCTGCTGCCGACAGGAGCGCGATCGCGGCGATGGCTTGGGAGACGACTTTCATGACGGCTGTTCCTCTTCGATGGCGAGCGATGTGGAGGGTGCCGCGGAGCACAGGGCCTCGCGGATGACGTTCTTCTGGACCTTTCCCATGGCATTGCGCGGCAGCGAGCGCACGAACACGATCCTCTTGGGAAGCTTGTAGCGCGCGAGGCGCGCTTCGAGCGCGGCACGCACGGCGGCGACGCCGACTTGCGAGCCCGGGGCGCGGACGATCACGGCGGCGACCGCCTCGCCGAAGTCCTTGTCGGGCAGCCCGACCACGGCCGACTCGGCCACGCCGGGCACCTGCCCGATCTCGTCCTCGACCTCGCGCGGGTAGACGTTGTAGCCGCCGCTGATGATGAGGTCCTTGGCGCGCCCGACGATGTGCAGGTAGCCGTCGGCATCGATGAGGCCCACGTCGCCCGAACGGAAGAATCCGTCGGGACGGAACTCGGCGGCGGTCTTGTCGGGCAGGCGCCAGTAGCCCTTGAATACGTTCGGCCCGCGGATCTCGATCTCGCCCGGCTCGCCCTGGGGCAGGGCCGCGCCCGATTGCGCATCGGCGATGCGGATCTCGACGCCCGGCAGCGGAAAGCCCACGGTGCCGGCCCGGCGCTCACCCTCGTAGGGATTCGAGGCGTTCATGTTGGTCTCGGTCATGCCGTAGCGCTCGAGGATCGCATGGCCGGTGCGCTCCTTCCACTCGACGTGCGTGTCGGCGGAGAGCGGCGCGGACCCGGAGACGAAGAGGCGCATGTTCGCGACCGCCGCGCGCGTGAGGCCCGGATGCTGGAGGAGGCGCGTATAGAAGGTCGGCACGCCCATCAGCACGGTGGCGCTCTGGAAGAGTGCCACGATGCGATCCGGATCGAACTTCGACAGCAGGACGATCGAGGCGCCGGCGGCGATGGTCACGTTGATCGCGACGAACAGGCCGTGCGTGTGGAATAGCGGCAGCGCGTGGATCAGCCGGTCGCGCTCGGTGTAGCCCCAGAACTGCGCCAGCGCCTGGGCGTTGGAGGCGAGGTTGCCATGGGTGAGCATCGCGCCCTTGGAGCGCCCGGTGGTGCCGGAGGTGTAGAGAACCGCGGCCAGGTCGTCGGCGGTGCGCCCGACGTCGTCGAACTGCCCCGGCAGCGAGTCGACGCCGTCAGTCAGCGAGCCGCGGCCGTGGCCGTCGAGGGTGCGCACCGACGCCTTCGGGCCGGCAAAGCGGGCGACCGCCTCGGCGCGCTCGGCCGAGCACACCACGAGCGCGGGTTCGGAGTCGCCGATGAAGTACTCGAGCTCGGGAAGCGTGTAGGCGGTGTTGAGCGGAAGGAAGACGGCGCCGACCCGCAGGGTCGCGAGATACAGATGGATCGCCTCCACGGAACGCTCGACCTGGGCAGCCACGCGGTCGCCCGGCCGCACGCCCAGGGCCGTGAGGCGGTGGGCGAGGCGCGCGGTGGCGGCCTGCGAGTCGCGGTAGGCGAGCGTGCCGCCGCCGGGTAGCTCGATGAAGGGGCTCGTGGACGCCGCATGCCGCCCGAAGAGCTGCGTGAAAAGGTTCTGGCTCATCGGTTGCGCTCCATTCGCTGCACGGCCTGCGAGGCGACGACTTCGCCGCGATTCGCATAGGCCTCGTGATTGGGTTCCACCTGGGCGAGGTCGTAACGGTAATTCACCATGAATCCGGCACTCTGCCGCAGGCCCTTGGGCGATGCGTCGCCCATCCAGTTGATGCGTTCGAGGCGCGCGCCGTTGCCGAGGTGGAATCGTGCCACCGGATCGGCCGGCTTGCCAGCACCGTTCGTCGCGCGCAGGAAGTAATGGGCGATCGCCGCCTGCAGCGCGGGCCGTGCGCGCTTGGCCGCCGCCGCATCCTCGCTCCAGCGCGGCCGGTCGAGGGCCTCGAGCGCCTTGCGGTCCGCTGCGCGCAGCACGGCCGAGGACGGCGCCTTGCGCTCGCCGTCGAGCCACGCGCTGAATCCCGGCACGGGTGAGAGCGTGATGAAGTTGCGCAGCGACGGAAGCTCCCGCTTGAGCTCCTCGGCGACCTGCTTGATGAGGAAGTTGCCGAACGAAACCCCTTTCAGGCCGACCTGGCAGTTGGAGATCGAATAGAACACTGCGGTGCGCGCGCGTTGCGGGGCGATCGGCCGGCGTCCTTCGGCGAGGAGCGGCGCGATGCTGTCCGGCACGGTCGCGGTGAGCGCCACCTCGACGAAGATCAGCGGCTCGTCGGCGAGCGCGGGATGGAAAAACGCGAAGCAGCGGCGGTCGGGCGGCTCGAGGCGGCGCTGCAAGTCGCCCCAACTGGCGATCTCGTGGACGGCCTCGTAGCGCATCACCTTCTCGAGGATGTGCGCCGGCGTGGTCCAGTCGATGCGCCGGATCTCGAGGAATCCGCGGTTGAACCACGACGAAAGCAGGTGGGAGAAGTCGCTGTCGACGGCGGCGAGCTCGGGGTGCGCGTGCATCGACTTCAGCACGTCCTCGCGCATGCGCACCAGGTAGGCGGTGCCGCCCATGGCGAGGTTGAGGCGCCGGATGAGCTCCTGGCGCGGCGGCTCCGCGGCGGCAAAGAGCTCCGTGGACGCCTGCGGCCCGGGATCGGCGCGGTAGGCTTCGATGGCCGCCGCCAGCCGCGCGCGGTCCGGTCCGAATCGCTCGGCGAGGACCAGAAGGAAGGCGAGGCGCGCATCCGCGTCGAGCGCCGCGTAGGCCTCGAGGATCTGTCTCGCGAGCGCCACGCCGGACGCTTCTCCCCGTTCCGAGAGCAAGGCGAGGGCCATGGCGCCGAGATCGCCTGCACCTGGGCTCGTCACGTGGCGCCCGGCGGGAGATTTGCGGGGTTTGACTGGGGTCACGATGTCCATATCTCTCAGACTAGTTGAAATATATTTCAATAGACTGAAGAGATTTTAATTTAGCCGTTGAATATTTGTCAAGCTTTCGATAGCATGGACTTACCTCGCTTCTACTATCCGCCCAAGACACTGAAAATGAAAGAAAAAAGGTCCGACCAACTGCGCGAAGCGATCGAAGAGGAGATCGCCGTGGGGCGGTTGGCGCCGGGTAGCCGCATCGATGAGCATGCTTTGGGAGAGCGCTTCGGGGTCTCGAAGACGCCGATCCGCGAAGCGCTGATTCAGCTCGCCTCGTCGGGGCTGGTCGACGTGCGCCGCCGCAAGGGCGCCACGGTCTCGGTCCTCGAGCCGCGCCGGCTCTACGAGATGTTCGACGTGATGGCCGAGCTCGAAGCGACCTGCGCGCGGCGCGGCGCCCGGCGCATGACCCCGGAGCAGGAACGCGCGCTCACCGAGGCCCTGGATGCGTGTCGCGCCGCGGCCGCCGCGGGAGACACCGATTCTTACTTTCGCGTGAACGAGGATTTCCATCGCGCCATCTACAGCGCGGGCCAGAACGAGTTCCTCGCCGAGCAGGCGCTCACTTTGCATCGCCGCCTGCGTCCGTACCGACGCCTGCAGTTGCGCGTGCGCGAAAGGATGGCCAACTCGCTCGCCGAGCACGAATCCATCGTCGCGGCCATGATCGCGGGTGATGCCGACCTCGCCGCGGAGCGCATTCGCAGCCACGTCACGATCCAGGGCGAGCGCTTCGGCGATCTCGTCGCATCGCTCGCGCGGTTGCCGGTCGCGGCATGACGCTGCGTCACCTCTTTGGCGGGGCAGTGTGCGTCCTGGCGTGCGCCGCATGCGGGCGCACTGAGACGCCGCCCCCGACGGCCAACGAGTCGATCACCGTCACGCTCGGCCACGCCGGACCGCTGACGGGCTCGATCGCCCACCAGGGCAAGGACGACGAGAACGGCGTGGCGCTGGCGCTCGAGCGCGCCAACGCGCGCCAGCCGCGCATCGGCGGGCGCGCGGTGCGCTTTCGCATGATGAGCGAGGACGACCAGGGCGATCCCAAGGTCGGCACCCTGGTCGCGCAGAAGTTCGTCGACGCGCACGTGGTCGCGGTGATCGGCCATCTCAATTCAGGCGTGACCATTCCCGCCTCCGAGATCTACAACAAGGCCGGCATCCCGGTGATCTCGGGCTCGGCCACCAATCCGGCGCTGACCGAGCGCGGCATGAAGGGCGTCTTCCGCACCGTGGGGCGTGACGACCAGCAGGGGCCGGCGATCGCGGCGTACATCGCCTCCGAGCTGCAGGGCAAGCGAGTGGCGATCGTCGACGACAAGACCGCGTACGGCGAGGGCCTCGCGGGCGAAGTGGAGAAGGCGCTGCGCGCGGCCAACGTCACCATCGTCGGGCGCGAGCGCACCACCGACAAGGAGACCGACTTCAAGTCGATCCTCACGCGCATCAAGAGCAAGAATGCCGACGTGGTTTTCCACGGTGGCATGGACGCCACCGGCGGGCTGATGCTCAAGCAGGCGCGCGAGCTCGGGCTCAAGGCGCACTTCGCCTTCGGCGACGGCGCGTGTACCGAGGAGATGGCGCTGCTCGCGGGCGCTGCGGGCGAGGGCATGGCGTGCTCCCAGGCGGGCATCCCGGCAAGCGCGGCGAGCCGCGAATTCCTCGACGCATTCAACGCCAAGTTCGGCCCGACGAAGCTGTACGCGCCGTTCTTCTACGACGCCGCCAACGTGATGATCGAGGCCATGCGCCGCGCGGATTCCACCGATCCGGCCAAGTTCGTGCCCGAGGTCTACAAGCTCTCCCTCGTGGGCGCCACCGGCAAGATCGCCTTCGACGAGAAAGGCGACCGCAAGGACGCCGAGATGACCATCTTCCGCATGCGCGGCGGCAAGATCGTGCCGGTCGCGATCGTCCGCGGGGGCGTCTCCACGCCCTTCCGCGGACAGGAGTAGATTGAGCCCACTCCAATCCGGGGAGGGCTCATGACGCACATTCCGCGTTTCACCAGCGCCGCCGTCGTGCTGGCGGCTTCCGTCCTGGCCGTGGCGCTCGCCCAACGGCCTGCCCAGGCCCAGGCCCCCAAGCCGCTGCAGGTGCAGGAAACCAGCGTCGAAGGGGTCACCGCCGAAATGATCGAGGTCGTCCGCAAGGAGGGCGTCCTCACCGTCAAGATGCGCTATCGCAACGGCGGCACTGCACCGGTGAAGGTGGAGCTGCTCGGTGATAACCGGGACGCGGACAAGTATTACGTAGTCGCCGGCAGCACCAAATTCCTGGTCCTCAGGGACTCGCAGAGAGTGCCGGTGATGACGACTCTCAACAACCACGGCGGCCTGAACGCGGAGATGAAACCCGCGGGCAGCTTCCTGCTGTGGGCGAAGTACCCGGCGCCGCCCGCCGATGCGAAGAAGATCAATTTCCACACCGCGCATACGCCCCCCTTCGAGGACGTGCCGATCACGGAGGCCAAGTGACGCGTGGCGGCGTCTTCGTCATCGCCGCCGCGACGCTAGCCTTCCCGCCGGCGGCCTGGGCCCAGGCACCGGAGGTCGACCCCGACTCCCCGGCAGTCCATGCGAAGGCGAAGGAAGCGCTGGCGCGCGCGCAGCGCTCCGAGCTCAAGGCCGAGGAGCGAGCGCTCAAGGGTGAGCTGCGTGAGATCGTCGGCATGCGCAGCGCAATCGCGGGGAAGAGCGAGGACGTGGCGGGGCTCCTCAGGGACCTGAACGCCGAGGTGCGCGGCCAGGAAGTGCGCATCGCGCTCGCGGCCGACGTGCTGTTCGATTTCGACAAGGCCGACCTGCGCGCCGAAGCCAGGCCCGCGCTCGACAAGGTCGCCGCGGTGCTGCGCGCGCATCCCCAGGCGACCGCGAAGATCGAAGGCCACACCGACGGCAAGGGCGACGCGGCCTACAACCGCAAGCTCTCCGATCGCCGCGCGCAGTCGGTGCGCCAGTGGCTCGCCGCCAACGGCGTGGGAATGAAGATGAGCACGCAGGGCTGGGGCAAGGACAAGCCCGTGGCCCCGAACACCGCCCCCGGCGGCAAGGACAATCCCGAGGGCCGGCAGAAGAACCGCCGCGTGGAAATCACGATGACGCGCTAGGAAAGGATCCGCCATGAACCATTACCCGTGTGCGCTCGCCGCCGCCTTGTTGCTCGCAGGCGGCGAGGTTGCGGCCCAGCCCGGCAAGGCGACCCCCGCGGGCTATTGGGAAGGCAGTGCCAGCACTCGCGAGGTGCCGATGAAGGATCCCAACAAGAGCCTCACGCGCACCGTGGACGCCGAGTTCTGGTTCACGGTGAAGTGGGATGCGCAGCGCAACGTCGGCTACGTCTCGGGCGAAGCCGACGCGAAGTACGATGCCGAGCTCAAGGTCGATAATTTGCCGAAAGTCACCGCGCCGGCCCCCGGCGGGGGCACCGTCAAGTTCGAGCCCAGCGTCGGCGGCAAGCTCACCGATACCGACAATCGCCGCAAGTTCGGCATCATCGGCGTCCTGCAGGTGGACCCCGCGACGGGCCGCGGCACGCTCGCCCTGCGCAAGGCGGCGCCGCCCTCGCCGGGCACGCGCCAACAGCAGCTCGACAATGAAGCCAAGGGCGTGCGCGGTCCCGATGCGCCGATGGAGTTCACCATGCGCGCCGACCCCGGCGTGAGCGGCGGCATCGGCGGCTCCGCGGGCTCGCTCAACTACGACAAGGGCGGGATCAGCGGGAGTGTGGGCGGCATGGAGCAGGGCGTGAACACCGGCAGGCGCAACGACATGATCGTGCAGAAGATGCCGATGACGCCGTTCTCACCCTTCCGCGATGCGCCCGGCCAGGTGGAGAAGCGCCCGAGCGGCCCCTACGTCGCGTCCTTCGAGGATCGCGGCGAGAAGCACACGGTGAAGTGGAGCGCCAAGCAGATGGGCGGCGAGCAGCGCGAGCCGCTCAACATCACGCCCGACCAGATGCGCCAGATCGAGGAACTGCTGCGCCTGCTGCGTCAGCGGCGCTGAGGCTGCGCGGCGCGCGCGCGCCGCTTGTCGCGGACCACCCTGATCGCAACCCACGCCAGGATCGCGGCCACGATCGCCCGCACCACGCCCGGCGCGAACAACGCGAACGCGATGATCCCGCCGAGGAGCGCGGGGACGACGAACGCGAAGGCCACCAGCAGCGGCTGGAATTCCGAGTCGCGGGTGAGCCGGCCCTCGCGCCAGGCGCGCGCCATCTCCGTCAAACTCGCCTGCGTGCGCCCCGCGCGACGCCCACCGTGGCCACCGGCGATCCAGTACGCGGTGCCGCCGGCGACCAGCAAGACCGCGGCGACGATCAACAGCACCACCACGTCGGCCCACAGCATCGCGAAGTCGTCGATGTTGACCTCACGCGGGTTGGCGCGCGCGTAGAGCAGCGGCACTTTCTCGCCCACGGCGAAGCGCGGCGAGGAGGAGGTCTCCATGGCGTGGGCCTCGACCGGCTCGCCGTTGGCGCTGCTGAACCGCACGCGGAAGCGGTAGTAGGTGGTGTTGCCCTTGCGCATGCCCGAGGACAGGTGCCGCGTGACTTCGGTGATCTCCCCGTTCGCCTGGGCGGCTTCCGCGGCGAACCGCGACCGGGCGCGGTAGTCCTGCAACGCGAGGGTGACGATCGCGAGCCCGGCGATGGCGAGGATCGCGCAGATGGCCCGGACGATCTTCATGTCGCCGCGGCCCCGTGCGAGGTCAGGAAGCGGTTTGGCGAAGCTCCGCGATGATGGCCTCCCGCGACAGCGGGTCGTCGGCCGCGGCGCCGTTGACCACGAAGGCATC
This sequence comes from Burkholderiales bacterium, assembly GCA_031381925.1. Lineage (GTDB taxonomy): Bacteria > Pseudomonadota > Gammaproteobacteria > Burkholderiales > Usitatibacteraceae > Usitatibacter. Next base: position 18,566 of record JANMYH010000158.1, on the reverse strand, counting down.
CTCGGCGCGCGCGCCCAGCGTCGTGACGCGCGCGTCGATCAGGTTCAACCCGTGCCTGAGGAGCAGGCGCGCGATCTCCGAAAGCAGCCCGGGCCGGTCGGCGCAGCTTACCGTGACCATCCAGTGGCCGGCGCGCCTGTCGGGATAGATCGCGACCTGCGGATCGATCGGGAAGTGCTTGACCCAGCGCGAAACGCGCCCTGCGGGCGAGGCTTCCAGCGGTGCATCGGCCACGATGCGCTCGGCCAGTTTCGACTCGATCTTCTGGATCAGCTCGCGGTAGTGCTCCCCCGAGCGGGTGCGCGACAGCACCTGGAAGGTGTCGAGCGCGAATCCGTGCTGGGTCGTGTAGATCTTCGCGGCCGCCACGTCGAACTGCATGCGCTCGAAGAAGCCGGTGATCCGCGCGAAGAGTCCAGGCTGGTCGGGGGTGTACACCAGCACCTGCAGGCCCTCGCCGACCGGCGAGAGGCGCGCGCGCACGATCGGCTTGTCGGGCGTGATGCGGTTCCAGAGCGTGCGCGTATGCCAGCCGATCTCGACCGCCTCGAAGCGCTGGAAGTAGTGGTCGTCGAGGCGGCCCCACAGCGCCTCGTGCTTGCCGGGAGCGGGAACGTACTGGCGGAAGATGCGCAGCGCCTCGTCCTTCTTCGCCGCGATCCACGACGCCGCGTAGTCGGTCTCCCCGCGCAGCACCCGTCGCGTATACCGGAAAAGGTCCTCGAGGAGCTTCCCCTTCCACGCGTTCCACACGGCGGGGCTGGTGCCGCGGATGTCGGCGACCGTCAGGATGTAGAGCGCGGTGAGCGTGCGCTCGTCGCGAACCAGGGTCGCGAATCCCGAGATCACGTCGGGATCGCCCAGGTCCTGCTTCTGCGCGGTCGATGACATCACCAGGTGCTGCTCGACCAGCCACGCGACCAGCTCGGAATCCCCCTTGGCGAGGCCGTGGGCACGGCAGAAGCGCACCGCGTCCTGCACGCCCAGGTGCGAATGGTCGCCGCCGCGGCCCTTGGCGATGTCGTGGAACAGGGCCGCGAGGTACAGCACCTCGGGGCGGTCGAACTCCTGCATGAGCGTCGACAGGAACGGGTATTCATGGTCGAAGCGCGGAATCCGGAAGCGGCGCAGGTTGCGAATCACCATCAGGATGTGCTCGTCCACGGTGTAGACATGGAAGAGGTCGTGTTGCATCTGGCCGACGATGCGCCCGAAGGCCGGCAGGTAGCGGCCGAGCACGCCGTAGCGGCTCATGCGGCGCAGCGTCCAGGTGAGGCGATCGCCGCGCAGGATTTCCATGAAGCGCCGGCGGTTCTCGGGCTTTTCGCGGAAACCGCGCCCGACCTTCGGCAGCGCCCGCGACAGGGCGCGCAGCGTCTTCGGCCCGAAACCCACGATGTCACGGTGGTCCTGCAGCCGCCGGAACGCCTCGAGGATCATGCCGGGGTTGGACTCGAACAGCATCTCGTCGGTGGTCTCGAGGTTCACGTTCACGACCTGGAAATCGTCGTCGAGCTTCTGGATCTTGCGCTCGGAGCGCGGCGTCACGCGGTCGAAGAGGTTGGCGAGCAGGATCTGGTTGAAGCGCCAGATCGCCTTGGCGGCGAGATAGTAGCGGCGCATCAGCTGGTCGGAGGGTGCGATGCCCGGCTTGCCCTGCAGCTTGAGGGCGCGCGAGATCTCGATCTGGTGGTCGAAGATCAGCCGGTCCTCGCGGCGGCCCGCGAGGTAATGCAGCCGGATGCGCAGGTCCTGCAGCACGCGCTCGTTGATCGCGATCGCCGCCGCCTCGGCGGGGGTGATGAGGTTGGCCTCGGCGAGCGCCTTCCACGAGGTGCCGAATCCCGCGGCCCGCGCGAGCCAGATGACCATCTGCAGGTCGCGCAGCCCCCCCGGGCTCTCCTTCAGGTTGGGCTCGAGGTTGTAGGCGGCCTCCTGGAAGCGTTCGTGGCGGCGCTTCTGCTCGTGGAACTTGGCGTCGAAGAACGTGCGCACGTCGCGGCGCGAGCGCAGGCGTGCATCGAGCTCGAGCAGCACCGGGATGCTGCCGGCGATCAGTCGCGCCTCGAGCAGGCTCGTGTCGACGGTCACGTCCTTTGCCGCCTCCTCCTCACACTCGGAGACGCTGCGCACGCTGTGGCCGGGCTCCAGGCCCATGTCCCAGAGCGCGTGGATGAAGTTCTCGACCGCCGCGCCCGGCGCCTGCCCATCGGGAAGCAGCACCAGCACGTCGACGTCCGAATGCGGATAGAGCGCCCCGCGGCCGTAACCGCCCACGGCGACGAGCGCGATCCCGGGATCGTCGATGGTGCGCGCCCAGAGCTCCTGCAACGCGGTGTCGACGAGCGCCGCGTTCTGGGCGAGCGAAACCGGCGGGTCGGGACGCTTGAGGTAGAGCGCGCGCTGCTCGTCGAGGCGCGCCTTCAGCCACGTGCGCAGCTCGGAGGCGGCGGTGGAGGGGGCTGCAACGGGAGCCGCCCGCGGCGGCGCGGTGGCGGAGCTCAACCGACGAGGTTGGTCGTCTGCTCGGTCGCGAAGGCGGGCGGAGGCGGCGTGCCCGCCGAGACGGTGAGCACTTCGTAGCCGTCCACGGTGACGAGGACCGTGTGCTCCCACTGCGCGGACAGCGAGTGGTCGGCGGTGACGATGGTCCAGCCGTCGTTCAACTGGCGGATGTCGCGCTTGCCGGCGTTGATCATCGGCTCGATCGTGAAGGTCATGCCGGGTTGCAGCTTCAGGCCCTGGCCCGCGCGGCCGTAATGCAGGATCTGCGGCTCTTCGTGGAATCGCTGGCCGATGCCGTGGCCGCAGAACTCGCGCACCACGCTGAACCCGCGGCTCTCGGCATGGCGCTGGATCGCGGCACCGATGTCGCCGAGCGCGGCGGCGGGGCGCACCAGCGCGATCCCCTTCCACATGCACTCGTAAGTGGTCTCGCAGAGGCGCCGCGACTGGACCGTGGGCTCGCCCACGTAGAACATGCGGCTCGTGTCGCCGTGCCAGCCATCCTTGATCACGGTGATGTCGATGTTCACGATGTCGCCCGCGCGCAGCACCTTGTCGCCAGGCACGCCGTGGCAGACCTGGTGGTTCACCGAGGTACAGATCGACTTGGGATACGGCCTGTGGCCCGGTGGGGCGTAGTTCAGCGGCGCCGGCACCGTGCCCTGGACCTCGACCATGTAGTCGTGGCAGAGCCGGTCCAGCTGGCCGGTCGTGATCCCCGGCTTCACCCGCGCGGAAATGAAATCGAGGACTTCGGAGGCGAGGCGGCCGGCCGTGCGCATGCCCTCGACCTCTTGCGGGGTCTTGAGATGGATGCCGGGGTTCGCGAGTCGTCCTTCCATGGCGCAATTATACCGTTAGGCCTGCCGCCCTCCCGCGGGTTCCCGGGGGCGCGTTTGCGCGAGCAGCGCTCAGGCGGTCTTGACGGTGAAGATCTCGAAGCGGTGGGTGATTTCCACGACATCGGAAGGCTTGACGAGGCACGCATCGCCGTGGTCGTCGAGCTCGAGCTCGCGCATGTGCGAGAAGGCGTTCGGGGAAGTGAGCAGGGACGTGGGCCCGTCGCCGTCCAGGAGGAGCCCCACCCCTGAGGGCGTGCCCCAGCCGCTGACCGTGACCGCGCGCGCCATCGAGGCCAGGTATTGCAGTCCGAACTCCATGCCGCCGTCCTCGAAGACCGTGATCCAGCGGACCGCGCCGATGGCCCAGTGGGGCTTGCCTGGCAGCTTGATGCCGGCAACCTCGCCGATAGCGATCGGCTGTTCCGTGCGGCCGAGGCGACGCACCCGCAGGCCGCCATGGCTCTGGTTCACCACGTCCCATTCGAACACCGGGATGGGCTCCGACTGGTCGTTCAGCGGCAGGGGTGCCAGCGGCATGGTGATGCCGCGGCGAACCATGTCGTCCTGCCGCTCGAGGTCCAGCCTCGATTCCTGGGCGACGAAATGGCCGACGCCGTCGATGCCCATCGAGATCGCGACGGTCGCCTGGCTCGGGTCGCGCCGCGAAGTCCGCTTGGGTGGATCCCCCCAGAGCGTCACGAGCCGGGTGGCGAGGCTCGCTTCGGAGGCGCCCTTGGAGTTCGCCGCCGGCGCCCTTGCGGGGTCGCGGGCGCCGACCGTCGATCGGATCCGCTCGACCAGCGGGTTCGCATCGAGCAATCGCCAGTCGGGACCGCCGGTGTCGTCGAGCTTTGCGATCGAGGGCTTGGGAGGCTTGTCGGTGTTGCACGGCACGATGAAATGCCCGCCCGGAGGGGTGGCGGGCCGGGACGCGCCCAGCGTCGCCATGCCGCGATTCGCGCGAAGCAGCTCGAGTACCCGGCGGGCTTCGTCCTGCCCGAGGCGATACGGATCGGTCAGCGACAGCAGCAACGCATCGCAGTAGATGTCGGCAACGCTCTCCTTGTCGGGGCCTGGGTCGCGGTCGATGCCCCGCTCGGCGGCCCTGAGATAGAGCTCGTGCAGCTCGGCCCAGGTTGCTTCGGGCACCGGCGTGTACGACTTGTACGCGGCGAAGAGGCGCGCGGCGGTGTAGTGCGTCGCACGCAGCAGCAGCGTTGCCATCTGCTTCTTCGCGGTGAAGAGCGTGCCGCGGAACTCCACGATCGCGATGCGATAGCCGAGGGCGAGCTCGGTCAGCAGCTCGCGCGCGAGTCCGAGCGCCGCGCGCGGGCCGGGCGCGAGGGGAAGCGGCGCCGCAACGTACATCGATTCGAGGTCCCGAAGGATCTCCTCGGCGGCGGGGCGGTGGGCCTCGAGGATTTCCAGGCGCGCATCCACCTCCAGGCGTGCCCGGTTGGTGGCGGCCAGATGCCGGCACAACTTGCGGCCGGTCTCGAAGGTGATGTTGAGGGGCAGGGACTCGATCCACCGCTTCACGTGCCGGGGACGAATCTCTAGGTCGGGCGCCGGAGCGGCGCGCTCGAGGGGGATGCTCAAGACCATGGGGCGCGGGAGGGGTGAGTTCGAGGTCGTTGAAGGCACCATAACATTCCCGCTTCGGGTCGCGGAACCGATTGAATGGGCGAGCCTTTTCGCGCTATAATGGCGTGCTTTTCAATCCACACCCCGCCTTAGGCTAAGGTGCTGATTCGCCGTGGGATTGTTCCTCTCGGAAAATCGGTCCATCGCGGGGGAGGCCTAACCTTAACCACAGGAGTTATTCGAATGTCCGTCACCATGCGCCAGATGCTGGAGGCCGGCGTGCACTTCGGCCACCAGACCCGCTACTGGAATCCCAAGATGTCGCCGTACATCTTCGGGGCCCGCAACAAGATCCACATCATCAACCTTGAGAAGTCGCTCCCGATGTACCAGGACGCGCTCAAGTACGTGCGCCAGCTCACCGCCAACAAGGGGCAGATCCTCTTCGTCGGCACCAAGCGGCAGGCCCGGGAGATCGTCAAGGAGGAGGCGCAGCGTGCCGGCGCCCCCTATGTCGACTACCGCTGGCTCGGCGGCATGCTCACGAACTTCAAGACCGTCAAGGGATCCATCAAGCGCCTGAAGGACATGGACGCGATGATCGCCGACGGTTCGAGCGAGCGTCTTTCCAAGAAGGAGCAGCTCCTCAACGCGCGCGAGCGCGAGAAGCTCGAGCGCTCGCTGGGCGGCATCAAGGACATGGGCGGCGTGCCCGACGCCCTCTTCGTGATCGACGTGGGCTTCCACAAGATCGCGGTCACCGAAGCGCGCACGCTGGGCATCCCGATCGTCGGCGTCGTCGACTCGAACAATTCGCTCGACGGCATCGATTACGTGATCCCCGGCAACGATGACTCGACCCGCGCCATCCGCCTCTACGCGCGTGGCGTGGCGGACGCGATCCTCGAGGGACGCAGCCAGGTCATCAACGAGATGGTGGCCCCCCCGACCGAAGACTTCGTCGAGGTCGAGGAAGCCGAGAAGCAATAAGGGAACCGGGAGGTTCCTGCAGGAAAGGGGCGCGAAGCCCCTTTTTTGTACCCACAGTGTCGCCCCCTTGCAGAAGGGGCCCAATGGATCAGGCACCCGTCTACACGGGTGCGACAGGAGTCGAAATGGCGGAAATCACGGCAGGCATGGTCAAGGAACTGCGCGAGGCTACCGGGCTCGGCATGATGGAATGCAAGAAGGCGCTCGAGGAAGCGGGCGGCGACATCAAGAAGGCGGAGGAGCTGCTGCGCATCAAGAGCGGCGCGAAGGCCTCGAAGGCCGCCTCGCGCGTGGCTTCCGAAGGCGCGATCGCCGCCTACCTGTCGCCCGATTCCCGGCTCGGGGCGATGGTCGAGGTGAACGCGGAAACCGACTTCGTCGCGCGCAACCCCGACTTCACGGCGTTCGCGCAGGCGCTGGCAAGGCTGGTCGCCGATGAGAACCCGGCCGACGTCGCGGCGCTCTCGGGCCTGAAGATCGGCGGCGAGACGGTGGAAGCGGTGCGCCAGAAGCTGGTGCAGAAGATCGGCGAGAACATCGCCGTGCGCCGCTTCGAGCGCGTGCAGGCCGCCGGCAAGCTGAAGGAATACATCCACCCGCCCGGCAAGATCGGCGTGATGGTCGACTACGAGGGCGACGCGGAGGTCGCCAAGGACGTCGCGATGCACATCGCGTTCGCCAAGCCCAAGTTCATGGCGCGCGACCAGGTGGCGCCCGACGTGATCGCGGCCGAGCGGAAGATCCTGGAAGCGCGCGCGGCCGAGTCCGGCAAGCCGCCGGAAATCGTCGCGAAGATGGTCGAGGGCGGCCTCAACAAGTTCCTCGCCGACGTGACCCTCCTCGGTCAGCCGTTCGTGAAGGACGACAAGCAGACCGTCGAGAAGATGCTGGCCGCGAAGAAGTCGCAGTTGCGCGGTTACCGGTTCCTCGTGGTCGGCGAGGGCATCGAAAAGAAGCAGAGCGATTTCGCGGCCGAAGTGGCCGCGATGACAAAGAACGCGGCGTGATGATGGCGGGCATCTCGCAAAACGAGGCCAACCCGCCGGCGAAGCCCGCCTACCAGCGGATCCTCCTGAAGCTTTCGGGGGAGGCGCTGATGGGCAACGACGCCTTCGGCATCAACCGCGAGACCGTCGACCGGATCGTGGGCGAGGTGAAGGAGATCTCCGGGCTCGGCGTGCAGGTGGGCATCGTGATCGGCGGGGGCAACATCTTCCGCGGTGTCTCGCAGGGCGCGGCCGGCATGGACCGCGCCACCGCCGACTACATGGGCATGCTCGCCACGGTGATCAACGCGCTCGCTCTTTCCGACGCGATGAATCGCGGCGGGCTGGTGGCGCGCGTGCAGTCGGCGCTCAGCATCGAGCCGGTGGTCGAGCCCTACATCCGCGGCAAGGCGATCCGCTACCTCGAGGAAGGCAAGGTCGTCATCTTCGCCGCCGGCACCGGCAATCCCTTCTTCACCACCGACACCGCGGCGGCGCTCCGCGGGCGCGAGGTCGAGGCGAACATCGTCCTCAAGGCGACCAAGGTCGACGGCGTCTATACCGCCGATCCGCTCAAGGACAAATCCGCCACGCGCTACAACAGGATCACCTTCGACGAGGCCTTCGTGAGGAACCTCAAGGTGATGGATGCCACGGCGCTCGCGCTCTGCCGCGACCAGAAACTGCCGATCAACGTGTTCTCCATTTTCAAGATAGGAGCGCTGAAGCGCGTCGTCATGGGTGAAGACGAGGGCACCCTCGTCCATAATTGAAATGACGACCCTTTCCCGGGGCCAGCGGGAACGGTGTTGGAGCGGACGCAAAGCGGCGCCGCTCAACGCCGGCAAGCAAAGACACCTTCCGCAAGCTGGGGGACGCCACGCATGAGCATCGGGGACATCAAGAAGCAGGCCACCGACAAGATGGCCAAATCGGTTGAGACGCTCAAGCACGACCTCGCGAAGGTCCGCACCGGGCGCGCCCACGCCGGCCTCATCGACCACCTGCGGGTCGATTACTACGGCTCCCCGATGCCGATCAACCAGGTGGCGAACGTGACGCTGTCCGACGCGCGCACCATCTCGATCCAGCCGTTCGAGAAGAAGATGGTGCAGGCCGTCGAGAAGGCGATCCGCGACTCCGATCTGGGCGTGAACCCCGCGACCTCCGGGGACGTGATCCGCGTGCCGATGCCCGCGCTCACCGAGGAGCGGCGCCGCGACCTGACCAAGATCGTGCGCCAGGACGGCGAAGGCGCGAAGGTGGCGGTTCGCAACATCCGCCGCGATGCGATCCAGCACCTGAAGGACCTGCTGAAGAACGGCGAGGTCGGCGAGGACCACGAGAAGCGCGCCCAGGAAGAGGTCCAGAAGATGACCGACAAGTCGATCACCGAGATCGACCGGCTGGTCGCGGAAAAGGAAAAGGACCTGATGGCCGTGTAGCGCACGGCCTCGCGATTCCTCCGCCAATGCCTGAATTCAACAGCTCAACCCAGACGGTGCCCGCGAGCGCGGAAGTGCCGCGCCATGTCGCGATCATCATGGACGGCAACGGCCGCTGGGCGAAGAAGCGCTTCCTGCCGCGCGTGGCAGGGCACCATCGGGGCGTGGAGGCGGTGCGCGAGGTGGTCAAGGCGTGCGTCGAGCATCGCGTCGGGTACCTCACCCTCTTCGCGTTCTCGAGCGAGAACTGGCGCCGCCCGCCCGAAGAGGTGACCTTCCTCATGCAGCTCTTCATGCGCTCGCTCGACCAGGAGGTCGGCAAGCTGCACGACAACGCCATCCGCTTCAGGGTGGCCGGAGACACCACGCCCTTCGATGCGGCCATCAACGAGCGGATCCGCCGCGGCGAGGAGCTCACCGCGTCAAACACCGGGCTCACGCTCACCGTGGCTGCCAACTACGGCGGGCGCTGGGACATCCTCCAGGCTGCCGACCGCTGCCGGCGCGAGGATCCCGCCGTCCCGATCACCGAGGAGCGCCTGTCGCGCTTCCTGTCGATGAGCTACGCGCCCGAGCCGGACCTGTTCATCCGCACCGGGGGCGAGCAGCGCATTTCCAATTTCCTCCTCTGGCAGCTCGCCTACACCGAGTTCTACTTCACCGACGCGCTCTGGCCGGATTTCGGCGCCCAGGCGCTCCTCGAGGCGTTCGCCTCCTACCGGCGGCGCGAGCGCCGCTTCGGGCGCACGAGCGAGCAGCTCGCGCCGGAGCAGCCCGCCACGCAGGCGAGCTAGAGCCGTTGCTCCTCACCCGCGTCATCACCGCGCTCGTGTTGTTGCCGGTCGTGCTCGGCATGCTGTTCCTCGCGTCTGCCGTGTTCTGGGCGCTCTTCGCGCTCGCCATCGCACTCGTCGCCTGCTGGGAATGGTCGCGCATGTGCAAGCTCTCCCGTCGGGGCCAGGCCGCGTACCTCGTGGCCTCGGGCGCGATCGGCGCCTACCTGTGGCTCATGTACCTGCGGCTGGTGCCCGGAAATTTCGTCGCCGCGGCGATGACCGGTTTCATCCTGGCGGCGGGGTTCTGGATCGTGGCCGCGCCCTATTGGCTCGGCAACAAGCTGCGGCCGTCCCCGTCGGCCTGCGCCGCCGCGGGCTGGGTGGTGGTGTGGCCCGCATGGCTCGCGCTGGTGGTGCTGCGTGACACGAGCCCGTGGCTGCTGCTGGCACTCGCGGCGATGGTGTGGGTCGCGGACATCGCGGCCTATTTCTCCGGCAAGCGTTTCGGGCGCCACAAGCTCGCCCCGGCCGTGAGCCCCGGCAAGACCTGGGAGGGCGTGGCTGGCGGGATGCTGGGCGTGGTGATCTACGGCGCCGCGCTCGCCGCGTTCGCCAACAGCCGCGACATGCCGCTCACGAGCATCTTCGACGGCGGCGCGGCGGTGGTGGCGATCCTCGCCATGCTGGCGCTCACCGCCGTGAGCATCGTCGGCGACCTGTTCGAGTCATGGATGAAGCGCGGCGCGGGGCTCAAGGATTCGAGCAACCTGCTGCCGGGGCATGGCGGGGTGCTCGATCGCATCGACGCGCTCACCTCTTCGCTCCCCCTGGCCGCGCTCGCTTTGTATGCGAGGCACGCCGCCGGATGATCATGACGACCCTCTCCCCAACCCTCTCCCACGCCACGTTGCACTCCCTGGGCGCCCGAGGGAGAGGGAGCCGATGAAACGGCTTGCGATCCTGGGGTCGACGGGCTCCGTTGGAAGCAACACACTGGACGTCGTGGCGCGCCATCCCGATCGTTTCGAGGTGGTGGTGCTCGCGGCGGGGCGTAACGATGCCGCGTTGCTCGCGCAGTGCGTCGCCCATCGGCCGCGCCACGCGGTGCTGGCCGATGCGGACGCGGCCGAGCGCTTGCGCGCAACGTTGCGCGAACGCGGCATTCCCACCGAGGTCGCCTGCGGCCCCGAGGCCCTCGAGCAGGCGGTCGCGCGCCCCGACGTCGACGCCGTCATGGCCGCCATCGTCGGCGCCGCGGGCCTTCCCGCCACGCTGGCCGCCGCGCGCGCGGGCAAGGACGTGTACCTCGCCAACAAGGAAGCCCTGGTGATGTCGGGTGCGCTTTTCATGGCGGCCGTCGCGCACGGCGGCGGGATGCTGCTGCCGATCGACAGCGAGCACTCGGCGATCCTGCAAGCCCTTCCGCGGGGATTCGCGTGCGGGCGCCCGGGCGAGCTCGAGCGCTGCGGCGTGCGCCGCATCCTGCTCACCGCCTCGGGAGGCCCGTTCCGCACCACGCCGATCGACCGCCTCGCGCGCGTGACGCCGCAGCAGGCGTGCGCCCACCCCAACTGGGTGATGGGCCCCAAGATCTCGGTGGATTCGGCCACGATGATGAACAAGGGGCTCGAGGTGATCGAGGCCCATTGGCTCTTCGGCGCCCCGCTCGAGACCATCGAGGTGGTGGTCCATCCCCAAAGCGTGATCCATTCGATGGTCGAATACCGCGACGGCTCGGTGATCGCGCAGCTGGGTGCCCCCGACATGCGCACGCCCATCGCCTGCGCGCTCGCGTGGCCCGGGCGCATCGACGCGGGTGTCGAGCCGCTCGACTTCACCACCCTCGGAAGCCTGGAATTCGAACGCGTGGACCTCGCACGCTTTCCGTGCGTGCGGCTCGCGGCGGAGGCATTGCGGCAGGGTGGCACGGCGCCCGCCGCGCTCAACGCCGCCAACGAGATCGCGGTGGAATCGTTCCTGGGCGGGCGCCTCGCCTTCACCGGGATCCCGGCGGTCATCGAGGCCGTGCTCGGAGAAACCAGCGTCGAGCCCCTCAAGGGCCTCGATCACGTTTATGCTGCGGATATCGAGGCGCGCGCCCTCGCGGCGAGGTTCGTCTCGCGCCGCGCGCCCCGGGCATCGATCGCCAACCCATGAACACCGCCATCGTCACCATCCTCTCGTTCCTCGTCACCGTCGGCGTCCTCGTGGTGATCCACGAGTTCGGCCACTACGCGGCCGCGCGGCTCGTGGGGGTGAAGATCCTGCGCTTCTCGGTGGGCTTCGGGCGCACGCTGTGGATGCGGCGCCTCGGGCGCGACCAGACCGAATGGGTCGTCGCGGCGATCCCGCTGGGCGGCTACGTGAAGATGCTCGACGAGCGCGAAGGCGAGGTCCCGGTGAGCGAGCGCGCGCGCGCATTCAATCGCCAGGGCGTGGGCGCGCGCATCTTCATCGTGCTCGCCGGTCCCGCCGCCAACTTCCTGCTGGCGGTGCTGCTCTACTGGGGACTCTTCATCGCGGGGCTCCCCGGCATGAAGCCGGTCCTGGGCGATGCGCCCCCGAATACGGCCGCCGCCGTGGCCGGCTTCGCCAATGGCGACATCGTCCGCGCGCTCGGCGACGAGCCGGTCTACACGTGGACCGATGTGCGCTGGATGCTGCTCAAGGAAGCGGTCAAGCGCGAGACGGTGACCCTCGAGGTCGAGACCGCGCGCGGCGCGCGCGTCGCGCGCCGCCTGGACCTGTCGGGCATCACCAAGGATGACCTCGATCGCGATTTCCTCGGCAAGCTCGGCTTGCGGCCGTTCCGGCCGAGCGTTCCCGCGACCCTCGGACGCGTGCTGCCGGATGCGGCGGGCAGCCGCGCGGGTCTCGCGCAGGGCGACCTCGTGCTGGCCGTCGACGGCAAGCCGGTCCCGACCTGGTTCGATTTCACCGGCGCCATCGCCGCCAACCCGGGCAAGACGCTGGTGCTCGAGGTCGAGCGCCAGGGCCGGCGCTTCGAGCTGCGCGCGACTCCCGATCCGGCACCCGACGATGCGCGCCGCGGCCGCCTCGGGGTGGAAGCGGGCGACGCCCTGAAGCGCGAGTACGACCGCATGACCACCACCGTTCGCTACGGGCCGGTGGAAGCGATGGGGCGCGCGGCGCACAAGGTCTACGACCTGTCGGTCTTCAGCCTGAAGATGCTCGGGCGCATGGTGGTGGGCGACGTGTCGTGGAAGAATCTCTCCGGGCCGATCACGATCGCGGACTACGCGGGCCAGTCCGCGCAGCTCGGCTGGATCACCTACCTCGGCTTCCTCGCGCTCGTGAGCGTGAGCCTCGGCGTGCTCAACCTGCTGCCGATTCCCCTGCTGGATGGGGGGCACCTAGTGTATTATTTCGCCGAAATCGCGAAGGGGAGTCCCGTCTCTGACCGGACCATGGAGATCGGGCAACGCTTCGGCATCGCGTTGCTCCTGGGGCTGACCTTCTTCGCGTTCTACAACGACCTGAACCGCCTGTTCACCGGCTGACCCATTTGACTCTCTCCCGATTGAACTGGCTTCGCCTCGCGGCTGCGATGGCGCTCACGATCGCTCTTCCGGCGCTGGCCATCCAGCCGTTCACGGTGCGCGACATCCGCGTGGAAGGCGTGCAGCGCACCGAGGCGGGCACCGTCTTCACCTACCTGCCGGTCAAGGTGGGCGACCGCATCGACGACGAGAAGGCCGCGGCCGCGATCAAGGCGCTCTACGCGACCGGTTTCTACTCGGACGTGCGCCTCGAAAGCGACGGCGAAGTCCTCATCGTGTTCGTCCAGGAGCGGCCCGCGATCGCGCAGATCGACATCGACGGCGCGAAGGAATTCACCAAGGACAACCTGAAGGACGGCCTCAAGCAGGCCGGCATCTCGGAATCCAAGATCTACGACAAGTCGCTGCTCGACCGCGCGGAAAAGGAGCTGAAGCGCCAGTACACCAGCCGCGGCTTCTACGGCGCCGTTGTCAAGACGACGGTCACCCCGCTCGAGAGGAACCGGGTCGCGCTGCGCTTCGACATCGAGGAAGGCGCGGTCACCAAGATCGCAGACATCAACATCATCGGGGCGAAGGACTTCACCGAGAAGCAGCTGCTTCGCCAGATGAAGCTCACGACGCCGGGCTGGTTCACCTGGTTCACCAAGGACGACCAGTACTCGAAGCAGCAGCTCACCGCCGACCTCGAGGCGCTGCGCTCGTACTACCTCAATCGCGGCTACCTCGAGTTCAACATCGAGTCGACCCAGGTGTCGATCACGCCCGATCGCGAGAAGATCTTCATCACCGTCGCGATCACCGAGGGGCCCGTCTACCGCGTGGGCGAGGTCAAGTTCAGCGGCGACCTGATCGTGGGCGAGCCGGAGCTGCGCCGCCTGCTGCAGGTTCGCCAGGGCGACGTGTTCTCGCGCGAGAAGGTGGTCGACGCGACCAAGAAGGTGAGCGACCGCCTCGGCAACGACGGCTACTCGTTCGCCAACGTGAACCCGGTCCCCGACCTGGACCGCGAGAAGCGCATCGCGGGCTTCACCTTCTTCGTCGATCCGGGCCGACGCGTCTACGTGCGCCGCATCAACGTGACCGGCAACCAGAAGACGCAGGACGAAGTGATCCGCCGCGAGCTGCGCCAGCTGGAGAGCTCGTGGTACTCGCTCGAGAAGATCGCGCGCTCGAAGGAGCGCCTGCAGCGCACCGGCTACTTCTCCGAGGTGAACGTCGAGACCCCGGCCGTGCCGGGCACGTCCGACCAGGTCGACATCAACGTGAACGTGACCGAGCGCAACACCGGCACGCTCAACTTCGGCGTCGGCTATTCCGCCGCGGAGAAGCTCACCGTGCAGGCGTCGGTGTCGCAGGCCAACATCCTCGGCACCGGCAACATGCTCGCCTTCCAGGTGAACAACGGCTCGGTCAACAAGGTGTACTCGTTCACCTACGTGAACCCGTACTGGACCGCCGACGGCATCTCGCGCGGCTTCGATTTCTTCCGCCGTGACGTCAATACCTCGACTCTCCAGATCGCCTCGTACAACACCTATTCCACGGGCGTGGGGATCCGCTTCGGCATCCCGGTGACCGAGTACCAGGCGGTGAACATCGGCTTCACAGCCGAGCGCACCAAGCTGCAGGTGGATGTGTCCGCGCCGCAGCGCTACCGCGACTTCATCAGCCAGTTCGGCGAGAAGAGCGACACGCTGCGCTCCAACATCTCGTTCGCCCGCGACACCCGCGACAGCCTCACCTGGCCAACCCGCGGATGGCTGAACGAGATCGCCTTCGAGGTGGGCATCCCTCCCGGCGACCTCACCTACCACCGGACCACCTTCCAGAGCCAGTGGTTCTACACGCCGGACCGGCTCGCCTGGCTCACCTTCATGCTGAACGGGGAGGTCGGCTACGCCGACGGCTACCGCGGCAAGGCGCTGCCGTTCTTCAAGAATTTCTACGCCGGGGGCGTGGGGTCGGTGCGCGGCTTCGAGACCGCGACCCTGGGCCCGCGCGACACCAACGGCGACGTGCTCGGCGGCGACCGGCGCTTCGTCGGCAATTTCGAGATCCTCTTCCCGATGCCGGGGTACAAGGAGAAGAACGTGCGCCTCGCGCTCTTCGCCGACGTCGGCAACGTCTGGGGGCCGGGGGACAAGATCAAGGGCGACGACCTGCGCTTGGGCGCGGGCCTGGCCATCAGCTGGGATTCGCCGGTAGGCCCGCTGCGATTCTCGTTCGGCGCGCCGATCATCAAGAAGGACGGGGACAAGATCGAGCGCTTCCAGTTCCAACTGGGCAAGATTTTCTAAGGTGCCGTCATGAAAGCATCCGCAGCGGTATTTCTCGCCGCACTCGCCGGCGCATCGGTCACGGCGGGCGCCGTGGAGATGAAGATCGGTTTCGTCAACACCGAGCGTGTCTTCCGCGAGGCGGCGCCCGCCAAGCGCGCGCAGCAGAAGCTCGAGCGCGAGTTCTCGGCGCGCAATGCCGAGCTCGGCAAGATCGAGAAGCAGGGCCGCGACCTGCAGATCGAGCTCGAACGCGAGAACGTCACCATGCCCGAGACGGCGCGCCGCGAGAAGGAGCGCCAGCTCGCCGACATCAGCCGCACGTTCCAGCGCATCCAGCGCGAGATTCGCGAGGACCTGAACCTGCGCCGCAACGAGGAGCTCGCGAGCGTGCAGGAGCGCGCGACCCGGGTGATCAACCAGATCGCCGAGCAGGAGAAATTCGACCTCGTGATCCAGGAGGCGGTGTTCGCGAGCGGGCGCATCGACATCACCGAGAAGGTCATCAAGGCCCTCGCCGACAAGTGAGCCATGGGGACCGACCACGCGCTCACGCTAGCCGAGATCGTCGCGCGGCTTGGCGGTGAGGCGGTCGGCGAAGTGGCCGTCCCGATCACCGGCGTGGCCACCCTCGATTCCGCGGGCCCCGGCCAGATCGCATTCCTCACCAATCCCCGGTATCGCGGGCGGCTTGCGAACACGCGGGCGGGTGCCGTGATCCTCGCCCCCGGCGACCGCGAGGCGGCCAACATCCCGCGGATCATCGCGGACAATCCCTACGCGTACTACGCGCGCACCGTGGCCCTCTTCCACCCGGCGCGCGCGGCCGTGCCCGGCGTCCATCCCACGGCGCAGGTGGCCGAGGGCAGCACCGTGGCCACGGAGGCCGAGGTCGGCGCCTTCGCGGTGATCGGGCCGGGCTGCGTGGTCGGCGAGGGTGCGACGATCGGCGCCCACTCGGTGCTGGGCGAGGGTGTCCACGTGGGTGCGGCCACGCGCCTGCACTCGCGAGTCACGATCTATGACGGCTGCAGGGTGGGGGCGCGCTGCATCCTTCACTCGGGCGCGGTGATCGGATCCGACGGCTTCGGCATGGCGCGCGATGGGGAGGAGTGGGTCAAGATCGCGCAGGTGGGAACGGTACGCCTCGGCGACGACGTCGAGGTCGGAGCCAATACGACGATCGACCGGGGCGCGCTCGACGACACCGTCATCGGCAATGGCGTGAAGCTCGACAACCAGATCCAGATCGGCCACAACTGCGTGATCGGCGCGCACACCGTGATCGCAGGCTGCACCGGCATCGCTGGCAGCGTCATCATCGGGCGCCACTGCCTCATCGGCGGCGGCGTGGGAATCGTGGGGCACCTCACGATCTGCGACGGTGTCACCGTCTCGGGATTCAGCTTCGTGACCAAGTCGATCACGCAGCCGGGTACCTACACGTCGGGCACGCCGGCCATGCCCCATGGCGAGTGGCTGAGGAATTCCGCGCACCTGCGCCATCTCGACGAGATCGTGCGGCGCATTCCGAAGAAAAAGAACGGGGGAGACGACCGTGAGTGAGATGACGATCGAGGAGATCAAGGAATACCTGCCGCATCGCTTCCCGTTCCTGCTCATCGACCGGGTGCTGGCTTTCGAGAGCGGCAAGCGCATCGTGGCGCTGAAGAACGTCTCGGTCAACGAGCCGTTCTTCCCCGGGCATTTCCCGCATTTCGCGGTGATGCCCGGCGTGCTCGTCGTGGAAGCGATGGCGCAGGCCGCGGCGATCCTGTCGTTGAAGAGCATCGGCCACAAGAACGACGGCAAGTGGGTCTACTACTTCGTGGGCATCGACGGCGCGCGCTTCAAGAAGCCCGTGACCCCCGGCGACCAGCTGGTCCTCGAGGTCGTGGCCGGGCGCAGCGGCCGCGGCATCGCCAAGTTCACCGCCGTGGCCAAGGTCAACGGCGCCGTGGTCGCCGAGGCGGAGCTATTGTGCGCATTGAGGGAGCTGTGAGTTATCCGTGTTCATCCGTGTTCCTGAGGTTTTGGTCTCCGTGAGCCACCCCATCCATCCCACCGCAGTCGTCGACAAGCGGGCGAAGCTCGTCGCGGGTGTGACCGTGGGGCCGTATACGGTGATCGATGGCGACGTGGAGGTGGGAGAGGGGACCACGATCGGGGCGCACAACGTGATCACCGGGCACACCCGGATCGGCCGCGACAACCGTATCTTCCATTTCTGCTCGATCGGCGAAGCCAACCAGGACAAGAAGTACAAGGGCGAGCCCACGCAGTTGGAGATCGGTGATCGCAACACGATCCGCGAGTACTGCTCGATCAACCGCGGCTCCGTGCAGGACCAGGGTGTCACGCGCGTGGGCGACGACAACTGGATCATGGCCTACGTCCACATCGCCCACGATTGCCGGGTGGGAAGCAATACCGTGTTCGCCAACAACGCGACACTGGCCGGGCACGTCGAGATCGGCGACTGGACGATCCTCGGCGGATTCGTCGGCGTGCACCAGTTCGTGAAGGTGGGCAGCCACGTGATGGCCGGGATCTCGAGCGTGATCACGCAGGACGTGCCGCCCTACCTCACCATCGCCGGCCAGCCGTGCGCGCCCCACGGCATCAATTCCGAAGGCTTGAAGCGCCGCGGGTTCTCGCCCGAGGCGATCGCGGCCCTGAAGCGTGCCTACAAGACGCTCTACAGGTCGGGCCTGACCCTCGGCGATGCGAAGGCCGAGCTCGCGCTCCAGGCCGCCGAAAGCGCCGAAGTGCGCCCGCTGCTCGCGTTCCTCGAGGCCTCCACGCGCGGCATCCTGCGGTGACGGCAGCGCGCCGCGCGGTGACCGTCGCCATCGTGGCCGGCGAGGCGTCGGGCGATGCGCTCGGCGCCGCCCTCATCCGGGCCCTGAAGGCACGCTGGCCCGAGCTCGAGTTCCACGGCATCGCCGGGCCGAAGATGATCGCCGAGGGCGCGCGCAGCCTCTTTCCCATGGACACCCTCGCCGTGCGTGGCTACGTCGAGGTCGTGCGGAGCCTGCGCGAGATCCTCGCCATCCGCCGCGGCCTCGCGCGCACGCTGCTCGACTCCCCGCCGGACCTCTTCATCGGCATCGACGCGCCGGACTTCAACCTCGGGCTCGAGTCGAAGCTCAAGGCCGCGGGCATTCCGACGGTCCATTACGTGAGCCCCTCGGTGTGGGCGTGGCGCTCCGAACGCATCGATACGATCGGGCGATCGGTCGACCGCATGCTGGTCATGTTCCCGTTCGAGGAGGCGCTCTACGAGAAGGCCGGCATTCCGGTGAGCTACGTGGGCCATCCCCTTGCCGACGAGATGCCGCTGGAGCCCGATCGTGCCGAGGCGCGCGCGCAGCTGCGGCTGGGGCCGGCGAGCGTCCCGGTCGCGCTGCTGCCGGGAAGCCGCATGAGCGAGCTCGAGATGCACGCCGACCTGCTGATCGACACCGCCACCCAGCTCGCGGCGCACCGCCCGGAGCTGCGCTTCTTCGTGCCGCTCGCCACCCGCGAGACGCGCGACTATTTCGAGGCGCGGCTCTACGCGAGGCAGGCCCTGGGGCTTCCCCTCGAGATGCTCTTCGGGCACGCGCGCCTGGCTCTCCACGCCGCCGAGGCGGCTA
>JANMYH010000111.1:0-3601 GCA_031381925.1 Burkholderiales bacterium | reverse complement strand
GCCTTGCGCATGTTCTCCTGCATCTGCTGCGCCTGCTTCATCAACTGCCCGAGGCCGCCTTTCATCATCGCGTCACCTTTTTCTCGCTCGTTGGGCCGGAGGCGTCTTCCGCCGGCCGGATGGAAGAAGGAACCACCTCCGCTCCGAGGTCGCGAACCAGGTCGCGCACGAAGGGATCTTCCTCGATCGCCTCCGCGGCACTGGCCTGGCGCTTCGCCATCTCGCGGGAGTGCGCCGCGGCCAGGCTCGTGCCCGCGGTGGAGCCCACGCGCACCGTCAAGCGAATGGCCGGGCCGAAATGCTGCTGCAGCTCGGCCCTGAGCTTGTCCTGGTACGCCTTTTCCGCGTACATCCGATGCGTCTCCGGAACCACGAGCTCGAAGTTGCCGTTGTCGAAGGAGGCGAGCTCGCCGTGGCGCGCGACCATCCCCGAGAGCCCCGTCAGGTGCAAGCGCTCCACCAGTGCGGGCCAATCACCGTCGAAGGCGATCACGTCCTTCGCGGTGGGCGGAGGCGCAGCAGGCGCGCGCGCGCCCTCGGGCGCCGATCGCGTGGGCGCGGCGACGGCGGAAGGCCGAGGCTCCTGCCGCATGGGCGCCTGCGCGGGAGCCGGCGCGCGGGTGGCACGCGGGCCGTCGGTGGGCAGCGCGAACGAAAGCATGCGCAGGAGCGTCATCGTGAAGCCCGCGAACTCGTCGGGGGCAAGCGACAGGTCGCGGCGCCCGAGGAGCGCCACCTGGTACATCACCTGGACGCGGCCCGCGTCGAGGCGGCTCGCGAGCGCCGCGATGCGTTCAGCATCGGGCTCCTCCGGCGCAGGGCCCGCGCCCGCCTGGGCCAGCGCGACCCGATGCAGCATCGAGGCAAGCTCCTCGAGCGCGGCATCGTACGAGACACTTCGCGCGGCGATGCGCTCGGATTCCTGGATCACCCCCTTGCCATCACCATCGGCAACGCGCTCGAGCAGCGGCCACACGAGGTCGCCACCGAGCGAGCCCAGCATCTCTGCAACTTGCGCCGCCATGACGCGCCCGCCGCCGTGGGCGATGGCCTGGTCGAGAAGGCTCAGGCTGTCGCGCAGGCTCCCTGCGGCGGCCTTTGCGAGCTGGGCCAGCGCCGCATCCTCGAAGGCCACGCCCTCGTCGCCGAGAACGTGCTTGAGGTGGCCGGCAATGAGCGGTGGGGAAAGCGGTTTCAGGTTGAACTGGAGGCAGCGCGACAGGACCGTGACGGGGAGGCGCTGGGGATCAGTCGTCGCAAGGATGAATTTCACGTGCTCGGGAGGTTCCTCGAGCGTCTTCAGCATCGAATTGAACGCATGCCGCGAGAGCATGTGCACCTCGTCGATGATGTAGACCTTGAAGCGCCCGGCCGCCGGCATGTACTGCGCGGTGTCGAGGAGCTCGCGCATCTCGTCGACCTTCGTGTTGGTCGCGGCATCCACCTCGAGCAGGTCGACGAAGCGCCCCGAATCGATTTCGGTGCAGGCGCCGCACTTGCCGCACGGCTTCGACGTGATCCCGGTCTCGCAGTTGATCGCCTTGGCGAGAATGCGGGCCAAGGTGGTCTTGCCCACACCGCGCGTTCCGGTGAAGAGGTAGGCGTGGTGAAGGCGTTTGGAGTCGAGGGCGTTGACGAGCGCGGTGACGACGTGCGGCTGGCCGACGATTTCCTCGAAGACCCGGGGACGCCACTTGCGGGCGAGAACTTGATAGGCCATAGAGAGGGAACGTCAGCGGGGACATGCCAAAGGGCCTTGGAGTCTGGCCCTCAAGCCACAATTCTTGGCGAGCCTGACCCTCGGCACTTGAAGGAAACGACTGTGGCTGCTTCGTTCCCGACCTGACCAGGTTCATCGGCCTCCAATGCGAGGAGGCCCGCCACGAGAATTATGACACAGCGCTACCGCTCATCGAGCGCGCAGGTGCGAAATCCCGCGAAAACATCGCCGCGCCCGGGCAGGTAGAAATTGCGGTAGCCGGCGTGCACCAAGCGCGTTCGCGTGGCGAAGCTGCCCCCGCGAAGGACCTGGTGGGTGCGGAACCACGGCTCCGAATACTCCTTGTAGGGATCGGCTTGAAATCCCGGGTACGGTTCGAAACTGCTCGAAGTCCACTGCCAGGCGCTATCGAGGAGCTGGTCGAGGCCGCTGTCACTGCCCGCGGCGAACTCCCACTCGGCCTCGGTCGGAAGCCGGCGGTGCGCCCAGCGGCAGTAGGCCTCGGCCTCGTGAAGCGTCACATGAACCATGGGCGAATCGGGTTCCAACGGCAGCCAGCGATCGAAGCGCCGAACGCTCCAATGCGAGTCTCCGCGACGCCAATGCCGTGGCGCTTGCGCGCCTTCGTACTCGCGCCACCCCCAGCCCGCATCGGTCCACAACACGCGCCGGCTGTAACCGCCGTCGGCGACGAACCCGGCAAACTCGCCCTGCGTCACGAGCGCGCTCGCGATCGAGAACGCACCGACGCGCGCGGGATGCGCCCACTTCTCGTTGTCGAAGACGAAGCGGTCGGATCCGGGCTTCGTCCCCATCAGGAACTCGCCGCCCTCGAAGCGCACATCGTGCGTCCTCCGCGGCGGGTACGCGATCTTGAGCCCCGGGATCGGCGGCGCCGGCAGCTCCAGCGTCTGCAGCGTCATCAGGAGCGCCTCGCCGTGCATGTCCTCGTGCAGCAGGGCGAGCTCGAAGAAATAGCGATCGTCGGCCGGCGAGCGCGCAAGCGCCTTGAGAGTCGCATCGAGCGTGTCCTCCATGAAGCCGAACAGGCCGCGCGGCGACGGGTACGGGAGGTGCCAGCGGGAGTCGTGGGGTACGCTGCTCGAATCGAAAAGAGCGTCCGCCTCTGCCAGGATCGAGGCGCGTACCGGCCCGCCCGCGGCCGGCGAATGCCGAAGGCACCAGAACTCCTGGAACCACGCGATGTGGGCGAGCTCCCAGAGCGGCGGATTCACGATCGGCAGGCAGGGACCCTCGAGGGAAGGCAGGTCCAGGTGGGAATAGATCGCGAGCGTGCGCGCCCGCGCGTCGCGCAATGCCGCCGCGAGCCGGTCTCCTTCGTATAATCGCCCGATGGGCTCCCTCGCCAAGCCTGTGGTGTGCATCGTGACGCCCGGGACAAGAACCGCGAACAACGGCAACTGGCGCACCGCGGCCCGGTGGGCCGCCATGCTGCAAGACCGTTGCAAAATCATTGTACAGACGCAATGGGACGGCGAGCCCGCCCACGCGCTCATCGCCCTGCATGCGCGGCGCAGCGCCGATTCGGTGGCCGATTTCCACGCACGCGCCCCGGCGCGGCCGATCGCGGTCATGCTGACCGGCACGGACCTTTATCGTGACTTGCCGAACTCGCGCGAGGCCGCCCGCTCGCTCGACCTGGCCGATCGCATCGTGACGCTGCAGGACGACGCCCTTCGCCTGCTGACGGCACCGTGGCGCGCCAAGGCCGAAGTGATTTTCCAGTCCGCAACCGCGCTGCGCGCGAAGGCGAAGCCACGGGACCGCCTCGCCTGCGTGGCCGTGGGCCACCTGCGCGAGGAAAAGGATCCGCGCACGCTCTTTCGCGCGATGGCGAGGCTCCCGGCGACGCTCCCCATG
>JANMYH010000091.1:0-5937 GCA_031381925.1 Burkholderiales bacterium | reverse complement strand
CCCGCGACCGCGGCCGAGCCGGCTTCCTCGGCGGCGCGGCGCGCGGCTTCCGCGTTGCTCGAGACGGCGACGCGCTCCGCCTTCGGCAGGTTGGAGTTGAGCCACTCGTGGCATTGCGCGAGCGATTGCCCGTGCGAGAAGACGCGCTTCACGTCGGCGAGCGACGCGGGCTTCGATTTCGCCATCAGGAAGTGATGGATCCGCACCACCACCTCGCCGCACACCTTGATCGGCGTCTGCGGCATCAAGTCGAGCGAGCGGCCGACCGCGCCCTCGGCATGCTTATGGTGGGCGAGGCGTTCCGGGGGGAACGCGAGGCGCAGGTCCTGCGCCACATCAAGGAGGCGAACCAGGGCCCGTTGTCCGGCGAGACGGTCGCGCTCCTCTTCCGCGAGATCATGTCGGCCTGCCTCGCCCTCGAGCGCCCGATCACGGTCGCCTACCTGGGTCCCAAGGGCACCTTCAGCGAGCGCGCGACCTACAAGCATTTCGGGCATGCCGCCGAGGGCCTGCCCGCATCCTCGATCGACGAGGTGTTCCGCGCGGTGGAGTCGGGTGCGGCCGATTTCGGCGTGATTCCCGTGGAGAACTCCACCGAAGGCGCGGTCGGCCGCTCGCTCGACCTCATGCCGCAGACGCCGATGCAGGTGTGCGGCGAGGTGATCGTGCGCATCCACCATAACCTGATGGCGAAGGTCGCACCCGCGGAGCTCTCCGCGATCCGCCGCGTCTTCTCGCACGGCCAGTCGCTCGCGCAGTGCCACGAGTGGCTGAACAGCCACCTGCCCGACGCGGAGCGCGTGGCGGTCGCGAGCAACGCGGAAGCGGCACGGCGCGCGGCCGAGGAGCCTGGCTCCGCCGCGGTCGCGGGCGAGATGGCCGCCGAGCATTACCAGCTCACGATCCTCGCTCCCAACATCGAGGACGAGCCGAACAACACCACCCGCTTCCTGGTCCTCGGCGATTACCGGCCGAAGCCCTCGGGCAAGGACAAGACCTCGCTCGTGCTCTCGGCGCGCAATCGGGCGGGCGCGGTGTACGAGATGCTCACGCCGTTCGCCACCCGCGGCGTGTCGATGAGCAAGTTCGAGTCGCGCCCCTCGCGCGTCGCGCTGTGGGACTACCTCTTCTTCATCGACATCGAGGGCCACCGCGACGATCCGCAGGTGGCCGCGGCGCTGGTCGAAGTCGAGAGGATCGCCGGCTACATGAAGGTGCTGGGAAGCTATCCCCTGGCGGTCATCTGATGGACGGATCGAAGAAGGCCCTGGACCTCGCCCGCATTGCCCCGGACTACATCCGCGCGATCGCGGCGTACGTGCCCGGCAAGCCGATCGCGGAAACGGCGCGCGACCTGGGCATCCCCGAATCCGGGATCCTCAAGATGGCGTCCAACGAGAGCCCGGTCGGCGCCTCTCCCAGGGCGCTCGCCGCGATTCGCGGGGCGCTCGACGTCCTGCACTACTACCCCGACGGCAGCGGCTACGAGCTGAAGGGCATCCTCGCGCGCAAGCTCGGTGTCGCTCCCGAGAACCTGGTGCTCGGCAACGGCACCAACGACGTGCTCGAGCTGGTGGCGCGCGCATTCCTGCGCGCAGGCGATTCGGCCGTGTACTCGCGCCACGCATTCCTCGTCTATCCGCTCGCGGTGCAAGCGGTCGGCGCCAAGGGGATCGAGGTACCCGCGCGGGACTTCGCGGCCGACATCGACGCGATGGCCGCGGCAGTGCGCGCCGACACCAAGGTCGTCTTCATCGCCAACCCCAACAATCCGACCGGCACGTTCACGCCCTGGGAGCAGCTGCGCGCCCTGGTGGAGCGCGCGGGCTCCGGAACCCTGGTGGTCATCGACGAGGCTTACGAGGAGTACCTGCCCGACGCGTTGCGTTCGCCCACGCCCGCGTGGGTCGCGCGCCATCCGAACCTTGTGGTCACGCGCACCCTTTCCAAGGCCTACGGCCTCGCGGGGCTGCGCGTGGGTTATGCCATCGCCGATCCGGCGGTGGCCGAGGTGATGAACCGCGTGCGCCAGCCCTTCAACGTGAACCATCTCGCGATGGTGGCGGCTTGCGCGGCGCTCGACGACGCCGACTTCATCGCGCGCAGCCGCGCGGTGAACGCCGCCGGCCTCATCCAGCTGCGCGAGGGCTTCGCCGGCCTGGGCCTCGAGTCGATCCCGTCCTTCGGCAATTTCATCACCGTGCGCGTGGGGGACGCCGCGCGCGTCTACCAGCGGCTCCTCGCCGAGGGCGTGATCGTGCGCCCGATCGCGGGTTACGGCATGCCGGAGCACCTGCGCGTGACCGTGGGCCTGCCGGAGCAGAACGCGCGGTTCCTCGCGGCGCTTGGGCGCGCCATCGGGAAGCGCTAGGCCCCGTGCGCAGGATCAAGCGCGTCGCTGTCATCGGGGTCGGGCTCATCGGCGGCTCGTTCGCGATGGCGCTTCGCCGCGCGGGCGGCGTGACCTCGATCGTGGGCGTGGACCGCGACGCGCAGTCGCTCGAGCGCGCCGCGGCGCTCGGCGTGATCGACACGGCCGCGGGCTCGGTCTCCGAAGCCACCAAGGGCGCCGACCTCGTGATGGTCGCGGTTCCGGTGCGCGCCATCGGCCCGGTGCTGCACGACGTCGGGCTCGCGCTCGACGCCGGGGCGACCGTCACCGACGCCGGCAGCACCAAGGGGGACGTGGCGGCGATCGCGCGCGAGGAACTGCGCGCGCTCTTCCCGCGCTTCGTCCCCGGGCACCCGATCGCCGGGCGCGAGTCTTCCGGCGTCGACTCCGCCACCGCGGACCTCTTCAAGGGCGCGCGCATCGTGCTGACCCCCGAGGCGGATACCGCCTCCGATGCTCTCGACGTGGTGCGGGCCTGCTGGGAGGCGGCTGGGGGGCGCGTGGCGCTGCTCTCGGCGCTCGACCACGACCGCATCTTCGCCGCCGTGAGCCACCTGCCGCACCTGCTGTCGTTCGCGCTGGTGTCGGAGTTCACCTCGCGGGACAACGCGGCGGAGCTCTTCGGTTTCGCCGCGGGCGGATTCCGGGACTTCACCCGCATCGCCGCATCCTCGCCGGAGATGTGGCGCGATATCGCGCTGCAGAATCGCGAGGCGCTCCTCGCCGAGCTCGATCGCTACGGCACGCGCCTCGCCGTCTTCCGCGAGCTGATCGACAAGGGCGACGGCCCCGGCCTGCAGCGGCTGATGGCGGAGGCGCGCGCGAGCCGCCAGGCGCTCGGGGC
This sequence comes from Burkholderiales bacterium, assembly GCA_031381925.1. Taxonomy (GTDB): domain Bacteria; phylum Pseudomonadota; class Gammaproteobacteria; order Burkholderiales; family Usitatibacteraceae; genus Usitatibacter. The sequence continues at coordinate 2,701 of JANMYH010000091.1, read as the reverse complement.
GCGCCGCAGCCCGTCGAGCGAGTAGCTTGGGCTCGCTCTTCCTCTCGCAGGCCACGCGCGCGAGCGGCCGCCTGCGGCTGCCCGGATCCAAGAGCATCTCCAATCGCGCGCTGCTGCTCGCGGCACTTGCTCGCGGCGATACCGTCCTCGAAGGCCTGCTCGAATCCGACGACACGCGCGTGATGCGCGACGCCCTCGTCGCCCTCGGCGTGCATGTCGAGACGCTCGATTCGCCCGAGCGTGTGCACGTGGGCGGCATCGGCGCCGCGGGGGGCTTTCCGGTGAAGAGCGGCGAGCTCTTCATGGGCAACTCGGGGACCGCCGCGCGCTCGCTGGCGGGCGTGCTCGCCATGGCCGACGGCCACTACGTCCTGAAGGGCGTGCCGCGCATGCATGAGCGCCCGATCGGCGACCTGGTGGATGCGCTCGCCCCCGCCGGCGCGAACATCCAGTACCTGGGCAACCCCGGCTTTCCGCCGCTTTCGATCGGCCCGCGCCTCGCGAGCACGGCCAGCACGATCCGCGTGCGCGGCGAGGTCTCGAGCCAGTTCGTGTCCGCATTGCTGATGGCGCTGCCGTGGGCGGGGAAGGCGATGCGCGTCGAGATCGAGGGGGAACTCGTCTCCAGCCCGTACGTGATGCTCACCCTGGGCCTGATGGAGCGCTTCGGAGTCAAGGTCGACGCGGACGAGGCGATGCGGTCCTTCGAGGTTCCGGCCACGCAGGGTTACGTGTCGCCCGGGACCTTCCGGGTGGAGGGCGACGCGTCATCGGCGTCGTATTTCCTCGCCGCCGGCGCGCTCGGGGGCGGACCCGTTCGCGTCGAGGGGGTGGGCCGCGCGAGCGTGCAGGGCGACGTGCGCTTCGCCGACGTCCTCACGGCGATGGGCGCGAGAGTCGAGATGGGCGACGACTGGATCGAGTGCTCGGGCCCCCAGGGAGTGGAACGTGGGGCCGGTCGCGCGCCGCTCGACGCCTTCGACCTCGACATGACCCTGATTCCCGACGCCGCGATGACGGCGGCGGTCCTCTCGCTCTTTACCCAGGGCGGCCCGTGCACGCTGCGCAACATCGCGAGCTGGCGCGTGAAGGAGACCGACCGCATCGCGGCGATGGCGACGGAGCTGCGCAAGTTCGGCGCGCGCATCCAGGAAGGCGCCAACTTCCTGCGCGTGTTTCCGCCGGTGGAATTTCTCGCGGAGCGAGCCTCGACCGTCGCGCCCGTGTCGATCGACACCTACGAGGACCATCGCATGGCGATGTGCTTTTCCCTCGCGTCCTTCGGCCCGCGCCCGGTGAAGATCAACGATCCGGGGTGCGTCTCGAAGACGTTTCCCGGCTACTTCGCAGCATTCGGGCAACTGGTCTCCTGATGGCGAAAACCGGGGACAGACCCCCATTTCCCGCTCCGGGCGATCCCGGCGGAAATAGGGGTCTGGCCCCGGTGATCGCGATCGACGGCCCGTCGGCCTCGGGCAAGGGGACCGTGGCTGCACGCGTTGCGGCGGCCCTGGGCTTTCATTATCTCGACAGCGGGGCCCTGTATCGACTGGTGGCCTTGGCCGCGGTGCGCTCCGGCGGAGACCTGGACGACGAGGCGATGCTCGCCCGCACGGCCCGGTCGATGGACGTGGAATTCGGTGAGGGCTCGGTGCGCCTGGGCGGGGAGGAAGTCGAGGCCGCCATGCGCGCCGAGGAGGTCGGTGCAGCGGCTTCCCGGGTGGCGGCGCAGCCTGCCGTACGGCAGGCGCTGCTGGCCCGCCAGAGGGGCTTCCGGCGCCCTCCAGGGCTGGTTGCGGACGGCCGCGACATGGGCTCGATCGTGTTCCCCGACGCCGCGCTGAAGGTCTACTTGACAGCGGGCGTGGAGACGCGCGCCCAGCGGCGCTATAAGCAGTTGATGGAAAAGGGAATGTATGCGAAAATTGAGGACGTCGTAGAGGAGCTGCGGCGGCGCGACACGCGCGACACCTCGCGCACCGTGGCACCGCTAAAGCATTATCCCGACGCGATTTTTCTCGATACGACCGGGCTGACCGTCGAGCAGGCGGTGGAAAAAATTCTGGGTTGGTGGAGGGAGAAGTCGTAAAACCCAAAGGTGTCAGGGGGTTAGCCGCAGAGGCGTCCCGCTGGCGTTGATCAACGACGGCCTCGAGGCCGTTTAACGCTGAAAGTCAGGTTTTCAATGTTGGCCCAAACCTCAACCAACCCCAACCCCGCCGCAGAAAACAGCTTCGCCGCCCTCTTCGAGGAGAGCCTTTCCCGCCAGGAAATGCGCATCGGCGAAGTGATCACCGCCGAGGTCATCTCGGTCGACCCCAACGTGGTGATCGTCAACGCGGGCCTGAAGTCCGAAAGCACCATCGCCACCGAAGAATTCAAGAACGACCGCGGCGAGATCGAAGTCGCCGTGGGCGATTTCGTGTCGGTCGCCATCGAGGCCCTCGAAGACGGTTTCGGCGCGACGAAGCTGTCGCGCGACAAGGCGAAGAAGCTCGCGGCGTGGACCAGCCTCGACGACGCGCTCGCCGCCGGCAGCATCATCAAGGGAGTCGTGAGCGGCAAGGTGAAGGGCGGCCTCACCGTCATGGTGAACGGCATCCGCGCCTTCCTGCCCGGCTCGCTCGTCGACCTGCGCCCGGTGAAGGACACCTCGCATTTCGAGGGCAAGGAGCTCGAGTTCAAGGTCATCAAGCTCGAC
>JANMYH010000083.1:0-9305 GCA_031381925.1 Burkholderiales bacterium | reverse complement strand
TGGAACTGCTGCCCCACGTCGAGCTCGTCACCGGATCCGATCCCGTCGGTACCGTCATCTGGATGCACGGCCTGGGCGCCGACGGCTGGGATTTCGTCCCGATCGTGCGCGAGCTTCCGCTGCCCGAGGACTTCGCCATCCGCTTCATCTTTCCGCACGCGCCGGTGCGCCCGGTCACGATCAACAACGGCATGGAGATGCGCGCGTGGTACGACATCGCCATGAACGACATCGGGCGGCTGCCCGACGAGCGCGGCATCCGGGCGTCGCAGGATGCGGTCGGACAGCTGATCCGGCGGGAACGCGGCCGCGGGATGGCCTCCGAGCGCATCGTGCTCGCGGGGTTTTCGCAGGGCGGCGCGATCGCGCTGCAGGCGGGATTGCGTCACGGCGAGCGCCTCGGCGGAATCGTCGCGCTCTCGACCTACCTGCCGCTCGACGATTCGCTCGAGGCGGAGGCTGCGCCCGCGAACCGCGCGACGCCGATCCTCATGGCCCACGGCACCCAGGACCCGGTGATCCCGCTGCGCATGGCCGAGACGTCGCGCGCGGCGCTCGAGCGCCACGGCTACGAGGTCGAATGGCACGAGTGGCCGATGCCCCACTCGGTATGCGCCGAGGAAATCGAGGCGGTCAGCGCGTTCCTCGGACGCGTGCTGGGCGGCAGCCGCGCGGCGCCCGCGCGCTCCTCGATCATCCTTCCGGGCTGATTCGGAGCGGCTCGAGCGCCGCGCGCAGCGCCGCGGGCAGCTCCACCGGGCGGCGCGAGGCACGATCGACGTAGACGTGCACGAAATGCCCCTGCGCCGCCGCGCTGTCGGAGCCCTCGCCAAAGAGCGCGATCTCGTAGCGCACGCTCGAGCGGCCGACATGCGCCACCCGCAGGCCCGCGGTCACGGTCTCGGGATAGGTGAGCGGCGCAAGGTACTGGCAGGTGGTCTCGACCACGAGCCCGATCACGGGACTCGTCTCGATGTCGAGCGCACCGCGGCCGATCAAGTAGGTGTTCACCACGGTGTCGAAGTACGACAGGAAGTGCACGTTGTTCACGTGGCCGTAGGCGTCGTTGTCCATCCAGCGCGTGGTGATCGACGCCAGGTGCGCGTAGGCGCCGCGTGTTGCCGCCTCGGGCCTCAACCGTCGGCGCTCTTGGAGGCGCCGGCGAACTCGTCGGGGACCGGGACCAGGAACTTCACGGTGCGCGCAAAAGCGCCCGGCACGATCGACAGCCCCCCGGCGAGGAATGCCTCGACCTCCTCGCGCCGCTTCATCGTGTCGTGGTAGCCGAGCTCGATCAGCTCGCGGCAGTAGCCCTGCTCGAACAGCAGGTAGGACGCGAGGTTCGCGCCGCCGCGGCGCATCGCGCCCACCGAGCGCAGCAGGAAGCGGATCGGCCACGGCAGGCTGCGAACGTGCTTCACGGCGATGGTGTCGAGCGGCTCGCTGGGCGTGAGCACCAGCACATCGACGTGGTGCAGCGTGAGCCCCATCTTTTTCATGGCCTCGGGCGGCACGGCGCTCACGGTCCGGTTGATTCGCTCGAGCCTCTCCAGGTCCACGGCGAGGCTGTCGAGGAAGATCGAGTTCATCACGTGGCCGGCGACTTGCGCGAGGGTCGGGTAGAGGTCGCCGCGCGTGCGCTCGGGCTCGTCGCTGCGGATGCGTGCCGTGCCGACCACGATGACGCGGTCGGCCCCGAGGTGCAGCGCCGGGCTCACCGGCGCGATCTGGCGCATCGAGCCGTCGCCGAAGAACTCGCGGTTGAGGTGATAGGCGGGGAACAGGAACGGGATCGCACTCGAGGCCATCAAGTGCTGCACGGTGATCCGGGTCTTGATGCCGATCCGCTGCGAGCGCCGCCATCCCTCGAGGCTCTCGGCGCCCTGGAAGAAGCTGCAGCTCTGCCCCGAGGTGTACCCCGAGCAGGTGATGGAGACCGCATCGAGCGCCCCGGAGGCGACGTTGCGCTCGATGCGCCCGAAGTCGAGGTAGCGCGTGAGCAGGCTCTCGAGCGGCCGGTTGTCGAGGAGCGAGATGCGCTTGTTCTTGAGGAAGGCGCCGAACAGGAAACCCGCGAACCAGCGCGAGCTGTTGGCGAAGACCCCGGGGAAATCGGCTCGGTAGACGTGGTGGGGCTGGAAGTTGCGCCAGACGTCGAGGAGGTGGTCGACGGCGACGGTGAAGTTGTCGGCGTTGACCGCGAGCGCCCCGGCGTTCACCGCGCCCGCCGAGGTCCCGCAAATGATCGGGAATGGATTCGTTTTCGGGTCGGGGAGCATCTCCTTGATCGCCTGGAGCACGCCCACCTGGTAGGCGGCGCGGGCGCCTCCGCCCGCCAGCACGAGACCCGCTTTCCCGCCTCCCGCCGTGCCTTCCATCGCTCCCCCGTGGGGCCCCGGCCGGCGCACTACGATCGCCCGGCCGCGGCCTTTCCCTTTTCCTTGCGTACCGGTGTACCCGCAGCGCGCGCGTTTTGCAACATTTCCTCGGCGTGGCGCAGCGTGGCGTCGGTGATCTTGAGGCCGCCGAGCATGCGCGCGACCTCGGCCACGCGCGATCCCGGATCGAGCGCTTCCACGGTGGCAACCGCCCCACCTGGGCCCGGCTGCTTCGCCACCCGCAGCTGCGAGCGCGCGTGCACCGCCACTTGCGCGAGGTGCGTGACCGAGAGCACCTGGTGGTGGCGCGCCAGGGACTGCAGCAGCTGGCCCACCACTTCGGCCACCGCGCCACCGATGCCCGAATCGACCTCGTCGAAGATGAGCGTGGGCACCGACGCCTGGCCGGACAGCAGGACCTGGACGGCGAGCGACAGGCGCGAAAGCTCTCCGCCGGAAGCGACGCGCGCCAGCGGGGCGAGCGCCTGGCCCGCATGGGTGGCGACCTGGAGCTCGACCGACTCGAGGCCGCCGGCGCCGGGCGCCTCGAGGGGCACCAGCACGGCCTCCATCCGTCCACCCGCCATCGCGAGGCGCTGCATCGTCGCGCTGACCTCGGCGCCGAGGCGCCGCGCGGCCTCGCGCCGCGATTGCGACAGCTGGGTAGCGGCCGCGCGATACGCGCGCTCGGCCGCCGCTTCCTGGCTGCGCAGGACCTCCAGGCTCTCCTCCCCGCCGAGCTCCGCCAGGCGCGAGCGCCGCTCCTCGAGCGCGGCCGGCAACTCGTCGGCATCGACGCGATACTTGCGCGCGCTGTCGAGCACTGCCTTCAGGCGGGAGTCGAGCTGCCCCAGCCTGCCAGGATCCACATCGAGGCGCTGCAGGTAACGGCGCAGCTCGTGCGCGGCCTGCCCCGCGTGCACGCCCGCGGTTTCCGCATCGCGTCGCGCATCGTCGAGCGCCGGATCGAGCGCGCTGGCGGCGGCCAGGCGCGTTGCGACCGAGGCGAGGCGCGCCGTGGCGGCGCCTTCCGATTCGTCGAGCGCCTCGGCGCACTCCGAGACCGTGGCAATCAGCTCCTGGGCGTGGGCGAGGCGGCGGTGCTCGGCCTGGTCGTCGGCCCATTGGCGGGGCTCGAACGCGAGGGCCTCGAGGTCACGAACCTCGTGGGCAAGCAGCTCGCGCTCCCGCGCCGAGGTCTTCTGCGCGCCCTCGCGGCTGCTGCGCTGCTCGGCGAGCCGGCGCCAGGCGGCAAACAGCCCCGCCACCTCGCGCGCGCGGTCGGTCGCCCCCGCGAAGGCGTCCAGGAGCGCGCGCTGCCGGTCGCGCTTGAGGAGCAACTGGTGATCATGCTGGCCGTGGATGTCGAGCAGCAGCTCGCCCAGCTCCCGCAATTGCGCCGCCGTGGCGGGGCGGCCGTTCACGAACGCGCGCGAACGCCCGGTGGAGTCCACCGTACGTCGAACCAGGCAGTCGCCCTCCTCGAAATCCTGGGCGGCGAGCCATTCGCGCGCCGCGGGCAGCGCGGCCACGTCGAAATCGACGCTCACCTCGGCGCGGCTCGCGCCCGTACGGATCACCGTGGGGTCGGCACGATCGCCGAGCGCCAGCTTCACCGCGTCGATGAGGATCGACTTGCCCGCGCCGGTCTCGCCCGTGAGCGCCGTGAAGCCGCTCGCGAGCTCCAGGTCGAGCCGCTCGACGATGACGTAGTCCCTGATTGATAGCGCGCGGAGCATGGGGAGTTATGCGAACAAAAACCTATGGAACGCAGATCGCCAGACGGGGAAAGTCAGGAGGCGCGCTCGGTCCAGCGCAGCTTCTGGCGCAGCATCGAGAAGTAGCGGTAGCCCTTGGGGTGCAGGAGGGTCGCCGGCTTGGGCGCGGCCTGGACGCACACCACGTCGCCGTGCTCGAGCTGGATGTGGACCTGCACGTCGAAATTGGCGCGGGCGTCGGTGCCCCGCACCAGCGTGATCTCGACCTTCGAGGAGCTGCGGATCGCCACCGGGCGGTTGGAGAGCGTGTGCGGCGAGATCGGCACCAGCGCGATCGCCTGCAGCGACGGATGCAGGATCGGCCCGCCCGCCGAAAGCGCGTACGCCGTGGAGCCGGTGGGCGTGGCGACGATGAGACCATCGGCGCGCAGGCTGTAGATGAACTCGCCGTCCACCGTCACCGCGAATTCGATCATGCTGCCCACGGCGCCGCGGCTCACCACCACGTCGTTCATCGCGAGCGCCTCGATCACGGTCTTGGCGCCGCGCCGCACCGAGCCCGACAGCAGGAGGCGTTGCTCGGGGACGAAATCGCCCTCGAGGACGGCCTCGACGGCGCTCGTCACGTTGTCGGCCGGAATGTCGGTGAGGAAGCCCAGGCGCCCGAGGTTCACCCCCACCAGGGGCACGCCATGCTCGGCCATGAGGCGCGCGCACGAGATCAGCGTGCCGTCCCCGCCCACGACGATGGCGAGGTCGGCCTTCGCGGAAAGCGCCTGCATGTCGACGGTGGCATCGGGCTTGGAACGCGAGGCGCCGGCGGTGCGCGGATCCATCACGATCGCCACGCCGCGCGCGCGCAGTACCGCCGAAACCTGATCGAGAATGTCCGGCAGGCTCGCCGCATCGCTCTTGCCGATGACGGCCACCGTCTTGAACGCGGGGGGCATGTGCGCAATTAGAGCATGATTGCTCGTAGAATACGTCTCACGATGCTCTCCGAACGCGCGCAGAACCTGCTCAAGATCCTGGTCGAGCGCTACATCGCCGACGGGCAGCCGGTCGGCTCGCGGTCGCTGTCGCGCTTTTCGAGCCTCGAGCTCTCGCCCGCCACCATCCGCAACGTGATGGCGGACCTCGAGGAGATGGGTTTCGTCGCGAGCCCGCACACCTCCTCGGGACGCGTGCCCACTCCCAAGGGCTATCGCTTCTTCGTCGACACGTTGCTCACCGTGCGCCCGATGGAGGAGGTCGATCGCCAGCAGCTCACCGAGCAGCTCATGCCCGACGATCCGCACCGGGTGGTCGCGGCCGCATCCCAGGTGCTTTCCGACCTCACCCATTTCGCCGGCATCGTGGTCGCGCCGCGCCGGCGCGGGGCGGTGCTGCGCCACATCGAGTTCTTCGGACTGAGCGAGAAACGCGTGCTGCTGATCATCGTGGCGAGCGACGGCGAGGTGCAGAACCGGGTTCTGATCACCGACCGCAGCTATTCGCCCTCGCAGCTCACCGAGGCCGCCAACTACATCAACCAGCACTACGCCGGCCTCGAGTTCGACCAGCTGCGCTCCAAAGTGCGTAACGAGCTGATCGACCTGCATCACGACATCTCGGGGCTGATGCAGGCCGCGATCGCGATGGGCAGCGAGGCGCTGCGCCCGGCCGCCGACGGCGTGGTGATCTCGGGCGGGCGCAACCTGCTCGAGGTCGACGAGATTTCCAACGACATGCAGCGCCTGCGCCGCCTCTTCGACGTGTTCGAGAGCAAGACCCAGTTGCTCGAGCTGCTCGAGCAAAGCGAGCTCGCCGACGGCGTGAAGATCTTCATCGGCGGGGAGTCCACGCTGGTGCCGCTCGACGAATGCTCGATCGTGACCGCCCCCTACGAGGTCGACGGGCAGATCGTCGGCACCGTGGGCGTGATCGGCCCCACGCGCATGGCCTACGAGCGGGTGATCCCGATCGTCGACGTGACCGCGAAGCTGGTCTCCTCCGCCCTTTCGCGCTGAGCCCCGATGGATGCAAACGGCCGCGGCACCTCGCCCGCACCTGGAGTGCTGCTCGTGAACCTCGGGACCCCCGAGGCGCCGACGGCGGGCGCGGTGCGCAGCTACCTGCGCCAATTCCTGTCGGACCCACGCGTGGTCGAGCTGCCGCGCCTCGTCTGGCTGCCGATCCTCTATCTCCTCGTACTGCCCTTCCGCCCCGGCAGGAGCGCGAAGAAGTACGCGAAGATCTGGACCCCCGACGGCTCGCCGCTGCGCGTCTACGCGCTGCGCCAGGCGCAGATCCTCAAGGGCTCGCTCGGTGAGCGGCTGCGGGCCCTGGTGCCGGTCGAAGCGGCGATGAGCTACGGGAGCCCGTCGATCGCCGCCGGGCTGGCCGAGCTGAGAGGGCGCGAGTGCGACCGGGTGCTCGTGATCCCCCTTTATCCCCAGTACACCAGCAGCGCCACGGGCAGCGTCGAGGATGCGATCGCCAGGGCCTTCCGGAAATGGAAGCCGGCCCCGGAGGTGCGCGTGGTGCGCGACTTCCACGCGCACCGGGCGTACGCGAAGGCGATCGCGAAGAACGTGAACGACTATTGGCTCAAGCACGGCCGGCCCGACCGCCTGTTGATGAGCTTCCACGGCATCCCGAAGAAGACCGTGGAGCGCGGGGACCCCTACCAGGCCCAGTGCCTCGAGAGCGCGCGCCTGATCGCCGAAGAGCTGGGCTGGAACGACGCGCGGACGCTGGTCACCTTCCAGTCGCGGTTCGGGGCGGCCGAGTGGTTGCAGCCCTACACCGACGCGACCCTGCGCGCGCTCGGCAAGGACGGCGTGGGCCGCGTGGACGTGGTCTGCCCCGGCTTCGCGGCCGACTGCCTCGAGACCCTCGAGGAGATCGCCATCGAGGGCCGCGACGCGTTCGTGGGGGCGGGTGGCAAGGAATTCCATTACATCCCCTCCACGAACGACACCCCGGCCTGGATGACCGCCCTCAGCATTCTCGCCCTCGAGAACCTCGCGGGCTGGACTCCTACCCCCCGACCCAAACCGGAGATCTAGGACATGCTCGCCCTCCTCGCCCGCTGGATCCTCAACGCCGCCGCGCTGCTCCTCGTGGCCTACCTGTACCCCGGGGTGCAGGTGGAGACCTTCCTCGCCGCGGTCATCGCCGCGCTCGTCCTGGGGCTGGTCAACGCCATCGTGCGGCCGATCCTGGTGCTGCTCACCCTTCCCGCGACCATCCTCACCCTCGGCCTCTTCCTGTTCGTGATCAACGCGTTCCTTTTCTGGGGAGTTGCGGAAATCGTGCCCGGATTCCGGGTCACAGGGTTTGGCGCGGCGTTGCTCGGCTCGATCCTGTACAGCCTCATCACCCTGGTCACGAGCTGGCTGCTGTTTCCCAGCCGAAAGTAATGCGGAATGCCCTTGAAATGCCGGGGGCATAACCCCATCTGGCATTTAAGCATTTGTTTAATAAGGAAATTCCTGTGACTGACGCTGAAATGGCGGGCTTGGGGCCCACGGCTCTCGGGTCGCAGCCGGCGATGCCCGCGAGGCAGGCCGCCGAGCCGGGCGCCGATCCGCGTCTCGCCGAGCTGGAAGCGCTGCTCGCAACCGCGACCCTGGAGGCGGAAAAAGTCCGCGAGGACTGGCTGCGGGCGAAGGCTGAAACGGACAACATCCGCCGCCGCAGCCAGGAGGACGTCGCCAAGGCCCATCGCTACGCGCTCGAGGGGTTCGCGAACGCGCTCCTCGCGGTGAAGGACAGCATGGACGCGGCGCTGACCGTCGAGAACACCTCGATCGAGTCGTTCAAGGAGGGCGTCGAGCTCACCGCGCGCCAGCTGCAGGCCGCCTTCGAGAAGTTCGCGATCCGCGAGATCTTCCCGCAGGGCGAGAAGTTCGACCCGCACCGCCACCAGGCGATCAGCCAGGTCGAAAGCGACCAGGAACCCAATACCGTGGTGTCGGTCCTGCAGAAGGGCTACCTCCTCCACGACCGGGTGCTGCGCCCGGCCCTGGTGATCGTGGCGAAGATTCCCGACCGGCCTGCTTGAATTCACGGGGGAATACCCCTACTTCAAAACAAGGTAATAGAAACCAGAACTAAGGAAGACGGACATGGCAAAGATCATCGGCATCGACCTCGGAACGACCAACTCGTGCGTGGCCATCATGGAGGGCGGCAAGCCCAAGGTCATCGAGAACAGCGAAGGCGCGCGCACCACGCCCTCGATCGTCGCGTACGCGGACAACGACGAGATCCTCGTCGGCGCCCCGGCCAAGCGCCAGGCCGTGACCAACGCGAAGAACACCCTCTATGCGGTCAAGCGCCTGATCGGCCGCAAGTTCGAGGAAAAAGAGGTGCAGAAGGACATCAACCTGATGCCCTACGGCATCGTCAAGGCCGATAACGGCGACGCCTGGGTGGAGGTGCGCGGCAAGAAGATCGCGCCGCAGCAGGTTTCCGCCGAGGTCCTGCGCAAGATGAAGAAGACCGCCGAGGACTACCTCGGCGAGCCGGTCACCGAGGCGGTGATCACCGTGCCCGCGTACTTCAACGATTCCCAGCGCCAGGCGACCAAGGACGCGGGACGGATCGCGGGCCTGGAAGTGCGCCGCATCATCAACGAGCCGACCGCGGCGGCACTCGCTTTCGGCCTCGACAAGAAGGAAGGCGACCGCAAGATCGCGGTCTATGACCTCGGCGGCGGCACGTTCGACATCTCGATCATCGAGATCGCGGCGATCGACGGCGAGCACCAGTTCGAGGTGCTCTCGACCAACGGCGACACGTTCCTTGGCGGCGAGGACTTCGACCAGCGCGTGATCGACTACATCGTCACCGAGTTCAAGCGTGAGCAGGGTGCGGACCTGTCCAAGGACGTGCTCGCCCTGCAGCGCCTGAAGGAAGCGGCCGAAAAGGCGAAGATCGAGCTGTCGAGCTCGCAATCGACCGACATCAACCTGCCCTACATCACGGCCGACGCCAACGGGCCGCGCCACCTGTCGATGAAGATCACGCGCGCCAAGTTCGAGTCGCTTGTCGACGAGCTGATCGAGCGCACCATCAAGCCGTGCGAGATCGCGCTCAAGGACTCCGGCATCAAGCTCTCCGACATCGGCGACGTGATCCTGGTGGGCGGCATGACGCGCATGCCCAAGGTGCAGGAGCGCGTGAAGGAGTTCTTCGGCCGCGAGCCGCGCAAGGACGTGAA
>JANMYH010000023.1:0-8114 GCA_031381925.1 Burkholderiales bacterium | reverse complement strand
CGCAGCGCGTGGACCTACAACCCCGGCCAGCGCCGCGTGCGCCTGGCGCCCAACGTCGCCTACGACAATCCGGGCACCGCGGCCGATGGCCTCAGGACCAACGACGACTTCGGCATGTACAACGGGGCGACCGACCGCTACGACTGGAAGCTGGTCGGCAAGCGCGAGATGTACGTCCCGTACAACTCGTACAAGCTGTCGGATCCGAAGCTGAAGTACTCCGACATCCTCAAGCCCGGCCACATCAACCAGGATCTCGCGCGCTACGAGCTGCACCGCGTGTGGGTGGTCGAGGCCACGCTCAAGCCGGGCACGAGCCACATCTACTCCAAGCGCGTGTTCTACCTCGACGAGGACAGCTGGACCCCGGTCGCCTCCGACAAGTACGACGGCCGCGGCGAGCTGTGGCGCTATTCCGAGCAGCACAGCGAGAACTGGTACAACATCCCGACGATCTTCCCGACGGCCGAGGTCCACAACGACCTGCAATCGGGCCGCTACATCGCGATGGGGCTGCGCAGCGAAGAGAAGGTGATCTACGAGCCGATCAAGCGCACCGCCGGGGACTACACGCCGTCGAACCTGCGCGGCACCGGTACCCGGTAATCCCCGAGCCGCCCGGATGAGAAAGGCGATCGGCGCCGCGGCGCTGTGCTGCGGCGCGATCGCCGCCGCATGGGCGGCGCCCGATCCCGCGAGCCTGCCCGAGTCGGGGCCGCGCGGTGCAACCACCATGCAGCGCCTGCTGCTGGTCGATGCGGAGCGCTTCGGCAGCCGCATCGTCGCGGTGGGCGACCGCGGCTACATCGTCATCTCCGACGATCAGGGCAAGACGTGGAAGCGCGCCAAGGCCCCGCCTACTCCGCTGCTGACCGCGCTCGACTTCCTCGACGACCAGGCGGGCATCGCCGTCGGCCACGATTCGGTGATCCTCGCCACGCGCGACCGCGGCGACACCTGGACGCAGGTGTTCTCCGCTCCGGCCGAGCAGCGTCCGCTGCTCGACGTGATCTTCCTCACGCACGATACGGCGATCGCGGTGGGCGCATACGGCGCGTACTACGAGAGCGCCGACGGCGGCAAGAGCTGGAACCCGAGGAAGATCGTCGCCGACGACAAGCACCTGAACGTGATCCTCGACGTGGGCGGGGGACAGCTCGTGATCCTCGGCGAGGGCGGCACCATCCTCGCCTCCCCGGACACCGGCAAGACCTGGGCGAACGTCGCCTCCCCCTACAAGGGATCGTTCTTCGGCGGGCTCGTGGCCGACGACGGCGCGGTCATCGCGTTCGGCATGCGCGGTCGCATCTACCGCTCCACCGACAAGGGCAAGACCTGGCACCAGGTCGAGAATCCGTCGGTGGCGACCCTCATGGGCGGCGACAAGCTGCCCGACGGCGCCCTGGTGGTGGCGGGCGCGGCGGGCACGGCCCTCGTGAGCCGCGACAACGGCCAGACCTTCGTGCCGCTCGCCACCGGCACCACGCGCGCCTTCGCCAAGGCGATCCTCAACTCGCCCAATACCGTGCTGCTCCTCGGCGAGGCGGGCGTGCGCGAGGTGCCGCTGCCGTCCTCGCCCGCGGCGAAGCGATGAAGCTCGACTCCTTCATCCAGGGCGTCTCGAGGCTCGTCTTCGACCATCGCAAGGCGTGGCTGGTCCTCTTCGCCATCCTCACGGTCCTGTTCGCGGCCTCGGCCTCGCGCCTGGTGGTCGACGCGGGCTTCAGCAAGATGGTGCCGCTCAAGCACGAGTACATGAAGGTGTATCGCGAGTACGAGAAGGTGTTCGGCGGCGCCAACCGGGTGGCGCTCGCGCTGGTCCAGAAGGACGGCGACATCTACAACAAGGAGTTCATGGCCAAGCTGAAGGGCTTGACGGACGACGTGTTCCTGCTGAATGGCGCCGACCGCCCGTCGGTCAAGTCGCTCTTCACGCCCAACACGCGCTTCATCGAGGTGATCGAGGAGGGCTTCGCGGGCGGCAACGTGATCCCGGCGACCTTCCAGGGCACCGACGCGGACCTGGCGAAGGTGCGCGAGAACGTGAACAAGTCGTCCGAGGTCGGCCGCACGGTGGCCACCGACTTTTCCGGCGCGCTGGTGAGCGCGGGCCTGCTCGAGATCGACCCGCAGACCGGCAAGCGCCTGAACTACTTCGAAGTCGCCCAGAAGCTCGAGGAGCTGCGCGCGAAGTACCAGGGCGAGCGCCACAGCGTGCACATCATCGGGTTCGCGAAAGCCGTGGGCGACATCCGCGACGGCGCGCGCGGCGTGGTGACCTTCTTCGGCGTGGCCTTCGTGATCACGCTGGTCCTGATGCTCTGGTTCGTGAAGGACATCAAGCTCACGCTGGTGGCCCTCGTCGTCGCGATGATGCCGGTGCTGTGGCTCCTCGGCACGCTCCCGCTGCTGGGCTTCGGCATCGATCCGCTCTCGATCCTGGTGCCGTTCCTGATCTTCTCGATCGGCGTGTCGCACGCGGTGCAGATGACCAAGACGTGGGAGCGCGAGGTGGTCTCCGGCGTCGACAGCCTCACGGCCGCCAAGCGCTCCTTCGCCAAGCTCTTCATTCCGGGAACGCTGGCGCTCCTCACCAACGTGCTCGGCTTCGCGGTGATCATGCTGATTCCGATCGACATCGTGCGCGAGCTCGGCATCACGGCGTCGCTGGGTGTCGCGTGGATGATCATCACCAACAAGATGCTGCTGCCGATCATGCTCTCGTACCTCGGGATGTCCCGGCAGGCTTTGCAGAAGGAAGCGTTCCAGGAAGGCCGGGTGCACCGCTTCTGGCGCGCGGCCGCGAGGGGCGTGGAGCGTCCGCGCGCCATGGTGATCATCGCCATCGCGCTCGCGATCCTCGCCGTCGGCCTCTTCCAGGCGCACCGCCTCAAGGTCGGCGACTACGGCATCGGTGTGCCGGAGTTGCGGCCCGAGTCGCGCTACAACCTCGACAACGCGAAGATCGTCGAGAAGTTCGCGATCGGCGTGAATACCCTCGGTGTCGTGGCGCAGACCCAGGGCGTGCAGGGCGCGTGCACCAACTACGAGGTGATGGGGACGATCGAGCGCTTCGACTGGTACATGCAGAACGTGGCGGGAACGCAGTCGGTGATCTCGCTGCCGAGCCTCGCGAAAGTGGTGAACTCCGGCTTCAACGAGGGCAACATCAAGTGGCGCCAGCTGCCGCGCGATCCGCAGGTGATGGCGCAGGCGGTGACCCCGATCGACACCGCCACGGGCTTGCTCAATCCCGACTGCAGCGCCATGCAGGTGCTGGTGAACACCACCGACCAGCAGGGCGAGACCATTGCGCACCTCGTCGACCAGGTGAAGCAGTTCGCAAGAGCGGCCAACACCGACAAGCTGGAGTTCAAGCTGGCGACCGGCAACGTGGGCGTGATGGCCGCGACCAACGAGGCGGTCGACAAGGCGCGCTGGGAGATGAACTTCGCGATCTTCGGGGCGCTCATGGTGATGTGCATGATCACCTTCAGGAGCCTGCGAGCGACCCTTTGCATCCTGATCCCGCTCGCGATCGTCTCGGTGCTGTGCGAGGCGTTGATGCCCACACTCGGCATCGGCCTCAAGGTCTCGACGCTCCCGGTGATCGCGCTCGGCGTCGGCGTGGGCGTCGACTACGGCATCTACCTCTACGACCGCATCGAGATCCACCTCGAGGAGGGCAAGGACCTCGCGACCGCCTTCTACGAGGCGCTGGTCGAGCGCGGCACGGCGATGGTGTTCACCGCGGTCACCATGACGATCGGCGTCGGCACGTGGGCGTTCTCGGCGCTCAAGTTCCAGGCCGACATGGGCATCCTGCTGGCGTTCATGTTCTTCCTGAACATGCTGGGCGCGCTGCTCCTGCTGCCCGCGCTCGCCGCCTTCCTGCTCAAGCCGGGTGGTCATTCCCGCGCGGAGAAGGTCCCGGGCTAGATCCGCTGGTACGTATCACTGCCGATCAAACCAACCCTTCGGGGAGACGCAAATCTAGCCCAGCTCCGACAGCCGGCGGGCGGCTGCGGAGAAGAAAGCGGTGAGGCTGGCGACCAGGCGGTGGGTCGCGACGTCGCCACTGCAATGGTGCCGCACGAGGATCGATGCGTACTCGGTGACATCGGAGCCACGCGCCAGGGGTTTAGGCCGGCATATCTCGGGAAGCCTTTCGAGATCGGTGGGCGACAACTTCGCCACGAAGTTGCTCGCGATCGCAGCGACGTCGGCTTCCGATTCGGCCGTATCGAGGCGGCGCTGCCATGCAGGCGGGGACATGGGCGGGGAGTATGCGTCCCGTACTTGGGAACGGCTGTGGGACACGTCCTACAACCTGCCCATTTACATGTAGCTGGGTACGGGTCCTACCATCGCCCCTTTTAGCTTCGATGCGTGAGGTAGGCCTGAATGCCCTCGATGACGATTGGTAGGCTCGCGAAAGAGCTGGGCGTGAACGTGGAGACCATCCGGTACTACCAGCGCCGCGGGCTGATCGAGGAGCCGCAGCGGCCCTCGACGGGCTATCGGAAATACACTGCGCGCACAATCGCGCGGATGAACTTCATCCGGCGCGCGCAGCAGCTCGGATTCTCGCTTGCCGACGTGGAGAAGCTCATCAAGCTCGAGGACGGGCGCAATTGCCGCGACGTGCGCCTCATCGCCGAGAGCAAGCAGCAGGTGATCGAGCGCCAGATCGCCGAGCTCGAGCGCATGCGACTCGAGCTCCAGCGGCTGATCGCCGCGTGCAAGGCGAACCGCAGCCGCACGTCCTGCCCGATCATCGAGCTCCTGGGTTCATGACGGCTGCACCGTGTCGCCAACGGCCACGCGTCCGACCTGCTCGGTGACAAGGTTCATGCCGAACATCACGCCGAACTCCTGGCTGTTGCGATAAGTGGCGAGGGTGGCGAGCGGCTCAGGCCCGCGCACCTCCCCGGTCGTCTGGTCCGTCGTGGTGACCTGGCAACGGCCGCAGGGCTTCACACCGCGCAACGTCGCCGTGCCCACGCGCACCTCGCCCCATCCATCCTCCGCATAGGCCTGCGACCCCGACACGACGATGTTCGGTCGGAAGCGGTTCATCGGCAGCGGCGGGTGTTTAGTCGCCGCGAGCCGCGCGTTGAGGTCCACGAGCGATGCCTCGCCCGTCAACAGGTAGGCGTAACCGTCGGCAAAGCCCACCAGCCGGCCGTCGCCCGCGTACTCGGGGTTCGAGCGGCGCTGGGTGCTCTCGGGCATGTAGACCAGGCGGCAGGCGAGCCCGAGGTAATCCGAGAGCCAGGCGTCGGCTTCAGGGGACACCGCGAGCGCGTCGCACAGGCTGCTCCAGACGCGCACTCGAATCGGTTCTCCGGCTGTGGGTCGCAGCGGCACCGCGACGCGTCCGGCCTCGGGGCCGGAAATCTCGAGCTCGCCCGCGAGCAGGTCGGTCCACACCGTCGCCATTCGCGGATGGTCGCGCTGGGTGAAGAATTCGCCATCGGGCGCGACCACCATCCAGCGCCGGTCGTGCTCGAGCCCCCGGTCGGTGCAGTTCGACGACTGCAGCTCGACCCCCTTCAGGCCCTTGACGGGATAGACGTGGAGGGATGCGATCGTGATCGGCATGCTCTAAAATACCTCACACCTCCCGCTAAAGGAACCGCCATGGCCCTCTGGGACAAGCTGATCGGCGAACTGGTAGACATCGTCGAGTGGCTCGACGACAGCAACGACACGCTCGCGTATCGCTTCGAGCGCTACCAGAACGAGATCAAGTACGGCGCGAAGCTGGTGGTGCGCGAAGGGCAGATGGCCGCCTTCATCAACGAGGGCAAGCTCGCCGACGTCTTCAAGCCCGGCACCTACACGCTCGACACCCGGAACCTGCCGATCCTCGCCACGCTTCGCGGCTGGAAGTTCGGCTTCAACAGCCCCTTCAAGGCCGAGGTCTACTTCGTCTCGACCCGCAAGTTCACCGACCTCAAGTGGGGCACGCCGGGGCCGGCGATGATGCGCGACAGGGATTTCGGCATGGTGCGCGCCACCGCCTTCGGCCTCTACGCGATCCGCGTGAAGGATCCGGGCGTCTTCGTGCGCGACCTGGTCGGCACCGACAACCGCTTCACCACCTCCGAGATCCAGGAGAACCTGCGCGGCAAGATCGGCACCCGCATCAAGGAGCTGATGCCCGAGCTTGGCATCCCCGTGATCGAGATGGAGGCCAAGGTGGTCGAGATGGGACAGCGCCTGCGCGAGAAGCTGCAGCCCGATTTCGAGGCCTTCGGACTGGAGCTGGTCGAGGTGCAGGTGCAGGACATCGGGCTGCCCGACGAGGTCGAGAAGGCGATCGACAAGCGCGGCGCGATCGCCGCCATCGGCGACCTGAATGCCTATACGAAATACGAGGCCGCGTCGTCGATCAAGGATGCGGCGAACAATCCGGGCGGGGCAGCGGGCGTAGGGGTGGGATTGGGCGCGGGAATGGCGATGGGCGCGCAGATGGCCAATGCCATGAGCGGCATGACCGGGAGTGGTGGCGCGATGCCGCCCCCGCTCCCAGGTGCGGCCCTGTTCCATGTCGCCGTCGGCCAGGCCCAGACCGGACCCTTCGATGCCGGTGCGCTGCAGCAGCAGGTGTCGGCCGGCAAGATCACCCGCGACACCCTGGTGTGGAAGAACGGCATGGCGCAATGGTCGAAAGCGGGCGAGGTTCCCGAGCTGGCCTCGATATTCGCGAACACGCCGCCGCCGATTCCGAAGTGAGCGTGGTTGCTCCCTCTCCCTCGGGCGCCCAAGGAGTGGAACGTGGCGTGGGAGAGGGTCGGGGTGAGGGTGGCGGCCGGGGTGAGGGCCACGATTTCATCAGGACCTTCCCCTGCGCGGGTTGCGGGGCGAAGCTGTCGTTCGCTCCCGGCACGCGCGAGCTGCGCTGCGAGTTCTGCGGGACCCAGAACGCGATTGGCGAGGACGACAGCCGCGTCGAGGAGCTCGACTTCGACACCTACCTGCGCGCGCTCGAGGGCAAGCAGGAGACCGCCGAGGAGGAGCACGTGCGCTGCGAGAAGTGCGGCGCGGAGCAGAACCTGGGCGCGAGCCTGTTCGCATCGAAATGCGCGTTCTGCAGCGCGGCAATCGTCTCGAAGAGCTACGCCAACCGCCGCATCAAGCCCAAGTCGATCGTCCCGTTCCAGCTCGATCGCGCGCGTGCCCAGGACGCGTTCCGCCGCTGGATCCGCAAGCAATGGCTCGCGCCCAACGACTTGAAGCGCTACGCCCAGAGCGACGCGGGGCTCGCGGGCATGTACCTGCCGTTCTGGACCTACGACTGCGAGACCGCCAGCGACTACGAGGGCGAGCGCGGCGACGACTACTACGTGGACGAGAGCTACCAGACCACCGATTCGCGCGGCCAGACGGTCACCTCGACACGGCAGCGCAAGGAGACGCGCTGGACGAGCGCCTCCGGCCACGTCGAGCAGTTCCACGATGACGTGCTGGTCACGGGCTCGAAGACGCTGCCCGATGAAATCCTCGGCGCCACCGCGCGCTGGAACCTGAAGGCGCTGGTGCCCTACCAGCCCGAGTTCGTGAGCGGCTTCCAGGCCGAGGCCTACCAGGTGGGCCTCAAGGAAGGCTATCCGATCGCCAAGCGCACGATCGACGCGCAGGTCGCCGCGCTCATCCGCAGCGACATCGGCGGCGACCAGCAGCGAATCGCCTCGGTTTCCACGCGCTATACCGACGTCAAGTTCAAGCACGTGCTGCTGCCGGTGTGGATCTCGGCGTACCGCTACCGGGACAGGGTCTACCGGTTCCTGATCAATGCGCAGACCGGGGAAGTGTCGGGGCAGAGCCCGAAGTCCGGCTGGAAGATCGCGCTGCTGGTGATCGCGATCCTCGTGGTCTTTTTCATCGTGATGGTGCTGGGGGCGAAGTAAGCGCCATGGCCCGGGCGGCGTGCCAAGTGGCGCTCGGCCGCCACGGCATGGTGGTGTTCGGCTAGGCCTGCTGCAGCATCGTGTCGCCGCCGGAGACCTCGAATTTGCCCGGCGCCTCGACGTTGAGCGTCTTCACCACGCCGTCGTCGACCAGCATCGAGTAGCGGTTGGCGCGGATGCCCATGCCGCGAGCGGTCA
>JANMYH010000002.1:0-6776 GCA_031381925.1 Burkholderiales bacterium | reverse complement strand
GTGCTCGGCGTGGACGAATCCCATCACCTGCTCGAGATCGGTTGCGGCTGGGGCGGTTTTGCCGAGCGCGCCGCCGCTACGCGCGGTTGCCGGGTGACGGGCCTGACCATCTCGCAGGCGCAGCTCGACTACGGGCGCGCGCGCATCGAGGCCGCGGGACTCGCCGAACGCGTCGACCTGCGCTTCTGCGATTACCGCGACGCCGGGGGCCAGTTCGACCGCATCGTCTCCATCGAGATGGTGGAGGCGGTGGGCGAGCGCTACTGGCCGGCGTACTTCCGCACGCTGCGCGAGCGCCTGAAGCCCGGCGGGCGCGCGGCGATCCAGTCGATCGTGATCGCCGAGGGCGCCTTCGACCGCTACCGCCGTTCGAGCGACTTCATCCGCCAGTACATTTTCCCCGGCGGGATGCTGCCGTCGGTGTCGCGGTTCGTCGAGCAGGCGCGCGCCGCCGGGCTCGAGGCGCGGGCACCGTTCCTCTTCGGGCGCGACTACGCCGAGACCCTGCGCCGCTGGCGACGCGACTTCGATGCGCGCGAAGACCAGGTACGCGCGCTCGGGTTCGACGCGCGCTTCCTCGCCGCCTGGCGGTTCTACCTCCACTACTGCGAGGCGGGCTTCGATGCCGGCCGCGTGGACGTGATGCAGATCGAGCTCGTCCGGCCGTGAGAGCCTGGGCGCTGGTGCTCGCGTTCGCCTTCGCCGCGGCGGCCTCCCCGCCGCCGCTGCCGGCCGCGGTCACCGCCCAGCTGCCGGCGCTGAAGCCGCTGGGCGATGCGCGCTTTCGCGTGCTGGCGTGGCACGTCTACGATGCGACGCTCTGGGTCGCGGCCGACGCGTACGCGCCCGATGCGGCGCTCGCGCTCGATATCCGTTACGCAATGGACATTCGCGGCGCGGATCTCTCGACGCGGAGCATCGAGGAGATGCGCAAGCTCGGCCATCGCGATCCGGCTCGCCTGGCGCGATGGGAGGACGCGATGCGCCGCGTGTTCCCCGACATCCGCGCGGGCGAGCGGCTGGTGGGCGTGCACCTGCCCGGGCGCGAGGCGCGCTTCTACAACCAGCAGGGATTGCTCGGTGCCGTGGCCGACGCGGAATTCGCTCGCGCGTTCTTCGCGATCTGGCTGGATGAGCGCACCAGTGAACCGCAGCTCCGGCGCCGGCTGCTCGGCCTGCCCGAATGACGACCCGGCGTCCGGGCACGGCACGCCTGGCGGCCTACGGCCTGCTCGGGATGCCGCTCGCGATGGCGGCGCTGCCGATCTACGTGCACGTGCCCAAGTTCTACGCGGATACGCTCGGGCTCTCGCTCGCCGCCGTGGGCGGATGGCTCCTCGCGGCGCGCGCGTTGGATGCGATCCAGGACCCGTTGCTCGGCTGGTGGAGCGACCGGCGGCGGGCGCGCCCCGGCGGGCGCTGGGTATTCGTCGCGGCGGGCGCGCCGCTGCTGTCGCTCGGCATGGTGGGCCTGTTCGACCCGCCCTTCTGGGACGCCGGCGCGCTCGGAGGGTGGCTGATCGCGAACCTGGTGCTGGTCTACACCGCCTACAGCCTCATCACGGTGAGCTACCAGGCTTACGGCGCCGAGATCTCCGACGAGCCCGCCGAGAGAACGCGCGTGACTGCCTGGCGCGAGGGTTTCGCGCTCGCAGGCGTCTTCCTCGCCGCGGTGCTGCCCGAGGTGCTGCGGCGCGGTGCGGGCGAGCGCGACGGCTTCGCCCTCTTCGCCTTCGCTTTCGTGCCGCTGCTGCTCGCGGCCGCGCTCGTCTCCGCGCTGCGCTCGCCGCCCGCGCCGGTGCGGCTGCGCGACGCGGCGCCCGGCCTTCGTTCGCTCGCGCTGCCGCTCGCCAACGCGCCCTTCCGGCGCCTCGCGCTCGTGTTCCTCTTCAACGGCATCGCCGCGGCCATTCCCGCCACGCTCGTGCTCTTCTTCATCGAGGACGTGGTGCGGCGCCCCGACCTCACGGCGGCTTTCCTCGTTGCGTACTTCGCGGCGGGCGCACTCGGCCTGCCGGCCTGGGTGTGGCTCGCACGCCGCGTCGGCAAGGCGCGCGCGTGGTGCCTCGGGATGGTGCTGTCGATCGTCGCGTTCGCGTGGGCGTTCCTGATCGGCGCGGGCGATGCCGGCGCCTACTTGGCGATCTGCGTGCTCTCGGGCCTTGGGCTCGGCGCGGACCTGGCGCTACCGCCGTCGCTCCTCGCCGACGTGATCGACGAGGACGAGGCCCGGGGACGCGGGCGGCACGAGGGCGCGTACTTCGGGCTCTGGAACCTGGTGACCAAGCTGAACCTCGCGCTGGCCGCGGGCATCGCGCTGCCGCTGCTCGCCGCCTGGGGCTACCGGCCCGGCGCCGCCAATACCGGCGCTTCGCTCGCTGCGCTCGCGGGCGTGTATGCGCTGCTGCCGTGCGCGCTCAAGGCGCTCGCCGCCGCGGCGTTGTGGAATTCGAACCTCGAACGTGGAGATTTCCGATGAAGATCCTTTTCGCATTGATCGCTTCGCTGGCGCTCGGCGCCTGCGCCGCGCCCGCCGTGCAGGACTACGCCGAGCAGCGCCCGGTGTTCGACTTCAAGACCTACTTCAATGGCAAGGTCGACGGCTGGGGCATGGTCCAGGACCGCTCGGGCAAGGTCACCAAGCGCATGTACGTCGAGATGACCGGCACCTGGGCGGGCGATGTCGGCACGCTCGACGAGCGCTTCACCGACTCGGACGGATCGAAGGAGACGCGCGTCTGGACGGTGCGCAAGACCGGCGACCGCTATGTGGGCACCGCCGCCGACGTGGTGGGGGAGGCACTCGGCGAGGCGGCCGGCAACGCGCTTGCCTGGCGCTACGTGCTCGAGGCGAAACGCGACGGCGGCGGGACCGTGAAGCTCGACATGCAAGACTGGATGTGGCTCATCGACGAGCGCACGCTCATGAACCGCACCGCGTTGTCGAAGTTCGGGATCGGCTTCGGCGAGGTGACCTTTACCTTCCGCAAGCGCGATTGAGCCGATGGCGCTGAACCCGCCGATTCGGGACTGGCGCGGGCGGCGCTGCTGGATCGTGGGCGCGAGCACCGGCATCGGCGCGGCCCTCGCCGAGCGCCTGGCCCTCGCCGGCGCTCACCTTGCGCTGTCGGCACGGCGACGCGAGCCCCTGGAGGAGATGGCCGCGCGCTTCGGGCCGGGGCGTTCGCTCGCATTGCCGCTCGACATCCGCGACCCCGTGGCGCTCGCCGATGCCGCGCGAACGCTCGTGGCGACTTGGGGGGGAATCGACGTGGCGATCCTCATGGCGGGCGACTACAAGCCAATGCGCGCGTGGGAGATCGACCTCTCGGCCGCGCGCTCGATGGTCGAGACCAATCTCCTCGGGTCCTTCAACGTGCTGGCCGCGGTCACGCCGTTGCTGATCAAGCAGGGCAGCGGGACGATCGCGCTGGTGTCTTCGGTGGCGGGCTATCGCGGGCTGCCGAAGAGCCTCGCGTACGGGCCGACGAAGGCCGCGGTGATCAACCTCGCCGAGACGCTCTACCTCGACCTGCGCCCGAAGGGAATCGGCGTGTGCGTGGTGAATCCCGGCTTCGTGAAGACGCCGCTCACCGCCCAGAACGACTTCGAGATGCCCGCGCTCATCACCGCCGAGGAGGCCGCGCGGGAAATCATGGAGGGCCTCGCGGGCGGCGCCTTCGAGATCCACTTTCCGCGGCGCTTCACGCGGGTGCTGAAGTTCCTGCGGCTGCTGCCTTACCCCGCGTACTTCGCGGCGATCCGGAGGATGATCGGGCCATGAGCGACGACGCATTGAGGCGACTGGTGGAATTCTGGGAGACGCTCACGCCGGAATCCGTGGATCGGCTCGAGCGCGCCTATACGGAGGATGCGTACTTCCGCGATCCGTTCAACGAGGTGACCGGCGCCGAGGCGATCAGGAAGGTGTTCGCGCACATGTTCGAGACGCTCCACGATCCCCGCTTCGTGATCCTCGAGAGCGTGCGCGAGGGCCCGAACGCGTTCCTGGTCTGGAACTTCGACTTTCGCGCCAAGGCGTGGAAGCCCGGCGTCACCCGGCGCATCCACGGCGCTTCGCACATCCGCTTCGCCCCCGATGGGCGCGTTGCGTGGCACGGCGACTACTGGACGCGGCGGGCGAGCTCTACGCCAAGCTGCCCGTCATCGGGCCGGTGATCCGCTGGATGAACGGGAAAATGGGAAAGAAAACCGGGGACAGACCACGGTTTCCCACCTCGGGGACCGCGCGTCCCTCCAAGCGGGAAACCGTGGTCTGTCCCCGGTTTTCCCTTCAGTCGTCGATGGCGGCGATGACGCGGTTGCGGCCGGCCTGCTTGGCGGTATAGAGCGCCTTGTCGGCCATGCGCATGACCTGCGCCCAGTCCTGCTTTCCGGGAGGCAGGGCCGCAACGCCCGCGGAGAGGGTGATCACGCCGAGCGGCGCGCCCTCGAACTCGAGGTGCATGGAGGCGAAGGCGGCGCGGATCGCCTCGGCCTTGTTGCGCGTGGACTCGAGCGTGGCCCCCGGCATGATCACGCCGAACTCCTCGCCGCCGCGGCGGCAGGCGATATCGCTTTCGCGCGTTGCGTGGCGAAGCAGCTCGCCCACGCGCGCGAGCACGAAGTCGCCCGCGTCGTGGCCGAAGGTGTCGTTCAGGTGCTTGAAGTGGTCGAGGTCGAAGATGATGGCGCCGATGCCGGTGTTGGTGCGCCGCGCCCGCGGCAGCTCGCGGTTCATCGTCTCCTCGAGGTAGCGCCGGTTCCAGAGCCCGGTGAGCGGGTCGCGCATCGAGAGCGCGTGCGCGCGGTTCCAGGAATTCACCAGCGCCACGATCAGCAGGAATACCACCATCGTCGCGATCAGGCCGCCCGCGAGCACCACCCACGGCCGGTCCGCGCGCAGCGCCGCGTCGAACTCCGGGCGCGAGATGAACTGGATCGTCCAGGAGCGCCCCGGCATCGGGAAATTCACGATGCGCTCGAACTCCGAGGGCCCCGCGGCCGGCGCCGGCCGCCACGACGCGCGGGTGTCGATCAGCTCCGCCTGGACGCCCTTTCCCGCCTGGTCGTAGATGCGCATGTCGAGCACCTGGAGGACCCCCTCGTCGAGGATTCCCTGCAGCAGGTCGTGCATGCGGAAGGGGCTGAAGACGTAGCCGGATACCGCGTTCGCGCGGTCGCGGCGCGGAAGGTCGCGCGCCACCGGGTGGAACACCGGGACGTACATGACGAATCCGGGCTGCTGCGGCTGCGCCCCGCGGAACGCTTCCCCGGCGAGCACCACGCGGCTGGTGATCGCCGCCTCGCCGCTGGATCGGGCGAGGTCCATCGCCGCGCGCCGCACCGGCTCCGAATACATGTCGAAACCCAGGACGCGCGCGTTGCGGCCGAGGAACGGCTCGTTGTAGACGATCGGCGTGAGCTCGTCGCGCTCCCCGGGCGGGACGATGTCGTATTCGGTGAAGCCTTCGGCGCGCAGGCGCTTCACGTGCTCGGCGCGCGAGGCGGCGCGGACCGACTCGGCAAAGCCCACCGACTGGATGCCGGGGAAGCGCTCCTCCAGCTGGAGGTTCGCGATGAAGGCGCGCCACTCCTCGCGCGATACGCCCGGCGACGATGCGATGCGCGCGGCACCCGAGCGCAGGATCTGTTCGTACGCGAGCATGCGCGCGCGCACCGCAGCGGCCGCGGTTTCGGTGCGGCGCTCGAACTGCACGCGGGCGTTGTCGTAGCGATTGCGTTCGAGCCCGACCCAGCCTGCCGCGGTGAGCGCGAGGGAGGCGACGAGCGCGATCCACGGAAACGGGGAGCGCAATGCCTCACGTGTGCCTTCGAGGTCCCACTGCACGGTCGTCGCATCGCCCTCTGGAAAGTGATGCGGCATTCTCCTTGGCCCCCGATGGCCCTGAAGTGACTCACATCACAACAGGGAATACACCTGTAGCAGACTCAGGACGCCACGTATTCGAAGACCTTCACGACGCGCGCCACACCGCTCGCATTGCGCGCAATCTCCACCGCGGCGTCGCCCTCGGCCTGCGTGACGATGCCCATCAGGAACACCACGCCCTGTTCCGTCACCACCTTGACGTGATTGGGCGAAAAGCGCCCATTGTTGACCATGCGCGCCTTCACGTTCGAGGTGACGAGCGCATCGTTGCCGCGCGAGGCGAGCGAGGAGACGCCCGCGATCTGGATCTCGTTGGTGACCTCGCGCACGTTTTCGAGCCCGCGCACCGACGCCTCGATCCGCGCGCGCGTTTCCTCGTTGGGCGCTTCGCCCGTGAGCAGGACGCGGCGATTGAAGCTCGTGGAGTTCACATGCAGGCCCGGGTACTGGCCGCGCATCCGCGCGACCACCCGCCATTCGATGCTCTCGTCTTCGATGTACATGCCCGTCGTGCGGCGATCGCTCGCCATGATCGCGGCCGCGCCCATGCCGGTGACCGCAAGCGGAAAGCATCCCGGGAGCAGCGTTGCCGTCGCGGCGAAAAGGGTAAGGCCGAGGAACTTGCGTTTCATTTCTTCTCTCCGTGGATCACGTTGTCGACCACTTCGCACAGGCAGTGGACCACCAGCAGGTGGACCTCCTGCACGCGCATCGTGCGCGGGTGGGCGACGTTCAAATGGTAGTCGTGGGGGCCGAGCATCCTCGCCATCGCGCCGCCGTCGCGCCCGGTCAGGGCGATGACGGTCATCTGCTTCGCGTGCGCCGCCTTCATCGCCTCGACCACGTTCTTCGAGTTGCCCGAGGTGGAGATCGCGAGCAGCAC
>JANMYH010000438.1:0-4023 GCA_031381925.1 Burkholderiales bacterium | reverse complement strand
GGGATCAATCGGTTGTTCAGCGCGATGGCGCGCGCCGCGTCACCCGCGCGCGCGGCCGCGCACATCTCGTGCATGAGGCGCGGGGCGACATTGGCGGTGACCGAGATCACCCCATGGGCGCCGAGCTGGATGTAGGCGAGCGCGGACGCATCGTCGCCGCTGAAGACCAGGAAGCCCGGGCGCATGCGCGCCATCAGGTCGGTGGCGCGCTCGATGTTCGAGGTGGCGTCCTTGATGCCGACGATGTTCTTCACGTCGGCCATGCGCAGGATCGTGTCGTTCTGCAGGTCGGCCACGGTGCGCGACGGCACGTTGTAGAGGATCACCGGGATGTCGGTCGATTCGGCGATCGACCTGAAATGGCGGTAAAGCCCTTCCTGCGTGGGCTTGTTGTAGTACGGAACCACCGAAAGCACGTAATCCGCGCGGGCCTTGTGGGCGAACCGGGTGAGCTCGATCGCCTCCCGCGTGGAATTGCCGCCGGCGCCCGCGATCACCGGGATGCGCCCGCCCGCGAACTGGACCGCGCTCTCGATCAGCTTGCAGTGCTCGGCCACGTCCACCGTGGGCGACTCGCCCGTGGTGCCGACGATCACGATGCCGTCGGTGCCTTCGGCGACGTGCCAGTCGATGAGGCTCTTCAGGCGCGGCAGGTCGAGGGACCCGTCGGCGGTCATCGGGGTGACGATGGCGACGATACTTCCGGAAAGCATGCGAACCTTGGCGTCGAGAAACCGGGATTTTAACCCATGCCGGGGGTTATTCCCGCCGCGCGCAAAGCCGCTGGACCGCTGCCGGGCGCGGGTCGTCCACGACCAGGTCCTCGAAGGCGATCACGCGAAGCACGCCCCGCACCGCGTCGAGCAGCTCCCCGGGCGCGAGGAGGAAGGCCGGGTTCGACGGCTTGCCGAAGCGCTCGTTGCCCTCGGCGAACGTCTCGTAGACCAGCAACCCGCCGCGCTCGAGCGAGCCCGCGAGCGTCGGCAGCAGGGGCCGATGGAGGTAATTGGTTACCACGATCGCATCGAAGCGGCGATCGCCGTAGGGCCAGGGCCCCGCCTCGAGGTCCGCGCCCAGCAGCCGCACGCGCCCCGGCGGATCGGAGAACAGGCGCGGATCGCGATCGACGGCATCCACCTCGAAGCCGAGCCGGGCAAGCAGGCGCGCGTGGCGCCCCGATCCGCAGGCGACATCGAGCACGCAGCCGCCTGGACGGATCCAGCCGACCCAGCGCTGGACCCAGGCACTCGGCGGCAGTTCGAGGTGCGCATCCATGCAAGGCCGTTATGATGCCGACAATTCATCGACGACGGAGGCGGGGTTGCGCAAGGCGGGCGAAAGCGCGAGCGAGGAGATCGGGGGCGGGCAGCCGGTGGCGGCCGCGGCTCGCCTCGAGCGGCCGCACCTGCGCCTGGCCCACTCCTATCGCGAGCTGGTGCGCGAGTTCGTCGACCGGGGCGAGCCCCTGATCCCGTTCACGCTCGAGTTCGCCCACGACGATTTCGCGGCTCTCGTCAGCCGCCTGGAGGCCTGCTCGCGCGGCGAGGGGCTTCCCGCGGGTTTCGTCGCGCACTCGACCTTCTGGCTGGTGGACGATGCCGGGGAAGTCGTGGGCGTGTCGAACCTGCGCCACGCGCTCACCGAAAAGCTGCGCATCGAGGGCGGAAACATCGGCTACGGCGTGCGGCCGAGCGCCCGGCGACGGGGCCACGCGAGCGAGCTCCTGCGGCGCACGCTCGACGAGGCGCGCCGCCTCGGGCTTGAAGAGGTGCTGCTCACCTGCGCGAAGACCAACACGGGCTCGATCGCCACCATCCGAGCGTGCGGCGGGCGCTTCGACTCCGAGGAGTTCGTGGCCGCACGCGGCGAGGTGGTGCAGCGCTACTGGGTCGCGCTGGGGGCCCGATGATGCGCTGGGTGATCTTCGACTGGGGCGGAACGCTCATGTCGGAGGACGGCCCGCTCGACATCCCCATGGCCCTCTGGCCCGAGGTGCACGCGATCGCGGGGGCGCGCGAGACGGTCGAGGCCCTGGTGAAGGGCGGCCACCGCGTGGCGCTTGCGACCAACGCGAGCGTGTCGCCGCGCAACATGATCGAGGTCGCGCTCGGGCGCGTGGGCCTGCGCGATTCGGTCTCCGAGATCTTCTGCTACAACGAGATCGGCGCGCGCAAGGACAGCGACGAGTTCTGGCGCGCGGTCCTCGAGCGCCTCGGCGCCGACCCGGTCGAGGTGGCGATGATCGGCGACTCGGTCGAGCAGGACGTGGTCGCCCCGCGCCGCTTCGGGATCAACGCGATCTGGTTCAACGAGGACGGGCGCCAGCCCCCGGACCCCCGCGGCGTGCCGATGATCCGGAGCCTCCCGCAGGCGCTCGCCCTCGTTCGATGAGCGCCGTCCCCGATTCCCACGAGCTCTCGGCCTACTCGCCGATGTGGCCCGCGATCTTCCACATCGAGCACGGCCGCCTCACCGCCATCTTCGGCGTCGACGCCGTGGTGATCGAGCACATCGGCAGCACCGCGGTTCCCGGCCTGGGCGCCAAGCCGGTCATCGACGTGATGCTCGGCGCCCCGGCGATCTCGATCGTCGAGCGCAAGATCGCCCACCTCGAGGCGGACGGCTACCGCTACGTGCAGGAGTTCGAGAAGTCGATGCCCGAGCGCCGCTATTTCGTGAAGGCGCAGGGCCACCCGGGATACTTTCACCTTCACGGCGTGGTCTACGGCAGCCCCTTCTGGAAGCGCCACCTCGCGTTTCGCGACGCCTTGCGCGCCGACGCGTCGCTCGCCGGCGACTACTGGAAGCTCAAGCGCCGCCTGGCGGCGCGCTTTCCCAACGATCGCGGCGCCTATAATGACGCGAAGAGCGAGTTCATCCGGACCGTGATCGAGGGGATTCGATGATGGGGACGATGCCTTCCGTTGCCTCGCGCGCTTCGCTCGAGGCGCGGCGCAAGCAGCTCGACGAGGAGATCCGCGCGTATCCGACGCCGATCCCCCGCTGCGACGCGCAATTCAACTTCCTCATGGAGGAGCGCACCCGCATCGTGCGCGAGCTCGAGGCGCTCGCGCACGACGCCGGATCCTGAAACGGTGGTCGCGCCGCGCACCCAGGTGGGCATCGTCGGCGGGGGCCCCGCGGGCCTGCTGCTCTCGCACCTGCTGCACCTCTCCGGAATCACCTCGGTCGTGCTGGAGCGCGCCAGCCGCCGCCACGTCGAGGAACGGATTCGCGCCGGCGTGCTCGAGCAGGGCAGCCGCGAGCTGCTCGTGGCCTCGGGAGTCGGCACGCGGCTCGAGCGCGAGGGCATGGAGCACCATGGCATCGAGCTGCGGTTTGGCGGCCGGCGGGAGCGCATCGCCCTCACCGAGCTCACCGGGCGATCGATCACGGTCTACGGCCAGCAGGAGGTCGTCAAGGACCTGGTCGAGGCCCGGTTGGCAGCCGCCGGCACGATCCTCTTCGACGTCGAGCGCGTGGGACTGGAAGGCTTCGATGGCGCGAGCCCACGGATCCGCTATCGCCACGGGGGGCGCGACTCAACCCTCGACTGCGACTTCATCGCCGGCTGCGACGGCTTCCACGGCGCGAGCCGCGCCGCCATCCCCCCGGGCGCGCTCAAGGAGTACTCGCGGACCTACCCGTTCGCCTGGCTCGGCATCCTCGTTGAGGCGCCTCCCACCTCGGCCGAGCTCGTCTATGCGAGCCATGAGCGCGGCTTCGCGCTCTACAGCATGCGATCGAGCGCCATCACGCGCCTCTACCTCCAGTGCAGTCCCGACGACGACGCCACCGGATGGAGCGACGCGAGCATCTGGTCCGAGTTGCGCGCCCGGCTGGAAACGGGCGATGGTTGGCGGCTCGCCGAGGGCCCGATCCTCCAGCGCGGAGTCACGCCGATGCGCAGCTACGTCTGCGAGCCGATGCGTGCCGGGCGCCTCTTCCTCGCGGGCGACGCCGCCCACATCGTGCCGCCCACCGGCGCCAAGGGGCTGAACCTCGCGATCAACGATGTCCGCG
>JANMYH010000437.1:0-3600 GCA_031381925.1 Burkholderiales bacterium | reverse complement strand
GGAGGACCTGCGCGACAAGAAGATCGCGCAGCGCCTGTCGTTCTCGGACGCGGGGATGCGCGAGATCACCGAGCTGCACGGCAAGCTCGTGGTGAACCTGCGGCTGGGACTGTCGGTGTTCCTGAACGGCGACGTGAAGAGCGCGCAACAGCTGCTGGTCGAGAAGGAGCGCTTCCGCGACCTGGAGCGGGCGTACCACGATTCGCACCTCGACCGCCTCGCCGGTCAGACGGTGGAGTCGATCGAGACCAGCTCGCTGCACCTGGACCTCATCAGCGACCTGCGCCGCATCAACTCCTTCTTCTGCTCCACCGCCTACCCGATCCTCGAGCAGGCGGGGCTCTGCGCAGGAGCCGGCTGCGCGGCGACTCGACCGGGGTCTTCAAGGCGCAACCCGGGCTCGCCTCGGACGGGCGGCTCGCGGGCCCCGCGAAGTAGCGCTTGCCATGGGCCTCAAGCTCGCGGATATCGAAAGGCTCTTCCGGGACCACGGCCACATCGCCTACAGCGGCGAGGGCGTGAGCCAGCTCGAGCACGCGCTGCAGTCGGCCGAGGCCGCCGAGCGCGCCGGTGCTCCGATCGAGCTGGTGACGGCGGCGCTGCTGCACGACCTCGGCCACCTGCTGAACCTGCAGGGCGAGAGCCCCACCGAGCGCGGCATCGACGACCAGCACCAGTACTTCGCGATCCCGTTCCTGCGCCCGCTCTTCGGTCCCGCCGTGATCGAGGCGATCCGCCTCCACGTCGACGCCAAGCGCGCGCTCTGCGCGCTCGAGCCCGACTACTACGAGGCGCTTTCCGAGGATTCCAGGCGCAGCCTCACGCTCCAGGGCGGCATCTTCTCGCGCGAGGAGACGAACGCATTTCTCGCCAAGCCCCATGCGCAGGACGCGATTCGGGTCCGCCGCTGGGATGATGCCGCGAAGGTCCCCGGGGCGACCACGCCTCCGATCGGGCACTATCTCGAAATCGCCGCGCGCTGCGCGGTCTAGATCAGGTGGCGCGGAACATGAAGAGGTCCCAGAGCCCGATGAAGGACGCGCCCACCATCGTCGATGCGATCCGCAAGTCCACGATCGGCAAGGTGAAGGTGGCTTGCTCCGACATCGACGGCATCCTGCGCGGCAAGTACATCCATCGCGACAAGTTCTTCTCCGCCGTGGAAAGCGGCTTCGGCTTCTGCGACGTGGTGTTCGGCTGGGACTCGGGCGACCAGTGCTACGACAACACCAAGCTCACCGGCTGGCAGCACGGCTTTCCCGACGCGCTCGCGCGCATCGACCTCGGCACCTACCGCACCGTGCCCTGGGACGGTGGAGTTCCGTTCTTCCTCGGCAATTTCGTGACCAACGACGGCAAGCCGCATCCGCTCTGCCCCCGCCAGACGCTCAAGCGGGTGCTGAAACGCGCCGAGAAGATGGGCTTCACCGCGATGGTCGGCTCCGAGTTCGAGTTCTTCAACTTCTCCGAGACGCCGCACACCTGGGCCGAGAAGAAGGGCGTCGGGCCCACGCCGATCACGCCCGGCATGTTCGGCTACTCGCTGCTGCGCGCGAACCTGAATCGCGACTACTTCAACGCGCTGATGGACGAGATGGCGCTCTTCGGCGTGCCCATCGAAGGCCTGCACACGGAAACCGGTCCCGGCGTGTACGAGGCCGCGCTTCTTTTTTCCGAGGCCCTCGAAGCTGCGGACCGCGCCATCCTCTTCAAGGCGGGCGCCAAGGAGATCGGCGCGCGCTTCGGCATCATGCCGAGCTTCATGGCGAAGTGGAATGCGCAACTCCCGGGCTGCTCGGGCCACCTGCACCAGAGCCTGAGCGACGGATCGAGGAATGTCTTCCACGACGCGAAGGGCCGCAATGGCGGGATGTCGAAGCTCCTCGAGAGCTACGTTGCCGGCCAGGTAACGGGCCTCATGGAAATGGCGCCCATGTACTGGCCCACGATCAACTCGTACAAGCGCCTGGTGGACGGCTTCTGGGCGCCGGTGAAGCCTACGTGGGCGGTGGACAACCGCACCGCTTCCTTTCGCGTGATCGTGGGCGGGCCCAAATCCACGCGCCTCGAAACCCGTTGCCCGGGCGCCGACATGAATCCCTACCTTGCCACCGCCGCGGTGATCGCCGCGGGCTTGAACGGCATCGAGAAGGGGATGAAGCTCACCACCAAGCCCATCACCGGAACGAACCAGGGCGCCGAGAACATTCCGCGCGCGCCGCGCACCCTCATCGAGACGACCCGCATCTTCAAGGATTCGAAGGTGGCCCGGGACTGGTTCGGCGACGACTTCGTCGACCACTACGCCGCCACCCGCGAGTGGGAATGGCGCCAGTGGCTCGACGCCGTGACCGACTGGGAGCTCAAGCGGTACTTCGAAATCATCTAGTCAGCGAAGACGCTTCAGCTCCAGATCGGCGGTCTCGAACTCGACGAGCACCGTGCGTGGCGCGCCCTCTTTTACGGCGACGCCGCCGCGCGGCGGGCCCTGGGGCGGCGCGCCGCGCCGAGCCTCGCGAGCCGCTCGGTGTCGTCGGCGGCCTCGGCCAGAAGCCACTGACGGAACGTCGCGATCTTCGGCAGTTCGGCCGTCGCTCTCGGGCAAACAATCCAGAGCGCGAACGGCGCCTCGAGCGCGAGCGCGAACGGGCGCACCAGCCGTCCCGAGAGCAGGTCCCACGCGGCGAGCGCCGTGCGCGCCATCGCGACACCTTGCCCCTGGATCGCCGCATCGATCGCCATGCTCGCCTGGTTGAACACGACGCCCTTCTCCACGTTCACGCCCGAAACGCCCGCGCGCTCCAGCCAGCGGGTCCAGTGCGACGCGTCGTTCGCGTGGAGCAGCGGATAGCGCCGCAGGTGGTCGGGAGCCTTCAACGGCCGTGGCCCCTGCAACAGCGCCGGGCTGCAGACGGGGAAGAGCTCTTCGGCGCACAGGCGGCTCACGTCCAGGCCGGGCCAGCGCCCGTCGCCGTGGCGCACGGCGAGGTCCACCTCCTCCCGCGCGAAGTCGACGTGATGGACCGAGGCGCTGATGCGCAGGTCGATCTCCGGATGCGCATCCGAGAAGCGGCCGAGGCGATGCACCAGCCACTTCGCGGCGAAGTTGGGCGAGGTGGACACGCTGAGCAGGCCCGAGCCCTGCCGCTGGAGCATCCTCTCGGTCCCGGCCGAGAGGCGGTCGAACGCATCGCGCACCACACCCAGGTAGTCGCGCCCTGACTCGGTGATCACGAGGCGCTGGTGCTCGCGCCGGAAGAGCCGCACGCCGAGCTCTTCCTCGAGCGCCTTCACCTGCTGGCTGACCGCGCCCTGCGTCACGCACAGCTCCGTGGCCGCGCGGGTGAAGCTATCGTGGCGTGCGCTCGCCTCGAACGCCTTGAGCGCGTTCAGCGACGGGAGCCTGCGTTTCACCGGCGGCCTCGATACATTAGAAAATCTATGGCTGACCCGAGAATCGATGGTTTGCCCACAGGGGGAATGGTGCCTGAAGATCCGGCCTACCGATAGCCAATCTAGGACGCCAACCATGCCACAACCCGCCACCCGCGTCGCCTTCGTCTGCCTCCACGGATCCGCCAAGAGCGTGCTCGCCTCGGA
>JANMYH010000429.1:0-3799 GCA_031381925.1 Burkholderiales bacterium | reverse complement strand
GCTACGGCCACCCAAAGGCGTTCCCTGCCCTTTCTTCCCGCAAGCCCTTGACCGATCAGCGCGGTGAGCGGTCGCGGCGCAGCGCGTCGCGGTCGCGCAGCAGGTAGTAGCGCGAGGCGCAAGCCGAGGCCACGTCGCCTGCATCCTCATTATGGAAAGACGCACGCGCGTTCATGTCCGCCACGCGGCGGTTGTGGGCGTCGGCCCGGCGATTGTGCTCGGCCGAGCGGGCGTTGTACCTGGCGACGGCCTCGGCATTGGATGAGTCAAGATTGCGCAGCTGGTCGGCCAACCGCGCGGAGGACCGCGCGATCACGTCGGTCTCGCGGTCGATCGTGAGCCTCTCGCCATCGAGCTGGTCCAGCCGATCTGACATTGAGGCGTTCATCTCCATGCAGTCGCGCAGCTCCTCGCGGGACATCGGCACCTCGCGGCTGGGATACGACGTCTGGGCGAGGACGGCAAGCGGTGCGGCGAGGGCGATGGCGGCGAGGATCTGGCGGTTCTTCATGGGGAGTCTCCTTCAGTCGTTGCGGGTCAAGTCGGCGCGAATGCGGCGGATCAGCTCGTCGCGCGGCCCGCCCTGGGAAAATGTGTGGTCGCCGCCGGTCACGGTCTCGATCGAAATGAGGCCGGCGCGCCGGGCCTTGTTCACCGCGCGCTTCGCCTCGGTCGCGAGGATGGCGCTGGCGGGCTCGCCATCGGAGACGTAGAAGTCGAGGCGGCGCCCGAGCCCCGCGATCTCGCGCAGGTCCTGCGACAGCCGCGTGCCTGACGACTGCACCAGCATCTCCTTCAAGTCGACCCAGCGCCCCTGCACGGTCCTGGCGAGGTGCGCGGCGCTCACGCGGGCGAGCCGCATCACGTCGACCTCGCCCGTCAGGAGCTTCTTCCAGCGCGCGGGGTCGCGCATCGAGCGCTGGTAGCCCGCGACACTCTGGTAATGGTTCACGCTGGTATCGAGGCTCATGCCTTCCGACCAGTAGAAGTACCAGGGGTTGATGAGGATCAGGCGCTCGATCGACTCGTCCGTGATCTGCCGCGCGGCGTGGAACGCGGTATGCGCGCCCGAGCACAGGCCCATCAGGTAGAAGCGTTGGTAGCCGTGCTGCTCGCGCAGGAAGGCGAGCGCTGCGCGCACGTCGTCCATCGCCGTGGGCGGGTAGGGATGGTTCTCGCGGCCGGCGGAGCGGCGCACGCTGTCGCCCAGCCCCTCGTGGTCGATGCGCAGCACCGGGTGGCCGGCTTCGGCGAGCTCGCGGGCCAGGCGCACATAGAGGCGGTGCGGCCCTACATGGTGGATCGAGCCCGCGTTGAGCATCACGATGGCGGGCTTGCCGGTCGCCTGCAGCGGGCGCGCGAGGATGCCGAAGAGATGGCCGCTCTCGCCGAAATGGCAGATCTGCTCCTCGATTCCCGGCAGCGCGAGGGTGGGGCGGCAATCGGTCGCGGGGGCGCGCGACAGCGCCGGGCGGGCGAGGCTGTGGGCGAGGACCCAGTCGGTGATGGTCGCGAGCGCCGCCTCCGGGACCTCGGTGAACTGGTGGTCGGCCATCATCGCGTTCCAGCCGGGAGCGGTCACGTCGTCGGTGGGGATTCCCGTGCCTTCGAGGTGCTCGGCGAATGCGCGGTCGCCGGTCATGTCGTCGCGGCCTACCAGCAGCACTCGCGCGCCGGGCTTGAAGCGCGCCTCGGTCAGGTCAATCGACTTGAGGGCCTCGCGCGTTTCGGCCGAGACGCGGAATCCCGCGCTCTCGAGGCCGTCGTCGGAATCGGAGGACGCGCGCTTCGCGGCGGCCGCCATGACCTGCAACTCGCGCGCGTAGGCGCGTCCCTTGACCACGGGATTCCACAGGACCACGAGGTCCGCTCTCGCCTCGTCAGCGTCGAGGGCGGCAAGCGTGGCACCGAGGCGCACGCCGATCAGGCAGACGCGCTCGCAGCCGCTCACCAGCCGTGCATGGGCGACCGCGGTGGCGATGCTGCGCTTCCAGTGCTCGATGCGGTCCGGGTCGAGCTCGTCGCCCGGGGAGTCGCCCACGCCGTGATAGTCGAAACGCAGCGCCGGGATGCCGCAGCGCGCGAGGCGGTCGGCGAGGTGGCGCATGGTGCGGTGCGAGCGGGTGTATTCGGGGCCGATCGGCGCGCATAGCACCGCGACGCAGTCGCGTGCGATCGGCCTGGGGGCGTGATGGTACCAGCCGAAGGTGGCGCTCTCGCCTTCGCCGAAATAGAGGGGGTGGCGCTGCACATCGTGCGTGGTGGCGTCGCCAAGGGACATCACGGCCCCCAGGTCGAGGTCATCGCGTTTCATCGTGTTCGGATCTCCGGGATTCATTGACGCGGACAATAACAGTCTCGACCGCGTTGAGGGCCGTGAATTCGGCTTCGAAAACCGCCTGTGCGGGGCGATCTCGTGTGAAAAGGACGTGCTTCTCCTGGCCGGGAGCCAGGTGGAAGTAGTTGTCGTCGGGAGCGAAGCCGGGAGAATCGATCGCGACCGATTGCAGGAACGTGTCGCTCTCGAGCGTGACGCTCACCCGGCCTTCATCCCACTGCGCAGCTGACGCGACCTGGACTCCGCGCTGGCGGTCGAGGTCGAGCCCCGTGGGGAAGTGGAAGTCTTCCGCGAGGACCGCCCCGTTGGCGTCGCGCAGGCGTACCACCACCACGTCGTGCTTCGCCGGGCCAAATCGGTAGGCATTGGTGGAGTCGGTGAAATGGCCGAGCAGGGCGTCTCCGCCAAGTGTCGCGGCGCCATGGGCCGGCACCTGCACGGCACGGGAGGCGCGGGTCGCACTCGGGCGCCCGCCCGAAAGCATCTCGATCTCGACCGTGCCCTCGAGCGGCGCCGCCGAATCGTTGAGCACGTGGATCGCGAGCCCGTCGAGGCCCTCGTCGGTCACGCGCACGGCAATCGGCGCCCACGCACGCTTGAGGTACCACCACGCCGCCTTGGGACGTCCATCGGCTCCGGTGATTCCCCAGCCGGCGCCCGCGCGCAGGTCGCGATAGAACCACACCAGCGCGCCGCCGCAGCCGCTCCCGGGCGCACGC
Source organism: Burkholderiales bacterium (assembly GCA_031381925.1). GTDB lineage: Bacteria > Pseudomonadota > Gammaproteobacteria > Burkholderiales > Usitatibacteraceae > Usitatibacter. The sequence continues at coordinate 742 of JANMYH010000429.1, read as the reverse complement.
CACTCCGAGTAGGCGCGCTGCATCGCTTCCCCGCTCGCCACGCGCGACACCGCGTAGTAGCGCTCGAGGTCGCGGGCGCGAAGCTGCACCGGGTCCTGGCCGAAGAGGCTCTGCACGTAGAAGTCGCGCACGTCCTCGAAGTCATAGCCCGAGCCCGCATCGCGCGGCACGCCGGCCTTCCAGAGCGGCTGGTGCGGCGCGGGGGTCGCGGTCCCATGGGCGCGCTCGATCTCGGCCGCGTCGGGCACGTTCGAGAACCCGAGGCACTCGGTCGCGAACTTGACGCGCGCGGCCTTGAGGTCCGTCAGCGGGCGGCGATAGGCGCCGACGCCGTAGTAGTGGGCGAGCCCGGTGCCGACATGGATCGGCAGCGCGCCGCCCCACGGCGTCGAGGGGAAATAGGGGATGTGAGGGTGGTCCCGGGCGACCAGCTTCGGGAGCGCGTCGGCAAAGAACTCGTTCAACCATTCGCTCTCGGGGAGCCCCAGCATGGCCGCCTGCTGGGCGACCTCGCTGCCGCCGCAATACGCCGCGACACTCGGGTGGCGCGCGAGCCGCGCGAGCTGCTCCGAGGCCTCGAGCTCGATTTCTTCGCGGAAAGCCGCATCGCCCACCGGGTAATCCATGTTGGCGAACATGAAGTCCTGCCACACGAGGATTCCCAGCTCGTCGCACAACGCGTAGAAGTCGTCCGACTCGTAAGTCATCGTGCCGCCGATCCGCAGCATGTTCACGCCGGCAT
>JANMYH010000380.1:0-6806 GCA_031381925.1 Burkholderiales bacterium | reverse complement strand
AACGAATAGCCGCGCACCGTCTTCGCACCCGGCACCGACAGCATCGTGGTGGTGAGCGGGAAGGTCACCTGGTTCTCGACGATCTGCGGCGCCTGTCCCGGATACGTCGTGCGGATGATGACCTGGGTGTCGGAGAGGTCGGGGATGGCATCGAGCGGCGTGCGCGTCACCGACAACACGCCCCAGCCGGTCACGAACACCGTCGCCAGCAGCACCAGGAAGCGATTGGTGATCGACCAACGAATCAGTGCGGCGATCATTTCGCGTGTCCCGCATGCGCGTCGCCCGCCGGGCGCATCGCGGTGATCGCGTACTCACCCTGCGGCGTCTGCACGAAGTCGAAGCTCACGGCTGCGCCGGGCTTGAGGTCCTTGGGCAGCCCCTCCTTGGGCAGCTTGAACTCCATCGTCATCGCGCTCCACTTGAGCGAAGCCACCGGTCCGTGCGAGAGCGTGACGCTGCCCTTGCCGATCGCCTCCACCTTGCCCTGCGCGGTGTGCGACTCCATGCCCGCTGCCGGCGCCTCCGCAAGGCGCGTCGTGGTAGCCCTGAGGCTCGCCTCCGAATCGATCAGGAACTGGCCCGAGACCACGACTTTCTGGCCTGCCTCCACGCCCTTGCGGATCTCGGTCATGCCGTTGGATTCCGCGCCGATCTCGACATCGACGGGAGCGAGTTGCTGCTTGCCGTCGGCACCCGCGTCGGCAAGCACCACGACGGTCCGCCTGCCCGTCTGGATCACGGCCTCGGTCGGTACCAGGACCGCCGTGCGGCGCGTGGCTTGGGAGAAGTTGACCGTGGCGAACATGCCCGGGACCAGCGCTCCTCCCGGATTGGCGAGCTCGACGCGCGCCTTGATGGTCCGCGTCGCCGCATTCACCTCCGGGAGGATCGCGCTGACCTTGCCCTTGAACGTGCGCCCCGGAAGCGCCGCGGCGTGCGCCTCGACGGCAGTGCCGGGCCGGATCATTGCAGCCACGTTCTCCGCAACCTCGGCGTTTACCCAAATGGTGCCGAGCCCGTTGATGCGAAAGAGCGGCGCTCCCGCCATGACCGTCATGCCCTCGCGCACGGAGAGCTCCGCCACCACACCGTCGATCGGCGCGGTGAGCGTCATCCGGGGGTGCGCGCGGCCGGTGGACTCCACCAGGCGCACTTGCTCCTCGTTCATGCCTGCGAGGCGCATGCGCTGCACCGCGCCGTCGCGCAACGCGTCGAGGCCGGGGCCACCCATGCGGCGTACACCGAGGTATTCCTCCTGGGCCGCGACCCAATCGGGAACGTACAGGTCCAGGAGCGGCTGCCCCCGGCGCACCGCATCGAGCGGCGCCCGCACGTGGAGTTTCTCCACGAAGCCCGCGGCACGCGCCTGCACCACCGCGACGTCGCGCTCGTTGTAGGCCACGCTTCCTGTCGCCTCGACCGCGGGCGCGATCTCCCCGCGAACCGCCGCGGCGGTGCGAATGCCCAGGTTCTGCTGCACGCGCGAGCTGACGGACACACTGCCCGCATCCCCGCCTTCGTCGGCATAGACGGGCACGAGCTGCATGTCCATGAAAGGCGACTTGCCGGGCTTGTCGAACTTCTGGCCCGGGGCCATCGGATCGTGCCAGTAGAGCACCTTGCGGTCCGGCGATCCGCCGGGGGCGGCCGCCGCGGCGGGAGCGCTCATCTTCATGCCCGAGCTCATGCCCAGGGAATAGAGGCCGTAGCCGCCGGCCGCAACGAACACCGTCGCGACGAGCGCCACTATCAGCGTGCGCGTCTTCATTTCACGTTCTCCGGCATGAGGTAGTTCAGTTGCGCCCAGAGGCGCGCGGTCTCGCTCTCCAGTTGCAGCGCCTGCAGCCGCGCCTCCAGCTCGGCGCGCCGCGCTGCGAGCACGTCGCCCTGGTTCGATTTGCCGCCGCGATAGGCGGCCACCGTGGCCTCGGCGCGCCGGGACGCGAGCGGGAGGATCTCGCGCTCGTAGCGCACAAGGCGTGTGCGGTTGCTATCCCACTCCTGGAACATGGCGCGCACCTCGGCCTCATGCTGGCGCAAGGCTTCCTCGCGCTGCGCCTCGGCCTGGCTCGCCAGGGCGAGCTTCGCGGCGGCCTGGCGGTCCTGCCGGTTGGCACGGTCCCACGGCAGTGGAATCGACACCCCCACCGAGAACATGTCGCCGAACCGCGAAGCGCGCTCGCTGTAGGCGAGCTCGATGCTCCAGTCGGGCGTGCGGTTTGCGCGCGCGAGCCGCGCTTCGGAAGCGGCGATCTCCTGGGCGCGCGCGAGGACCTGGATCTGCGGATGCAACGCGAACATCCCGTCGTGCATCCCCATGTCGATCGAGCCGATGTCCGGCCGTGGCCCCAGCGCACGGCTGGCCTCCTCCCCCGTCCAGCGGGTGAGCATGGTGCGCGTGGTACGCACGCGTTTCTCCAGCTCGGCCGCGCGATCGTCGAGCATCGCGAGGCTCGAATGCGCCATGAGCACTTCGGACTGGCTGCCGCGCCCGGCGCGATATTCCGCCTCGGCCGCCTCGATCTCCTGCAGGCCGCGCACGCGCTGCTCGGCGAGCACCCCGGCCATCGCCTCCGCATGCCAAGCGTCGAACCAGGCGAGCGCCACGTCGCGCTGGATCGTCGCGAGCGTCGCCTGCTCCTCGATCACGCCCTTCTGCGCCTCGAGCTCGTAGCGCTCGGCGCGCAGCCGCCGCTTCTCGCCGCCGGTGAGCTCCTGCATCACGGCCACGCGCTTCATCGTCATGAAGTCGCGCGTGAGGCTGAACTTGTCGCTGCCCTCGGCGGGAACGTTCTCGATGCCCAGGGTCACGACCGGGTCGGGAAACTGGCCCGCGGCGACGGCCATGTCGCGCGACGCGGCTATCGCGAGGCGCTGTCCCGCGAGGCTGCGCGAGCGATCGATCGCGAGGCGCTGCGCGTCGCGCAGTGCAAGCGCCGGCTCCGCGGCGAGGCTTGCGCCCGGCAGCCCGGCGATGATCAGGGCCGCAGAAAGGAAGGCGGGCTTGAGACGGCGTTCGAGATTGAAATGCATCGACTCCTCCGGAAGGCTGGCAACGAAACACGCCGGGCACGCCCGGCGGGAACGATCAGGCGGAGGAGGCTAGACGCGGAAGCAGCAGTGGCGCACCGCGAGCGACGGTGCGGTCGCGCGCGCGAGGAGCGAGCGCTGCTCCCCGGGAGGCGACCCCGCGGATTTAACAGCGGGGACGGCAGGCCCCGGAAGAATGGCCACCAGCACGAGGGCCGGCACTGCGGGCGCGGCGGGCTTGTCGAGCGACTGGTCGCCCTGCTGGCAATGGGCCGCGCAGAGGGCCGACTGGGGCTGAGGCACGACATCGCCGTGACAGGGCATGTCGCTGCTCGCCTCGAACTCCACGGCCGTGTGCACCATCGCCTGCGCCCCGGGGCACGAATAGGCGGCCAGGGCAAGCTGTGACATCAGCACGCCCACGAGGGCCAGGAAGGCTGCAAGGGTGCGCAGCCGGCGGGAAAGCTTCATCGGAGAAGTAGACCACAAGCCGGCCGAAAGGTTTTGACCGATGTCAATCCCCGCCTGCCCTAGCGCCCCGCGGCCTTGCGTTGCGCCGCCAGGCGAAGCGATCGCTCGATCTGCGGCCATGCCGCCTGCACCGCGTCCCTGCCTCCCGGGATCAGCGCCCCGCCGCCACATTTCATGAATCGATGGTGCATGTCCAGGCGCAGCACGAAATCCGCGCCGCGCGTCTGCTCCGCGGCCAGGGTATTGATGAGGATGTGCATCGCCTGGAAACCGGCCTGTGCAATGCCGCTCGCCTCACCCTCGTAGGGCCGATAGGCGACGTCGATCGCGAGCACGTAATCGGCGCCGAGGGCCCGGGCGGTGGGCGCGGGAACCGGCTCGACCAGTGCGCCGTCGCCGAGCCGCTCGCCGCCGATCACCACCGGCGTGAACATCACGGGGACCGCGCTGGAGGCCTGGATCGCAACCGCCCCGTCGCCACGGTCGAGCACGCGCTTGCGGCCGTGGGCCAGGTCGGTCGCGACGGCGGCGAACCGGCGCGGCCAGCGCTCGATCGGGCGATTGCCGATGAACTTCGCCAGCTGGTCGCGCAGCCCGTTGTTGTTGAGCAGTCCCTTCCAGGACGCGGCGAACGCACCCATTTCATCCCAGTCGCTGCCGTCGCTGAGCGCCTCGATCTGGCGACCCGAATAGCCGCTCGCCCACAGCCCGCCGACAATCGCCCCCACGCTCGTGCCGGCAATCACGTGCACCTCCAGTCCGTGCGCCTCGAGCGCCTGGATCACGCCGATGTGCGCGAGACCATGGGTGGAGCCGCTGCCGAGCGCCACACCGACCTTGAGCGCCCCGAGCGATCCCAGCGGCGCCACCGCTCCCAGCGGCGCGCTCGCGGAAGCGCACTCAGCCGTCGCCTGAGCACGGGCGGGAAACGGGTTCGCAGCACCCGCGATGCAAACGGCGACGAGAAAATAGCGGATCATCGGCATGCCAAGCTGGCGAGTCGAGTTACAGGACCCAAAACATGCACGATACGGGAATCGCGCCCGCCGCCTTCATCGGCCATGGCAGCCCGATGAACACCCTCGAGGACAACCGCTACACTGCGGCATGGCGCGCGTTCGGGGCCTCGGTCCCGCGCCCGCGCGCAATCCTCGCGGTCTCCGCCCATTGGTATATCAACGCCACGTCGGTGACGGCCATGCCGATGCCGCGCGTGATCCACGACTTCTTCGGCTTCCCGCCGGAGCTCTTCGCGTACGACTATCCCGCCCCCGGCTCGCCGGAGGTGGCCGCCGAGGTCGCGCAGGCCGCCAAGCCGGACTTCGTGGGGCTCGACCACGACAGCTGGGGACTGGACCACGGCACCTGGTCGGTCCTCGCGCACATGTTCCCGAAAGCGGACATCCCGGTCGTGCAGCTCGCGATTCACGCGGGCAAGGACGCCGCCTACCACCTCGCGCTGGGCGCACGCCTCGCGCCCTTGCGCGAACGCGGCGTGATGATCGTGGGCAGCGGCAACGTGGTGCATAACCTGCGCCGCATCGATTTTCGCCGGCCCGAGCTCGCGTTCGATTGGAGCGAGCGCTTCGATGCCGCGGTGCGACACATCATGACCGGCTCGCCGCGCGACATCGCGCGCGTGGCCGCACATCCCGACTACGCGCTGGCGGTTCCGACGCCGGAGCACTTCCTGCCGCTCGTCTATTTCGCGGGCCTTTGCGAGGCGGCGGGCAGCTCCGCCGAAACTCTGGTCGAGGGATGCACGATGGGCTCGATCTCGATGACGAGCTACGTGCTGGGCGCACACCCGAAGCGTCCACTCGTCGACACCCGCGAGGGCGCCGCACCCCTGCCCGACCCGCGCATCGTACGTCCCGAGGACACCAACGCCTAGGCGATGCAGAGCCATCCCGCGCGAACGGCCTCCGGGAGGCCCGGAATGCGCGCAAAGCCGACGATCGCAAGGGCGATGATCAGCGCGCCCGCCGACTGGCGGATCCACGCGCGGCGCCGAAGGGCGAGCACGCCCTGCGCGGCCAGGCCCGCGGCGAGGAGGTTCGGCAGGGTTCCCAGGCCGAATGCCGCCATCACGAACGCGCCGTCGAGCGCGCCGCCGCTCGCGAGCGCCAGCGCGAGCATGCTGTAGACCAGCCCGCAGGGAACCCATCCCCACACCGTGCCCGCGCCGAACGCCTTGGCGGTCGAATCGATCGGATAGAAGTGCCGCCGCAGCGGCTCGAGGCGCCGCCAGATCGCCCCTCCCGCGGCTTCCAGGCGCATCACTCCGCGGCCCCACCCGCCGACATAGAGGCCCAGCAGGAGCACGAGCGCGTTAGCCACGACGAACATCGCGGTCTGCGCGGCGAGCAGCGGTCCCGCATACAGGAGTCCCCCGCCCATGGCGCCCACCGCGGCACCCGCGACGCAATAGCTCGCGACCCGCCCCCCGTTGAACGCGAGCTGGCGGGCGAGCGTCGGGCCGCGCGCGGCGGCGCCGAGCGAGGCCGCGATGCCGCCGCACATGCCCGCGCAATGCACGCCGCCCAGCAGCCCGGCAAGCAGCGCGGCGAGTGCGAGCGACATCACATCACGCGCGAGTAGCGAGCGCGCTCTTCGGTCGCGCGCAGGTATCTGTCGAACACCATGCAGACCGCACGCACCAGCAGCCGTCCCCGCGGCGTGACCTCGATCCAGTCGTCTTCGAGCTCCACCAGGCCGTCGCCGGCGAGCCGCTCGAGGTCGCGCAGCTCGTGGCCGAAGTAGCGATCGAAGTCGATGAGGTGGTGGATGGAGATGGATTCCTTCGCGATGGCGAATTGGCACGCGAGCGCCTGGATGACGGCACGCCGCACGAGGTCATCGGCCGATAGCTCGATGCCGCGCAGGATCGGCAGCTCCCCCGCGTCGAGCGTCGAGTAGTAGTCGTCGAGGCCCTTCACGTTCTGGCAGTAGGTGGGCCCCACCTTGCCGATGGACGAGAGGCCGAGGCCGATCAGGTCGCCGTCGGCGCCCACGGAATAGCCCTGGAAGTCGCGCGTAAGGCGGCCGTGGCGCTGCGCCACCGCCATCTCGTCGCCCGGCTTGGCGAAATGGTCCATGCCGATGTACACATAGCCCGCTTCTCCGAGGCGCTCGATCGCGAGCGTCATGAGCGCGAGCTTGGTGGCGCCGCCGGGCAGGTCGGCCTCGACGATGCGCCGCTGCGGCTTGAAGGCCGATGGCAGGTGCGCGTACGAATACAGCGCCACGCGATCGGGGTCGAGCTCGATCACGCGCTCGAGCGTGGCGCCGAAGCCCTCGAG
>JANMYH010000355.1:0-3679 GCA_031381925.1 Burkholderiales bacterium | reverse complement strand
CCTGCTCTAGCCCGGCCGGGCCTTCTTCTTGCCGCCCTTCGCGACATGGCGACGCAGCCACGCCTCGACCTCGTGGTACCAGAGGCGCGAGTTCTGCGGCTTGAGGATCCAATGATTCTCGTCGGGGAAGAACACCAGCCGCGCGGGCACCCCCTTTGCCTTGAGGGTGTTGTAGTAGGCGAGCCCCTGGGAATCCGGCACGCGGTAGTCGAGCAGGCCGTGGATCACGAGGGTCGGCGTGCGCATCGCCTTCACGCGCGCGCGGGGATTCTGCGACTCCACCTTCTTCATGTCCTCCCAGTACCACGCCCCCAGCTCCTTGGGGTGCCAGTACCACGCGTCATCGGCGAACATCGACACCCAGTCGAAGCAGCCCGCGTGGCAGACATAAGCCTTGTAGCGCTGGGTGTGGCCGTTCATCCATGCGACCATGTATCCGCCGTAGCTGCCGCCCGCCGCCGCGAGGCGATCCCGATCGATGTAGCCCTGCTTCAGCATGAAGTCGGTGCCCGACTCGACGTCGGCGAGCTCGCGCTTGCCGAAGTCGCGGTCGATCGACTCGAGGAAGCGCTGCCCGAAGGACGACGAGCCGTGGTAGTTCACGCACACGACCACATAGCCCATCGCGGCGAACGCCTGGTTGTTCCAGCGGAAGTGGAAGTTGTCGCCCCAGACGGAGTGCGGCCCGCCGTGGATGTTGTGCAGCAGCGGCCACTTCTTCGCGGGATCGAAGTCGGGGGGATACACCACCCACATCTGCACCTTTTCGCCGTTGAAGCCGTCGATGTGGAATTCGCGCACCTCGCCCATCTTGAGGCCGTCCATCACGGAATCGTTCAGCGCGTCGATGCGCCGCTCGTTCTCGCCCGGGGCGCTCCAGTACACGGCGGGAGGCGTGCTCATCGTGTTGCGTACGAACGCGACCGCCTCGCCCGAGAGGTCGAAGTCGCCCACCATGCCGCCGCGCGCGATCACTTCCGGCGCGGGGCTGCCGAGCGCCCAGCGGAAAAGGTGCTGGCGTGCCTGGTCCTCGGCGCAGAACACGATCGCGGATGAGTCGGCATTCCACGCCAACGGTGCGTGCAGGCCCTGGGGCCACCGGGCCGAAACCACCGAGAGCGTGCCTTTCGCGCGATCGAGCAGCGTCAGGTTGCGGGCCGCCACCGGGCTCTTCCGCAGGTCCTGTGTGAGCATCGCGAGCCAACGCCCGTCGGGCGAGTAGCGCGGATACTCCTGCGAGAGCCGCGAGCCGCGGGCCAGCGGGCGGAATTTTCCCGAGCGCAGGTCGAGGGCGACCATCGCCGTCTCGTGGTCGAAGCGCTTGTCTTCGGCGGGGTCGTGGGCAAACGCGATCTCGCCACCGTCGGGGGAGATGTCGTAGTAGGTCGCGGCGGGGTCGGCCGCGACCACCTCGTAGGGCGAGGCAGCGAAGAGGTCGCGGGTCTTGCCCGTGTCCACGTCGACCACCAGGATGTGCACCACGCGCCCGTCGGTCAGCCAGTGATCCCAGTATCGGTAGGCCGAGTGCTCGACCACGTGCGCCTTGACCTTGTCGTCCTTGAGCGCCTTGTAGCGCTTGGCGAGCTTTCCCAGGCTTTTTTCGCCGGGCCACACCCACGACAGGAACGCGATGCGCTTCGAATCGGGGAACCACTTGAGGCCGAAAGCGCCGGTGGCGATATCGGTGAGGCGCCGCGCCTCGCCCCCGTCGGGCGGGATGAGGTAGACCTGCGCCTCCTCGTCCTCCTTGTCGGCACTCTTCTCCTTGTTCACCGCCGGCCGCTTCGCCACGAAGGCGATCCAGCGGCCATCGGGCGACCAGCGCGGCTCCCCGTCCTTCTCGCCCGCGGTGGTCAGCTGCCGCGGCGTGCCGCCGAAGGCCGACAGCAGCCAGAGGCTCGCCCGGCCCTTGTTTTCCTTCATGTCGAACGAAGTCACCGACACGCAGGCCTGGGCTCCGTCGGGCGAGAGCGTCGGCTGCGCCGGACGCTCGAGCTTCCAGAGGTGCTCTACGGTAATGCGCTTCTTCTTGTGGGCCATGGCGATGCAGTGGGCAAAGCCCGCATTCTAGGCGATTGCCCGGGATAAAATGGGGTCATCTGCCGGAGGCCGCCATGAAACCCAACGACATGAAGCCCACGTTCCAGTGGGAAGACCCGTTCCTCCTCGAGGACCAGCTCACCGAGGACGAGCGCATGGTGCGCGACAGCGCGCGCGCGTACTGCCAGGAAAAGCTCCTGCCGCGCGTGACCGAGGCGCACCGCCACGAGAGGTTCGACCGCGCGGTCTTCAACGAGATGGGCGCGCTCGGGTTCCTCGGCTCCACCATCGACGGTTACGGCTGCGCGGGAGTGAACCACGTAGCCTACGGACTCATCGCGCGTGAAGTCGAGCGCGTCGACTCCGGCTATCGCTCGGGCATGAGCGTGCAGCCGTCGCTGGTGATGCACCCGATCCACGCCTACGGCACGGAGGAGCAGCGCAAACGCTGGCTGCCGAAGCTCGCCACCGGCGAGCTGCTCGGCTGCTTCGGGCTCACCGAGCCCAACTACGGCTCGGACGCCGGCGGCATGATCAGCCGCGCGAAAAAAGTCGACGGCGGCTACCTGCTCAATGGCGCCAAGATGTGGATCAGCAACTCACCCTACGCGGACGTGTTCGTGGTGTGGGCGAAGGACGATGCGAACGAGATCCGCGGCTTCGTGCTCGAGAAGGGGATGAAGGGCCTCTCGGCTCCCAAGATCGAGGGCAAGTTCAGCCTGCGCACCTCGCCCACCGGCGAGATCGTGATGGCCGACGTGCTGGTGCCCGACGAGAACCTGCTGCCGAACGTGAAGGGGCTCAAGGGACCGTTCGGCTGCCTCAACAAGGCGCGCTACGGGATTGCGTGGGGCGCGCTCGGCGCGGCGGAGTTCTGCTGGCACGCGGCGCGCCAGTACACGCTCGACCGCAAGGCTTTCGGCAAGCCACTCGCCGCCAACCAGCTGATCCAGCTGAAGCTCGCCAACATGATGACCGAGATCACCCTCGGCCTGCAGTCGGTGCTTCGCGTGGGCCGCCTGATGGACGAGGGCCGCGCGACTCCGGAGATGGTCTCGCTCATCAAGCGCAACTCGTGCGGCAAGGCACTCGACATCGCGCGCCTCGCGCGCGACATGCACGGCGGCAACGGCGTGGCCGACGAGTTCCACGTGATCCGCCACGTGCTCAACCTCGAGGCGGTCAATACGTACGAAGGCACCCACGACATCCACGCGTTGATCCTCGGGCGCGCCCAGACGGGGCTGTCCGCCTTCTAGCCGCGTTGCTCGTCGGGGAGCTCAAGCCGAATTTTCTGTGCGCTGGCGCACAGACACCTTGTGCGCCCGGGGATCAGCATCGGTTTCATCCCGAGACTCGCTCGCGCGGAGTCCCACGCACCCATGCTCCATGTTTTTCTCAACGCGAATCGAAGCGATCTGATCTCCCGCTGCCGGTCGAAGGCGGCGTCGCGGCCGGCGCCGCTCAAGGTTCCGATCGAGATGGAACACGGCATCCCGAAATTCCTCGACCAGCTGATCGACACCCTGCGCAAGGATGCCGAATGGACTGCAAGCGGGCCCCACGGCGTCCCCGGGCGGCCGCGCCTGGTCCTCACGGAGATCAGCGCGTCTGCCACCAAGCACGGCCGCGAGCTGCT
>JANMYH010000302.1:0-1668 GCA_031381925.1 Burkholderiales bacterium | reverse complement strand
CGCATCGAGCCGCGCGGTCGATTTTCGCTGGCCGATCGCAACCCAAGGGCACGCGTACCGCGCCACCGCCACTGCGGCGCTCGCGATCGCGATGGTGGGATGGTCGCTGTACGCCAACGCGACGCACGATGGCACGAGCGCGCCGCTGCCGTACCTGCCGCTGTTGAACGCCCTCGACCTGGGGCATGTGCTGATGGGCCTCGCGCTCGCCTCGGCATGGCTTGCACTGCGCCGCACGCCGGGCATCCCGCCGGTATTCATGCCGGGAAAGGGCGCGATCTGGACCGCCGGCATCGTGGCCTTCGTGTGGCTCACCGGCGTGCTGCTGCGCACGCTCCACCATTGGGCGGACATCCCGTACGACTTCGAGGCGATGCGCCGCTCGGTGCTCGCGCAGGCGTCGCTGTCGGTGTTCTGGGCGATGCTGGCCTTGGCGTTGATGGTCTACGCCACCCGCACCGCCCGCCGCACCGCGTGGATGGTGGGCGCCGCGCTGATGGCCGTGGTCGTGGTGAAATTGTTCCTGGTCGACCTCTCGCGTGTCGAGGGCGTCGAGCGCATCGTGTCGTTCATCGCGGTGGGCGTGCTGATGCTGGTGATCGGCTATTTCTCGCCCGTGCCGCCGCGCAAGCCGGAGACCGCCGCATGAGACTGGGATTCCTATGGCTCGCCGCCGCGCTGCCCGTCGCGGCCCAGCAGGCCGAGCCGCAGTTCCGCTTCAACGCGCCCATCGAGCTCATCTCGAAGGGGCCGGTGCAGCGCCTGGAGCTGCCGATCGAGGTGTACCGCGAGGCCAAGCGCGACCTGGCCGACGTGCGCGTGCTGAACGGCCGCGGCGAGGCGGTGCCGATCGCCTACGCGGGCACGCCGGACCTGGTGCGCGCGGCGGGGGCGAGCGTGGAGCTTCCGATCTTCCCCGTGTCGAGCCTCGACCCGGCGGCCGCGGGCTCATCGAAGGGCGGCACCGAGGTGAGCATCCGCACCGCCGACGGGACGCTCGTCGAGGTCCGTAGCCGTGGCGCCGTAGCCAAGGCCGCCGCAAAGCCCACCGCGTACCTGCTCGACGCGAGCGCCCTCAAGGACGATCCCATCCGCGCGCTGGTGTTCGAGTGGGATGCGGCGCCCGGATCGCAGATCGTGAAGGTGCGGATCGAGTCGAGCGAGGACCTCAGGGTGTGGAGCGCGCTCGGCTCCGGTCCCCTCGTGCGGGTCGAGGGCGATGGGCGCGTGTTGTCGCAGCCGCGGGTGGAGTTCGCCGCGCGCAAGGCGAAGTACCTGCGAGTGACCTGGGCCGCACCCGGCTTTGCGGTCAAACGCGTGCAGGCGGAGAAGGAGCCCGCCGCCGAGGCCGCGCCGCGCTTCACGCGAACGGTGCAGGGCACGCCGGGCGCCAAGCCGGGCGAGTTCCTCTACGACCTCGGCGCGCGCGTGCCGATCGAGGCGTACCGCCTCGTCCCCGCCGACGAGAACGACGTGATCTCCGCCCAGGTCACTGCGCGCAGCGACGAGAAGGAGCCGTGGCGCGGTGTGGGCTGGGCGCCGTTCTACCGATTGCGCCAGGAAGACGGCGAGAAGCAGTCGCCGCCCATCGAGATCGGACGCTTGCCCAGCCGCTACTGGATGGTGCGAGTGGGCCAGGGCGCCGCGCCCACGCCGCCCGGACTCGAA
>JANMYH010000298.1:0-5495 GCA_031381925.1 Burkholderiales bacterium | reverse complement strand
CGCCCGCGCATCTTCGACCGCCACATCAAGTTGCCCGAGCTGCTCTACAAGCACGTGGTGGAGGTCGACGAGCGCATCGGCGCCCGCGGCGAGGTGGTGCGCGCGCTCGACGAGGCGCAGGCCCGGCGCGAGCTCGGGCGCGTGCGTGCCGAGGGGCTGCGCTCGGTCGCGATCGCCTTCCTGCACGGCTATCGCTACCAGGCGCACGAAGCCCGCGTGGCCGTGCTCGCGCGCGAGGCCGGCTTCGAGCAGGTGTCGGTCTCGCACGCGGTGAGCCCGCTCATGAAGATCGTCTCGCGCGGGGACACCACCGTGGTCGACGCGTACCTGTCGCCGATCCTGCGCCGCTACGTCGATCAAGTCGCCGGCGAGCTGCCCGGCGCACGCATCATGTTCATGCAATCCAACGGCGGGCTCACCGACGCGCACCGCTTCCAGGGCAAGGACTCGATCCTGTCGGGGCCCGCGGGCGGCATCATCGGGATGGTGCGCACCTCGGAAGCCGCGGGCTTCGGCAAGGTGATCGGGTTCGACATGGGCGGCACCTCGACCGACGTGTCGCACTACGCGGGCGAGCTCGAGCGCGAGTTCGAGACGCAGGTTGCGGGGGTGCGGATGCGCGCGCCGATGATGTCGATCCACACCATCGCGGCGGGCGGCGGCTCGATCCTTGCCTTTGACGGGCAGCGCCAGCGGGTCGGCCAAGCTCGGCCGGCGCCAACCCCGGGCCGGCAAGTTATCGGCGCGGCGGCCCGCTCACCGTCACCGACTGCAACGTGATGCTCGGCAAGATCCAGCCGGAATTCTTTCCGCGGGTCTTCGGGCCGAAGGGCGACGAGGCGCTCGATGCAGAGGTGGTGCGCCAAAAGTTCGCCGGGCTCGCGGCGCAGATTGCGGAGGGCACTGGCATGCCGCAATCGCCCGAAGCGGTCGCCGAGGGCTACCTGCGCATCGCCGTGGCGAACATGGCGAATGCGATCAAGTTCATCTCGGTGCAGCGCGGCCACGACGTGACCGAGTACACGCTCGCATGCTTCGGCGGCGCCGGTGGCCAGCACGCTTGCCTCGTGGCCGACGAGCTCGGCATGACGAGCGTCTACATCCATCCGCTCGCGGGCGTGCTCTCGGCCTATGGAATGGGGCTTGCGCAGGTGCGCGCACTGCGCGAGGAAGCGGTCGAGCGCCGCCTGGATGCGCCCGGCATGGTGGATGTCGAGGAAAAGTGCGTGCGCCTGGGGGAGGCTTGCGTGGCGGAGCTCAAGACCCAGGGCGCGCTGGTCGAGCGGATCGACAAGCGCGCGCACCTGAAGTACGAGGGCACCGACACCGCGCTCGCCGTCGGCCTCGGCTCGCCCGAGGCGATGCGAACAGAATTCGAGCGCCTCTATCGCGGCCGCTTCAGCTTCCTCATGCCCGGCCGCGACCTCGTGGTCGAGGCGGTGTCGGTCGAGGCGACGGCTGCAGCGTCGGACGCAGATCCGACCGCGGCCGTCGCCCCCGCGCCGGCGGGGGCCCAATTGCCAAAGCCCGTCACCCGCGTCTCGATGACCAGCGGCGGCTTCTCCCACGAGGCCCCCGTCTTTCTTCGCGAGGAGCTCCATCCCGGCGCCCGTATCCCGGGCCCGGCGATCATCGCGGAGAAGAACGCCACCACCGTGGTCGAGCCGGAGTGGGAGGCGCGCGTGACCGATCAGGACCACCTGGTCCTCAACCGCATGGTGCCGCGCCGGTCGCGTTACGCGCTCGGCACCACCGCGGATCCCGTAATGCTCGAGGTGTTCAACAACCTTTTCATGTCGATCGCGGAGCAGATGGGCGTGCGTCTCGCGCAGACGGCGTACTCGGTCAACATCAAGGAGCGGCTCGACTTCTCGTGCGCGCTCTTCGATGCTGACGGCAACCTCATCGCCAATGCGCCGCACATGCCGGTGCACCTGGGCTCCATGGGCGAGAGCATCAAGACCGTGATCGCCAAGAATGCCGGGAAGATGAGGCCCGGCGATACCTATGTGCTCAACGACCCGTACAACGGGGGAACGCACCTGCCGGACGTGACTGTCATCACGCCGGTCTATCCCGAACGCAATGGGGACACAGCCCAGTCCCCTGGCGGCGACAACGGATCTGTCCCCACTCCATTGTTCTACGTGGGTTCTCGCGGGCACCACGCCGACATCGGCGGTATCACCCCCGGCTCGATGCCACCCTTCTCGAAGAACGTCGAGGAGGAGGGGGTGCTGCTCGACAACGTGAAGCTGGTCGAGGACGGCCGCATGCTCGAGAGCGAGATGCGCGCATTGCTCGCCGCGGCACGCTATCCCGCGCGCAACCCCGACCAGAACATCGCCGACTTGCGCGCCCAGATCGCCGCCAACGAGAAGGGCGTCCAGGAATTGAAGCGGATGGTGGCGCACTTCGGGCTGGACGTCGTGCGGGCGTACATGGGCCACGTGCAGGACAACGCGGAAGAATGCGTGCGCCGCGTGATCGGGGTGCTCAAGGACGGCGAATTCGCCTACGAGATGGATAACGGCGCGATGATCCGCGTGAAGATCACCATCGGGAGCGACCGGCGCAGCGCCACCATCGACTTCACCGGCACGAGCGACCAGCTCCCGAGCAACTTCAATGCCCCGTCCGCGGTGGTCTATGCGGCCGTGCTCTATGTCTTCCGCACCCTGGTCGACGACGACATCCCGCTCAACGCCGGTTGCCTCAAGCCTTTGCGGGTGATCATTCCCGAGGGCTCGATGCTGAACCCGCGCTCGCCGGCAGCCACCGTGGCGGGCAACGTCGAGACCTCGCAATGCCTCACCGACGCGCTCTACGGCGCGCTCGGCGTGATGGCGGCGTCCTACGGCACGATGAACAACTTCACCTTCGGCAACGACCGCTACCAGTATTACGAGACGATTTCGGGAGGCACCGGCGCCGGGGAGGGCTTCGACGGCACCGACACGGTGCAGGCGCACATGACCAACTCGCGGCTCACCGATCCCGAGGTGCTCGAATGGCGCTACCCGGTGCGCATCGACGGCCACGAGATCCGCCGCGGCAGCGGCGGCAAGGGCCGTTGGCATGGCGGCGATGGGGCCACCCGCCGCGTTCGTTTCCTCGAGCCGATGACCGCGGCGATCCTCGCCGGCCACCGGCGTATCCCGCCCTATGGCATGGCGGGCGGTGAGCCGGGGGAGGTCGGGGCCAACTGGGTGGAGCGCGCCGACGGATCGCGCACCGACCTGTCGTTCGCCGACGAAACCACGATGGGGGTGGACGACGTGTTCGTCATCGAATCCCCGGGCGGCGGAGGGTTCGGGCGGGGTGAATAGTTCACCTCGCAATCAGCGCGGCCCGTGCTAGCGTGATCCGATGAATCGCCGCTTGTTCCTGGCGCTCGCGGCGACTACCGCGATATCGCCGGCGTTTGCCCAGGTCGCGCCGCGCAGGGCCGGGCTGCGCGTGGCATTCCTGTCGCTTCGCAACCCCGCCGACGGAGCAGCGTACCGCAAGGCCTTCCGCGAGCGGCTCGCCGAGCGCGGCTTCACGGCCGACAATGTCGAGGTTCGTTATTTCGACGCCGACTGGAGCATCGAGGTCCTGGCCGAACGTTCCCGGCAGATCGTCGCCTGGGCGCCCGATGCGGTGTTCGCACCCGGCTTCGACCAGGCTAAGGCGATGCAGGACGCGACGCGAACCATCCCGATCGTCTTCTGCGCCGTGCCCGATCCGGTCGAAAACGGCCTTGTCCACGAGCTCGCCCAACCCGGAGGTAACGCCACCGGCGCGGGATTCGAATACGCATCGCTCGCCGTCAAGCGCCTCGAGCTCGTGCGCGAGTTGTTGCCCAGGGCCTCGCGCGTCGCCTTGCTCCTGCGCAACGACCCCGCGTCCGAGTACCTGCAGGCGGCGCGGCAGCGACTGCAGGCGGCCGCGACGCGCCTGGGCCTGCGTCTCGAGGAGGCCGATGTCGGTACCAACGAGCGCGGCCTGGCGGCCACGCTGGAGGTGCTGGCCCTGCGCCCGATCGACGCGGTCCTCCCGTTCGGTACCTTCGAGCGCCGCGGGACGATGATGTCGCGGAACACTCTCGGCATCCTGCTGGAGTTCGAGGGCCGGCGCCGCGTCCCGGTCGTCAACAACGACTTCGTGGCGGTGCAGAACGGATGCCTGATCAGCCTGGGGCCAAGCTCGCTCGACGAGCTGCGCACCGGCGTCGACACCCTCGCCCGGATCCTGCGGGGCGCCAGGCCCGCGAATACCCCGGTCGAGATGGCAGTCAAGTACGAGCTGGGGCTGAATCTGTCTGCCGCGCGCGCCATGGGCGTGGCCATCCCGCAGGGAGTCATGATCCGGGCCGACCGGGTGGTTGCGTAGCGCCGCGTTTCGCGGGCTTCGGCCGGCCCGTTGACAATTCCTCGAATTGCGCGCTGGCAAGAACGGCAGTGCAGAAAATTCTGCTTTGTCGGATGAGGCGCTGCGTATAAAATGAGCAGCCTTCCGTTCACCACAGGACGGATGTCCAAGGCAGCCGTACTCGAACTTGAAAATCGGAAGCATCCAACTCAAGAACAACCTGATCGTCGCCCCGATGGCGGGCGTGACCGATCGGCCGTTCCGCAGCCTCTGCAAGAAGCTGGGCGCGGGCATGGCCGTCTCCGAAATGGTCGCTTCGAACTCGCTCCTCTGGGGCTCGGAGAAGACCATCCGCCGCGGCAACCACGAGGGCGAGGTCGAGCCGAAGGTGATCCAGATCGCCGGTGCCGATCCCGCGATGATGGCAGAGGCGGCGAAGTACAACGTGGACAGCGGCGCCCACATCATCGACATCAACATGGGCTGCCCGGCGAAGAAGATCTGCAACGTCTACGCGGGCTCGGCGTTGCTCAAGGACGAGGCCCTGGTGGCGCGGATCGTCGATGCCGTGGTCCGGGCCGTCGATGTCCCGGTCACCCTCAAGATCCGCACCGGCTGGAACAAGGACAACCGGAATGCCGTCGCCATCGCGAGGATCGCCGAAGATCATGGCATCCAGGCGCTCGCGATGCACGGGCGTACGCGCGCCTGCATGTACACGGGCGACGCCGAGTACGACACGATCCGCGCGGTGAAACAGTCGGTCGGCATCCCGGTAATCGCCAACGGCGACGTGAGGACGCCCGAGAAGGCCAAGTTCGTGCTCGAGTACACCGGAGCCGACGCGGTCATGATCGGCCGCGCCGCCCAGGGTCGGCCGTGGATCTTCCGCGAGATCGCCTATTTCCTCGCCACCGGGGAGAAGCTGCCGCCGCCCCCCGTGGCCGAGATCCGCGAGGTCATGGTCGGCCACCTGCACGAGCTCTACGAGTTCTACGGGCTCGAGCGCGGCGTGCGGGTCGCCCGCAAGCACATCGGGTGGTACACGAAGGGGCTCGCGAACTCGGCCGTGTTTCGCTCCCGCATGAACACCCTCGATGACTCCGCGGCGCAGCTCGCCGCCGTGGCCGAATTCTTCGATG
>JANMYH010000291.1:0-2559 GCA_031381925.1 Burkholderiales bacterium | reverse complement strand
GGGCGCGAAGAAGAACATTCCCAAGCCCGAGACCTGGGCGGACCTCGTGAAGCCGGTCTACAAGGGCCAGGTGGTCATGCCGAACCCGGCGTCGAGCGGCACCGGCTACTTCGACGTGACCGCGTGGCTGCAGACCCTGGGAGAAGCGGGCGGCTGGAAATACATGGACGCGCTGCACGAGAACATCGCGCAGTACACGCATTCGGGCTCGAAGCCCTGCCGCCAGGCGGGCGCGGGCGAGTTCGTGGTCGGCATCTCTTTCGACTTCCGCGGCAACGACGTGAAGGCCAAGGGCGCTCCGGTCGAGCTGGTGTTCCCGAAGGAGGGGCTCGGCTGGGACATCGAGGCGTCGGGAATCGTGAAGGCCACGAAGAAGATGGACGCGGCGAAGAAGCTGATGGACTGGACCGCGACCCAGGAAGCCAACCAGGCGTACTCAAAGAACTTCGCGATCGTGGCGCACCCGGCGGTCAAGCCCGCGTTGCCCCACATCCCCGCCGACCTCGAGGCCCGGCTGATCAAGAACGACTTCGCCTTCGCCGCCACGAACCGCGACAAGATCCTCACGGAGTGGCAGAAGCGCTACGCCGCGAAATCCGAGCCGAAGTGACCGGGGCGGCGTTCCTCGAAATCCGGGGAATTCGCAAGGAGTTCGGCAGTTTCGTCGCGTTGAAGGGCGTGAGCCTCGAGGTGCGCCAGGGGGAGCTCATCTGCTTCCTCGGCCCCTCGGGCTGCGGGAAGACCACGCTCCTGCGCGTCATCGCGGGCCTCGAGGTGCAGACCGCGGGGGAAATCCGCCAGGCAGGGCGCGACATTTCGCGCTTGCCTCCGATGGAGCGCGACTACGGCATCGTCTTCCAGTCGTATGCCCTGTTTCCCAACCTGTCGGTCGCCGACAACGTGGCGTATGGCCTGGTGAACCGCCGCATGGCCCGCCCCGCGCGTGCCGCGCGCGTGAAGGAGTTGCTCGAGCTGGTGGGGCTCCCGGACAGCGGCGCGAAGTTCCCCGCCCAGCTCTCCGGGGGCCAGCAGCAGCGGATCGCGATCGCCCGTGCGCTCGCCACCTCGCCCGGGCTGCTGCTGCTCGACGAGCCGCTTTCAGCGCTCGATGCCCGCGTGCGGGTACGGCTGCGCGGCGAGATCCGCAGCCTGCAGCAGCGCGTGGGCATCACCACGATCCTCGTCACCCACGACCAGGAGGAGGCGCTGTCGATGGCCGACCGCATCGTCGTGATGAAGGAAGGGCAGATCGAGCAGATCGGCACCCCGCCCGAGATCTACGGGCGGCCCGCCACGCCGTTCGTGGCCGACTTCGTCGGCAAGACCAACCTGCTGCCGGCCACGCGCATGGGGGAGGACCGGGTGCAGGTGGGTGAGCAGCGCTTCCAGTGCCCGGCGATGAACGGCATCGCCAACGGGGCCGCCCTCAACCTCTTCTTCCGTCCCGAGGACGTCACGGTGCGCGGGGTGAATGGGACAACCCCCAACTCGGCGGCCGCCGTGGTCGAAAAGGTCGAGTTCCTGGGGGCCTACTCGCGCATCACCTTTCGCCTCACGGGCATCGACCAGGCGCTGACCGCGGACCTGTCGCTCAACGACATGGCCGAGTTCCACCCGAAGCCGGGCGATACGTTTCGCGTTGCGATCCCCGCGGACCGGTTGCGCATCTTCGGATGAGCGCGCTCCCGCGGCAGGCTGCGGTCCTGCCGTTCTTCCTCAAGGTCCACTGGACCGACCGGATCGCCCACGGGATCCTCATCGCTGCCGCCGTGGCACTCGCGGTCTTCCTGCTCTTCCCGCTCGCGGCGATCCTGGTGAAGAGCGTGCAGAACCGCGCGGGCGACTTCATCGGCCTCGCTAACTTCGCCGAATACTTCCGCACGCCGGCGCTCGCCCGATCGATCTGGAACAGCGTCTGGGTTTCCACGCTGGTGACCGCGATCACGATCCCGCTCGCGTTCACCTTCGCCTACGCGCTCACGCGAAGCTGCATGCGCTTCAAGCCGCTGCTTCGCAACGTGGCGCTGGTGCCGATCCTCGCGCCGTCGCTCCTCGCGGCGATCTCCTTCATCTTCTGGTTCGGCAACCAGGGGGTGCTGAAGGGGCTGCTGATGGGAGGGCAGATCTACGGCGCGCCCGGGATCGTGATCTCGCTCGTGTTCGCGACCTTTCCCCATGCGTTGATGATCCTGGTGACGGCCCTGTCTCTCACCGACGCCCGCCTCTACGCGGCGCCCGACGCGCTCGGCACGCGCACCGTCCGCAAGTTCTGGACCATTACCGTGCCGGGCGCCAAGTACGGCCTCATCAGCGCGGCGATGGTGGTGTTCACGTACGCGCTCTCCGACTTCGGCATCCCGAAGGTGATCGGCGGCAACTTCAACATGCTCGCCACCGACATCTTCAAGCTGGTCATCGGCCAGCAGGACTTCGCCAAGGGCGCGGTGGTCGCGATCATCCTGCTGCTCCCGGTGGCGGTGACCTACGTGGCGGATGCGTGGGTGCAGAAGCGCCAGTCGGCGCTGCTCTCGGCGCGCTCGGTGCCCTATGTGCCGCGTC
>JANMYH010000344.1:0-5841 GCA_031381925.1 Burkholderiales bacterium | reverse complement strand
CCATGGTGAACTGCGTGATCTTGCTGAGCGAACCGGTCGGAGTCCACGAGGTGAGCGCCATGGAGTTCGTGCAGATGACCGCAAGCACGAAGATGAGCGGCAGCGAGATGAAGGCAAGCAGCCACGGCACTCCAAAGAACGCGTGCGAAACCCAGGCACCCAGCACGCTGAAGATCGGCACGCCGATCGCCGAGATCCACAGCGGGAACTCGATGTGCTTGAGCACGTCCGTGCCCTGCTCCTTGCGCCCACCCAGGTTGCGGAACGCGCTCGTGAAGATCTGCGGGCGCGCGAAGAGGCTGACCAGCGAGCCCACGACCATCATGGTCACGCCCCACCAGAGCGACCACTGGTTGACGATCTCGGCCCGCGAAATCGGCACCACGGCGCCCGTCGGCCCGATGCGGGGAGCGATGTCGCCGGCCTGGATCATGATGGGCGCGAGGATCACGAAATTCACGAATGCGCCCAGCAGCACGCTGGTCGCGACCGCCATCCCCATGAGGCCGCCTACGCCCAGCATCGCGGCGTCGAGCGTGAGCCGCAGGCCGAGCTGGCGCACGTCCGTGCCGAGGATCCTGGGAATGTAGGTCGAAGCTGCGTAGTAATAGGAATCGAGGCGCTCATGGAAGGTCCACGGCTCCTTCATCCCCAGCCATTGATTCATGCGCAGCAGCTTGAACTGCGCGAGGCGCATCCACCCGTCGCTGATCAGCAGCTGGTAAGTGCCGGCGGCGACAGCGGTCCAGGCCAGCAGCTTCGCCTTGTAGACGCCTGCGGCCGCCGCGCCGGTGTACAGCGCGTCGAGGACCACGCCCGCGGCCCGGCCCTCGGGAAAAGGCAATTGCTCGTCGTTGATGAAGCGGCGCTTGAGCGGGAATGCAAGCAGCACCCCGATGATCGAGCACACCACCATCCACGCGACCATGTGCCAGGCCGGGATGATGGTGTTGGTGACGAGCATGTAGGCGGCCAGCGCCGCGATGAGGGGCGAGACCATGTAGCCCGCCGCAGTGGCGATCGACTGGGTGCAGTTGTTCTCTAGAATGGTGAAATCCTGCGCAAATCCGACAGCGTTCATCATCCGGTACATCGCGAACGCCAGAATCACCGAGGTGAGGCCCACGCCGATGGTAATGCCGGTCTTGCCTGCGATGTAGAGCGCGGTAGCCGCCAGGACCCCGCCCAGCAGGAAACCCGTCGCGGCCGAGCGCAGCGTGAGCTGCGGCATGTCCCCGCGATACACATTCTCCAGCCACCAGCGATCCTTTTGCTCGCGCGTCCAGTCGCGGATCTCGTCGTTGCCCAGCTGCTTCAGCGCCATCGATTCAACCTCGCTCCTGGTTCAGGGGGATCAGCCGAGGGCGGCCCGTGTGACGCTTGAAACCCGCATGACCGATTCGAGACAATGCCACCGCGTAGAATTGCGGGATGAAAGACAAGAACGTCGAGTCCTTGGCCAACGATGTGTTCGAGCACCTCGGGACAGCGCGCAAGGCGCTGCTGGCAGAAATGCACGCCCTCGGCCTCACCCCCGAAAAGGGCTGGCGGGTCATCGAGGAGCTGCGCCATACGACCGAGGGAACCCAGTGGATCTTCCGGCCGATGCATCTGCGCGAGCACCTTCCCGAACTGAGCCGCACCGTTCTCATAGACCAGGAAGGCCGCCCCGTCTGAGCGGCGGCTCCTACTCGACCTTGGCCCCTGACGAGACCACGACCTTCGCCCACTTTTCGGTCTCGGCGGCGATCACCCTCGCGAAATCCTCCGGCGTTCCGGCGATCGGCTTGCCGCCGAGCTCTGCCAGGCGCTCGCGCATTTTCGGATCGGCCAGCGCGCGGTTCACTTCCGCATTCAGTTTTTCGATCACGTCGCGCGGCGTGCCCTTCGGCATTCCTATTCCGAACCAAGCCGTAGCCTCGTAGCCCGGAACTGTCTCGCCGACGGTCGGCGTATCGGGCATGGACGGATCGCGCTCGGCGGAGGTCACGGCCAGGGCGCGCAGCCGCCCGCCCTTGATGTGCCCGATCGATGACGGGAGGTTGTCGAAGAGAACGTGGACCTGGCCCGGGATGAGGTCCACGATCGCGGGACCCGCCCCCTTGTACGGCACGTGGAGCATGTCGCAGCCCGTCATGGACTTGAACAGCTCACCGGACATGTGCACCGACGTGCCGCTGCCCGACGATGCCATGTTCACCTTGCCCGGGTTCGCCTTGCAGTAGTCGATGAACTCCTTGACGGTCTTCGCCGGGAAGGAGTTGGTGACCTCCATCACGTTCGGCGTGCGCATGAGCCCCGCGACCGGCGCGATGTCCCGGATCACATTGAAGGAGAGGTCCTTGTACAGCGTGGCGTTGATGCCGTGCGCCGGATTCACGAGAAGGATCGTGTAGCCGTCTGGCGGGGCCTTCACGACGAGCTCGGTACCGATGTTGTTGCCGCCGCCGGGCTTGTTCTCGATGACGAACTGCTGGCCCATCTTCTCGGAGAGCCATTGACCGATGATGCGTGCGAGCACGTCCGTCGTGCCGCCGGGCGGGTACGGCACGACCCATTTCACGGGCCTGGTGGGATAGTCGACGGCGAATGCCGAACCGGCGGCGGCTAGCATTGCGAAGGCCGCGAGGGCGGCAAAGCGGGCAAGACGAGACACGGCGAACCTCCTCGAGTGCTGTTTTGTTGTGAACTCCCTCTGCCGCGCAATTCTGCCATGCCTTACAATCCCTCTGCGCCATGCCCCGCCAACTATTTCGACAAGAGGCGATCGACGCCCAGCGCGAGAAGTTTCTCGGCGAGGCGACCATCGCCCGTCCGGTCCCGTTCTGGGTCTTCACCGCGCTTGCCGCGGGCATCGCAATCCTGTTGATATCGGTCGCCGTCTGGGGCCAGTACACCCGGCGCGAGCGCGTAGAAGGCTACCTCGCGCTCGATACCGGTGCCGCGCGGGTGCTGGTCCAGGATTCCGGCCGGGTCTCCGAGCTCCTGGTAAAGGAGGGCGATGAGGTCAAGGCGGGCGATGCGCTTGCCAAGATCTCCCTCGAGCGCGCCAACCTTGCCGGAGGATCCACCAACGAGGCGATCGCGGCCGAGATGCAGAGCCGGCGCGCGATCCTCGAAAAGGAACAGGGACAATGGCGCGACCTCGGCAAGCAGCAGGTCGAGCAGCTGCGCCGCCGCGTGAAGGATCTGGAGAACGAGCTCACCCAGGTCGATCGCGAGATGCGACTGCAGGACACACGCGTCAAGTCCACCCGCGAGCAGGCTGACCGGTTCAAGGCCCTGGCCGGCGAGAAGTTCGTTTCCGATGTCGCAGCCAAGCAGAAGCAGGACGAGGTCACGGACCAGGAGATCAAGCTGCAGGCGCTGCGGCGCCAGCGCTCCCAGGTGGAACGCGACCTGGGGGCGGCGAAGATGGAAGAGCCGCAGATCGAGCTTCGATCGCACGCCCAGGTCGAGCAGGTTTCCCGGCAGCTGAGCGAGCTGCGCGAAGGCATGTCCCAGGTCGAGGCGCGCCGCGAGACCGTGATCCGGGCGCCCATGGCCGGAGTTGTGACCAACGTCGCGGTGAATCGCGGACAGTCGATCGCCGCCGACGCCCCGCTGGTAACGGTCCTTCCGAAAGGCAGCGGCCTGCACGTCGAGCTGCTGGTGCCCACCCGTGCCATCGGCTTCGTCATCAAGGGGCAGGAGGTCGTGCTTCGATATGAGGCATTTCCGTACGAACGCTTCGGCCAGTATCGCGGAGTCATCACCGACATTGGTCGCAACGTGTGGACCCAGGGTGAGCGCATCGGATCCCTGACCGCCAAGGAGCCGGTGTACCGCGTTGACGTCTCCCTCGACAAGCAGTCGGTGGCGGCCCTCGGCCAGGAATTCCCCCTGCGCCCGGGTATGCTCGTGAACGCCGACCTGCTGCTCGAGAGGCGCACCTTGCTGGAGTGGATCTTCGAGCCGGTCCTGCAGCTCAAGGGGCGGTTCTAGTGGGGTTCTTTTCCGAGCTGCTGAGCCCCAAGGTGCCGTTGATCCTGCAGAGCGAGGCGCCAGAGTGCGGAATTGCATGCCTTGCGATGGTCGCCTCATTCCACGGCCATCGGACCGACTTGTCCGCGATGCGCTTGCGCCTCTCGCCTTCGCTCAAGGGCGTGACCCTCAAGCACATTGCGCAAATCGCCGAGACGATGGGTATGACATCGCGCGGCGTCCAGGTGCCGCTCGATTCGCTCGGCAAGCTGCGGCTGCCCGCGGTACTCCATTGGGACATGAATCACTTCGTGGTCCTGGTGAACGTATCCGGACGCAGAATCACGGTCCACGACCCGGCACGCGGAAAGCGCGTCCTGACGCTCGAGGAATCGTCGCGGCATTTCACCGGCGTGGCGATGGAGTTCACGCCCACCGCGGAATTCCAGCAAAGGGACGAGCGCGAGAAGGTCAGCTCGTGGCAGCTGCTTGGAGTGGCCTCGGGGATGAAGGGAACGATCGCGCAGATCCTCCTCTTGTCCTTCGCACTCGAGGTCTTCGCACTCGCGATGCCATTCTTCCTTCAGCTGACCGTGGATCGCGTCCTTGTCGGCCGCGACCGCGACCTGCTGACGGTCTTGGGCATTGCCTTCTGCGCCCTCGTGGTGATCCAGGTTGCCGTCACGGCGGTACGTGCCTGGGTAGGCGTGTATCTCAGCACCAACATCAACCTGAAGCTGCTGACCAATCTCTTCAACCATATGCTGCGGCTTCCACTGGCGTGGTTCGAGAAGAGGAACATCGGCGACATCGTCTCCAAGTTCCGCAGCGTCGATGCAATCCAGCGAACGCTTACGTCGACCTTCGTGGAGACCGCGGTCGACGGCGTGATGGTGCTCCTCACGCTCGTCGTGATGGGCTACTACAGCCTGACCCTGACTGCGATCGTTGCAGTCGCTGCCCTGCTCTACGGCGTGGCGCGCTGGACCTTCTATTACCCGCAGCGCTATGCGACGGACGAGCAGATTGCCCACGAGGCGCGCTCGGGGACGCATTTCATAGAAACGTTGCGCGGGATGATGGCGATCAAGCTGAACCTGCGCGAGTCGGAGCGCCGCTCGGCCTACCAGAACCTGGTGGTGGATCAGACGAATGCGGGCGTGCGAGTGCAGAACGTTGGCATCCTGCAGCGGGCGTCGAACGCGCTCATCTTCGGCCTCGAGAACGTGATCGTGATCTGGCTCGCGGCGCTGCTTGTGATGGAAGGCAAGTTCACGGTGGGCATGCTCTATGCCTTCATCGGCTTCAAGCTGCTGTTCCTGACTCGCGTCATCAATCTCATCGACAAGTGGAATGAGTTCCGGATGCTGGACCTGCATGCCGAGCGAATCGCCGACATCGCGCTGGCCGATCCCGAAGGATCGAAGCCCGCGCTGCCCGGAGAGGCCGCGACCGGACCGCTCACGATCGAGGCGAGAGACCTGGGCTTCGCCTACGGGCCCGAAGGTTTCGTATTCCGCCACGTGAACCTCACCGTGGAGCCCGGCGAGACCGTGGCCGTCGTGGGGCCCTCGGGCTGCGGCAAGACCACGCTCATCAAGGTGCTGCTGGGGCTATTGCAGCCCACGGAGGGCGAAGTGCGGGTGAACGGCCGCAACCTCGCCGACTGGGATACGGCCCAGTACCGCGCCCGCGTCGGGGCGGTTATGCAGGACGATCAACTCTTCGTCGGCACCGTCGAGGACAACGTGAGCTTCTTCGACTCGGAGCATGACCCCGCTCGAGTTCGCGAATGTGCCCGCGCCGCCATGATCGACGAAGAGATCATGGCGATGCCCATGCAGTACAACACCATCGTCGGTAGCCTCGGTATGGCGC
>JANMYH010000251.1:0-8971 GCA_031381925.1 Burkholderiales bacterium | reverse complement strand
GGTGAGCGCCACCCGCTTGCCATGGCGCGCGAAGAGCGTGGCGCCGAGGTGCTCCTCGAGCGCGCGCACCTGGTGGCTCACCGCCCCGTGCGTCAGGTGCAGCTCCTCGGCGGCGCGCGAGAAGCTTTCATGGCGCGCGGCCGCCTCGAACGGGCGCAGCGAGGAGAGCGGTGGAAGGCGTCTGGCCATGTGAGGGATTCTAACAAGAAAACGAGGATATAGCGTTTAGAGATCGGCGCCCCAAGTGCCAAACTGCCTCACATCAAGAACGGAGGCTGGCGATGGATTTTCCCTACGTACCCGCAGATCCCCAGGAGCGCCGCAGCCGCGGCCCGATCGCACTCTGGATGCTGACGGCGCTGATCGGCTTCGTGCTGGCCGGCGCGGCGCTGGCGGCGTGCTTCACCACTGACACCCGCGACTTCGCCGCGCGCCACGGCTCGGTCCGCGCGACGCGCGCGCTGTGAGGATCGAGGCGACGCCGTTCCGGGTCGAGCTCCCGGCGGGCCAGCTGCTGAAGCTCGAAGGGCCGCGCGGGCTGCAGGTGACGTGCGAATTAGGCCACCTCTGGATTACGGAGGAAGCCCAACCCGAGGACGTCTGGCTCGCCGCCGGGCAGCGCGTCTGGCTGGTCGGTCACGGGCTCGCTGTCCTGGAGGCCAAGGGCGACGCCCGTCTGCGCATCGATTAAAGGTACCCGCGGTTGGCGGCGGCATAATGTCGCGATGCAGCCGCGCACCGACTCCCTCGCCAAGGCCCGCTGGATCGTCCTGGCGCTCGCCGCCCTCGGCCTCGCGATGGTCCTGGTGTCGGGTCCTGCGACGCGCGCGGGGTTGTTGCCGTGGCAAGCGGGGCTCGCCCTGGTCGCGGTGGGCTTCTTCGCCGCGGCCGCCGCGGCGATCGGCGCCCTGGTATTGCTTCTCCTGCTCGCCGTCCCCCGGTTTCGCGGGCGGCCCGGGATTGCGGTGCTCGCGCTCTGCCTCGCCATCGCCACGATCGCCCCGCTGCTGATCGTCTTTGGCCCGGCGATGAGCGTGCCGCCGATCCACGACATCAGCACCGACCTGAGCGATCCGCCCGCCTTCGTGGGACTGCTCGAGGAACGCCGCAAGGCGCCGAACGGCTTCGCCTACGGCGGCGAGTCGGTGGCCGCCGAGCAACGCCGGGCCTACGCCGACATCAAGCCGATGGTGGTGAAAACCGCGCCGCGCGAAACCACCCAGCGCGCGATCGACGCGGCCCGCGCCATGGGCTGGGAGGTCGTCGTCGCCGACGCAGCCACCGGGCGCGTCGAGGCGATCGACACCAGCACCTGGTTCGGCTTCAAGGACGACATCGTGATCCGCGTGCGCCCCGAGGGCACGGGCAGCCGCGTCGATGTGCGCAGCGTCTCGCGCGTCGGCACGAGCGACCTCGGAGCCAACGCGCGGCGCATCAAGGGGTTCCTCGCCAAGCTCGCGTAAAATTCATCCTTTGCCCGCTCGCAAAGGAAGCCTAATGGCCACGGACCGCGACATCGTCGCAACCCTCGAGAAAATCACTACCGCGACGATCACCACGCTGCTGCTGAAGAAGGGGCTGCGCAATGTGTGGATGCGGGGAACGCGCCCGCTCGACCCGGGCTATCCGCGGACCGTCGGCAAGGCATTCACCCTGCGCTTCGTGCCCGCGCGCGAGGACCTCGCCACGCCGGAATCGTGGTCGAAGCCGATCTCGACCCGCGCGGCGATCGAGGCGATGCCCGCCGGGTGCATCTGCGTCGCGGATGCGATGGGTGTCACCGACGCGGGCATCTTCGGCGACATCCTCTGTGCGCGGATGAAGAAGCGCGGCGTCGCGGCGCTGGTGACCGATGGCGTGGTGCGCGACGTGGCCGGAGTGCGTGGCACGGCGCTTCCGGTGTGGTGCCAGGGCGCGGCCGCACCGCCGTCGGTAGCGGGCCTCACCTTCGTGAACTGGGGCGAGCCGATCGGGTGTGGCGGCGTGGCGGTGTTCCCCGACGACTGGGTGGTGATCGATGGCGACGGCGCGGTGCTGATCCCGGCGGCCTTCATCGACGAGCTCGTGGCCACCGCTCCCGAACAGGAGCGCCTCGAGGGCTGGATCATGTCCGAGGTCGAAAGCGGCCACGTGCTCCCCGGCCTCTATCCGCCGAACGCCGAGAGCAAGGCGCGCTACGAGAAGACCAAGGCATGAAGCCGATGATCGATGCCGGGGGCGTGTATGTCATCGCGCCGACGCCGTTCCACCCCGACGGCAAAATCGACGAGTCGTCGATCGATCGGATGACCGATTTCTTCCTGGAGGCGGGGGTCGACGGCATCACGGTGCTCGGCCAGCTGGGGGAGGCGCCGAAGATGACGCACGCCGAATCCGTCGGGATCGTGCAGCGCGTGCTCGCGCGGGCGAAAGTCCCGATCGTGGTGGGCGTGTCGGCGCCGGGCTTCGCTGCGATGCGCGC
The DNA here is from genome assembly GCA_031381925.1 of Burkholderiales bacterium. Taxonomy (GTDB): domain Bacteria; phylum Pseudomonadota; class Gammaproteobacteria; order Burkholderiales; family Usitatibacteraceae; genus Usitatibacter. Next base: position 6,510 of record JANMYH010000251.1, on the reverse strand, counting down.
GCTCACCCAGGACGTGATGGCGATGGGCGCGGCCGGCGTGATGATCGCCCCTCCCAATACGCTGCGCACCGACGACTCGATCGTGCAGTACTACATGCAGGCGTCGGAGGCGATCGGCGCCGACGTCCCGTTCGTGATCCAGGACTACCCGCTCACCTTCTCGGTGCAGATGGTGCCCGCCGTGATCCGCCGCATCGCGATGGAAAACGCGGCGTGCTGGTTCCTGAAGCACGAGGACTGGCCGGGCCTGGACAAGATCTCGCAGCTGCGCGCCTGGGAGAAGGACGGCTCGCTCAAGCGCCTGCCGATCCTCGTGGGAAACAACGGCCTCTTCCTCGACTTCGAGATGGAGCGCGGGGCCGACGGCGCGAATACCGGCTACTGCTTCCCCGACATGCTGGTGGACGTGGTGCGGATGGCGAAGGCCGGGAAGCGCGACGAGGCCCACGATCTCTTCGACGCGCACCTGCCGCTCATCCGCTACGAGCAGCAGCCGGGGCCGGGCATGGCGGTGCGCAAGTACGTGATGATGCGCCGCGGCATCATCGCATCCGATACGCTGCGCAAGCCCGGAGCCGCGCTCTCGACAACGGCGCGCGCCGAGGTGGACTACCTGATGGCGCGCATCGCACGCGTCGATCCCCGGGCGCGCGCGTGAAACGGAACGCGAGACTCCTAGGTCGCCGCCATCCGGTGCTTGACCAGGGCGGTCAGCTGCTCGACGCGCGAGTCGCGGATGCCGTGCTCGCGTAGCGTCTCGGTGGTCTTGAAAAGGTAGTCGTAGGCGGGGCCGTAGCGCCCCTTGGCGCTGGCGATCGCCTCGACGACGACTTCCATGGGGATCTGCCCCGCGTAACCCGAGCACGTGCGGTTCACGGTGAACGCGAGTGCCCGGAACGTCTCGTCGCCGACCACGCAGTTGATCCACTTCGGCCGGTACGATCCGTACGTCATCTCGCGCTTCCAGATGAGCGACATCTCTTCCTGCACGCGGTCGGGGGCGATGCGGTAGATGAGGCCGCGGCAGCTCCCGCCGCATTCGAGGGTCAGCACCAGGCCTGGATTTTCGGGCGTGCCGCGGTTGATGCGCGACCACACGCGAAACGAGCGGTGGTAGCCGCGGATCGTCGCCACGTGGCGCGCGTCCCAGGCGAACTGGGGGTTCCACATGAGGGAGCCGTAGGCGAAGATCCAGAAGGGTGTGCCCGGCTGCCAGGGATCGAGGGCGGCGCGCAACGTGGCGAGGAGCTCGGTGGGCGAGAGCGCCTTGGCGCTGGCCGCGGGCGGCGCGTAGGCCTCGAGCCTGTTCAAGGCGCGAGCCTCGCGATTTTCCACGCATCCGCGCTGCGCGTGTACGCGATGCGGTCGTGCAGGCGGCTGCGGCGGCCCTGCCAGAACTCGAGGAAGTCGGGCTTCACGCGATAGCCGCCCCAGTGGGGCGGGCGCGGGGGATTTTCTCCGTAGAGCGCGGTGAGCTCGGCCCAGCGGCGCTCGAGCCAGCCGCGATCGGCGATCGGCTCGCTCTGCGGGCTCGCCCAGGCGCCGATGCGCGAGCCGAGCGGCCGCGTGGCGAAGTATTCGTCCGATTCGGCGATCGCCACCTTCTCCACCGCGCCCTCGATCCGCACCTGGCGCTCGAGCTCCTTCCACATGAACGTGAGCGCCGCCAGCGGGCGCGCTTCGAGCTCGCGCCCCTTGCGGCTCGCGTAGTTGGTGTAGAAGACGAAACCGCGCGGATCGACGCCTTTCAGGAGCACGATGCGCCCGGCGGGGCGCCCGGTGGGCCCGACCGTGGCGAGGCTCATCGCGGTGGGCTCGGGCACCTGGGCATGGATCGCCTCGACCATCCAGACGCCGAACTGGCGGAGCGGATCGCGGTCCACGCCCGACTCCTCGAGCGTCTTCAGCGAGTAATCGTTGCGCAGGCCCGCGATATCCGGGATGCTCACGGGTCCCCAGGGAGTGGAACGTGGGACGGGCCCCCAGGGAGTGGAACGTGGGGTGAGGGCGCGGATTCCCCGGAATAGTTCGACACTTCGACCAGGTTGCCGTCGGGATCGCGGAAATACACCGACATCATCGGGCCGAGCGCGCCGGTCTTGGCCACCGGGCCCTCGATGATCGCGACCCCTTCCGACCGGAGTACGCCGATGACTTCGTCCAGCGGCGTGGCGGCGATGAAGCACAGGTCGATCGCGCCCGGCCCCGGTTTCAGCGCCTTGGGCTCGAACTCGCGCCCGGCCTGGTGGAGGTTCAGCTTCTGGCGCCCGAAGGCGAGCCCGCGCCGCCCGCCGGCGAAGGTCACCGGCTCCATCCCGAGCACGCGCGAGTAGAAGTCGAGGGTGCGTTCGAGGTCGAAGACCGTGAGAACGATGTGGTCGATGCGGTCGATGGCAATGGGCATAATGCAATTATGCACGCCGATCCTTCGCTCATCCGATCCGTGAAGGCCCACGTCCCGCCCGAGGAATGGGCGGTGCGCACGGACCTCGCCGCCGCCTATCGGGCGGTGGCCATGCACGGCTGGGACGACCTCGTCTTCACGCACATCTCGGCGCGGGTACCCGGGCCCGGGCACCATTTCCTCATCAACCCGTACGGAATGATGTTCGAGGAGATCACGGCGTCGAGCCTGGTGAAGGTCGACCTCGCGGGCAGCAAGGTGATGGACTCGCCCTTCGAGATCAATCCCGCGGGCTTCACGATCCACAGCGCCGTGCACGAGGCGCGTGAGGACGCGCATTGCGTGATCCACTTGCACACCATGGAAGGTGTCGCGGTCTCGTGCCAGAAAGGCGGGCTTCTCGCGCTCTCGCAGCAGTCGCTCTTCCCGCTTTCGAGCCTTGCGTACCACGACTACGAGGGCGTGGCGCTCAACCCCGAGGAGAAGGTGCGGCTCGTGGCCGACATGGGCGACAAGAACAATTTGATCTTGCGCAACCACGGGCTGCTCACGTGCGCGGAATCCGTCGCCGACGCGTTCCTGTACATGTACATCCTGCAGAAAGCGTGCGAGGTGCAGGTCCGCGCGCAGGCGGGCGGCGGCGAGCTGATCCCGATTCCGCAGCCGATCGTCGACGGGATCCGCAAGGCCTCGAAGGTGGTGCTGCGCCAGTCGGGCGGCATGATTGCCTGGCCCGCGATCCTCAGGAAGCTGGATCGGCTCGATCCGTCGTGGCGGGAGTGATCTTCCGGCCCGTGTAGTCCGAAAACATCCCGAGGCTCACCACGCGGCGCGTGCGCACCAGCCCCGCGCCCTGCAGGGCCCCCATCACCGCCTCGGGCGGCACGCAGGCCTCGATCGTGTCCCAGTAGAACATCATCAGCTGCTTCGCGTGGTCGTGGCGCCCCCAGAGGCGAGCGACCCCGGGAACGACGCCGGTCATGAATACGCGCAACGGGCCCTTCAGCCAGCGATTGCGCGGATAGGTGATCTCGAGGATGCACGCGCGGCCGCCGGGCTTGAGGACGCGCCGGATTTCGACAAAAAGCGCATCGAGGTTCGCGACGTGGCGCAACGCAAAGCCCATGCTGACGAAGTCGAACGACGCATCGCCGCACGGCAGGCGCTCGCCGAGGGCGCGGATCAGCGGGATGTCGAGAGTGCCCGCCTGCTCGAGCATGCCGGCGCTCGGGTCGAGGCCGATGACGCTGCCCTCGGGTCCCACGATCGCGAGCGCTTCCCGGGCGACCAGCCCGGTTCCGGTCGCGATGTCGAGCACGCGCATTCCACGGCGAAGGCCCGCACGGTGCAACGCAGTGCGCCGGTGCCAGGGGCCGCTGCCGAAGCCGAGGAGGCGTTCGACGAAGTCGTAGTCACCCGCGGTCCCGTCGAAGAGGGTATCGAGATAGCGGCGGCGGGTGGACTCGTCCGACCAGTATTGCGGCAGGACCTTGATCGGAGCCTGCGCGTCGGTTCGAGCAGTCTGATTCTTGTCGAGCACCCGGGGAATTCTACATTACAATGTTTACGCGACCGCAAAGGAGAATGCCGCCGTGCAACGAGAGTGTGATGTCGTCGTGATCGGGGGCGGCCCGGCGGGTTCGACCACGGCGACCCTGCTGGCCGAGCGCGGCCACAAGGTGGTCCTGCTGGAAAAGGATTCCCATCCGCGCTTCCACATCGGGGAGTCGCTCCTTCCGGCGAACATGCCGCTTTTCGAGAAGCTCGGCGTGGCCCGCGAAGTCGAAGCCATCGGGATGGAGAAGCTCGGCGCCACGTTCGTCGCGCCCGATGTCGACCGGATCTCGGGCTTCAAGTTCGCCGAGGCGACCGATTCTTCGATCCCGAGCGCCTACCAGGTGCGCCGCTCCGAGTTCGACCAGATCCTCTTCCGCCGCGCCGCGGGCGCGGTGTACGAGGCGCGCGAGAACTGCCGCGTCCGGGAGGTGGACCTCGGCAGCCGCTCCTCGCCGCCGGTGGTGAGCGCCTCGGACGCCGATGGCACCGTGCGCGAGTATCGCACCCGGTTCGTGGTCGACGCCTCGGGCCGCGACACGCTCCTCGGCAACCGCCTCAAGATGAAGCGCCGCAACCCCGCCCACAACAGCGCCGCGATCTTCGGCCATTTCCGCAACGCCAGGCGCGACTGCGGGGACCTCGAAGGCAACATCATCATCTTCTGGTTCGACCACGGCTGGATCTGGTTCATCCCGTTGAAGGATGGCGTCACCAGCGTAGGCGCCGTGGTCTGGCCCTACTACATGAAGTCGCGGAAGAAACCGGTGCGCGAGTTCCTGCTGGACACGATCGCGCTCGCACCCAAGCTCGCCGAGCGCCTGGTCGACGCGGAGCTCACGGAGGAGCCGACCGCCACCGGCAACTATTCGTACGAGTGCGACTCGTGCCAGGGCGAGAACTACGTGCTCGTCGGCGACGCCTACACGTTCATCGATCCGGTGTTCTCGTCCGGCGTGATGCTCGCGATGAACAGCGGCTTCGCCGCTGCCGACGTGGTCGACGCGAGGCTCAGGGGCGAGAAGGTCGCCGAGGCGCGCGCGCGGGCGCGGTACGACTGGGTGATGCGCACCGGCCCGAAGGAGTTCTCCTGGTTCATCTACCGCGTGACCAATCCCACGATGCGCGAGATGTTCATGTCGCCGAGCGACAAGTTCGACATGAAGAAGTCGCTGCTGACGATCCTCGCCGGCGACCTCTTCCGCGGCACCCGCTTCCGCCGGGGGTTGTACTTCTTCCGCTTCGCCTACTACATGATCTCGCTCATTCACCTGCGCCGCACGGTCGCCGCGTGGCGCCGGCGCGCCGTCAACATCCGGGACGAGGCCGAAATGCGCTTGTCGCGCGGCTGACAGGATGAGGATCGCGCTGCCCGTCGCGGGACTTGCGGCCCTGGCCCTCGCCTTCAACGCCGCCGCGCGCGAGGAGCCCCTCTGGGAGGCGGGCCTCGGCGTGGCCGGGCTGCACTTTCCGGACTACCGCGGCTCGTCGCAATCGCACACCTATGCGCTGCCGGCGCCGTACTTCGTCTATCGCGGCGATTTCTTCAAGGCGGACCGCCACGGGTTGCGCGGCATCTTCTTCAAGACCGAGCGCATCGACTTGAACCTGAGCGTGGGGGCGTCCCTTCCGGTGGACAGCTCCGAGAACCGCGCGCGCGAAGGCATGCCGGACCTGAAGCCTTCGATCGAGATCGGTCCCTCGCTCGACATCACGATGTGGCGCTCGGCTGACCGCGGCGCGAAGCTCGACCTGCGCCTGCCGGTTCGCGCCGCTTTTACGGTGGAGTCGCATTCGCGCTTCATCGGCGGGCAATTTTTCCCCCACGCAAACGTGGACATCCACGATCCCTTCGGAATGGCGGGCTGGAACCTCGGCGTGCTCGCGGGGCCGGTGTTCACCGATTCGCGCTACAACCGCCATTTCTACGAGGTCCCCGCGAGCTTCGCCACCGCCGATCGACCGGCGTACACGGCTCCCGGGGGAGGCTATGCCGGCATGCAGTTCCTGCTCGCGCTCTCGAAGCGCTACCCGAGCTTCTGGATCGGCGGCTTCGCGCGCTACGACACGCTGCGCAGCGCCGCCTTCGAGGAAAGCCCGCTGGTGACCTCGAAGCGCTACGTGGCCGGGGGCATCGGCATCTCGTGGATCTTCCGCGAATCGTCGGTGCGCGTGCCGGTGACCGAATACGGGGACGCGCGGCGGTGATGACGCTCAAGCTCATGGCGAAGGCCGCGTGGACCTACGCGCTCGTCACGATCGGCGTCGTGTTGCTGACCGCCATCTGCCTTTCGCAGGCGATCCTGTCGCTGCCGCTGTATCTCATCCTGCCCACGCACGCGGGCCGGCGCGTCGGGCGCTGGGCCAACATGGCGTGGTTCCGGATCTTCCTGGGAACGATGGAGGCGCTGGGCGCGTGGCGCCTCGACCTGCGCGCCCTCGACGGGCTGCGCGGCGACGGGCCGCTCATCATCGCGCCCAACCATCCGTGCCTGCTCGATGCCGTCCTGCTGGTGTCGCGCCTTCCCAATGCGGTGTGCGTCATGAAGGGC
>JANMYH010000201.1:0-27218 GCA_031381925.1 Burkholderiales bacterium | reverse complement strand
TGCAGTTCTACGCGACCGCTCCCTATCCCTGCAGCTACCTGCCGGGCAAGCTCGCTCGGTCGCAGGTTGCCACACCCAGTTACCTGATCGACACGGAGACCTACAGCGCGCTGGTCTCCGCGGGCTTTCGCCGCAGCGGAGCCTTCACCTACCGTCCGTACTGCGACCACTGCCACGCGTGCGTTCCGGTGCGCGTCGTGACGAGCGAGTTCGAGGCGAACCGCGCCCAGCGGCGCGCCGCGGCCCGCCACGCGGGGCTGGAAGCGCGCTACGGCGAGCTCAAGTTCAACGCCGAGCACTACGCGCTCTACCGGCTCTACCAGAGCGAGCGCCACCGGGGCGGCGGCATGGACCACGACAGCCGCGAGCAGTACGCGCACTTCCTGCTGCAGTCCAACGTCGCCACGCGCCTGGTCGAGTTCCGCGAGGCCGGCGAGCTGCGCATGGTGTCGATCGTCGACGAGCTGGCCGACGGCATCTCGTCGGTCTACACGTTCTTCGACCCGCTGGTGCCGAGGGCGAGCCTCGGCACGTACAACATCCTGTGGCAGATCGAGGAAGCGCAGCGCCGCGGTCTCGCCTACGTGTACCTCGGGTACTGGATCGGCCAGAGCCGCAAGATGAGCTACAAGAACCAGTTCCGCCCGATCGAGGGGTTGACCCGCGGAGAGTGGAAGCGGCTCGCGTAATGCTCTACGCGCTGGCCCGGAGCGCGCTCTTCAAGCTCGACCCCGAATTCGCCCACGACCTCACGCTCAAGTCGCTCTCGATGCTGGGGCCTGGCGCGGCGCTGCTCGGCGCCGGGGCGGACGCGGGCGAAGCGCGCCGCGTGATGGGCATCGACTTCCCCAACCCCGTGGGCCTCGCGGCGGGCCTCGACAAGAACGGCGAGTACATCGATGCGCTCGCCGCCCTCGGCTTCGGCTTCCTCGAGATCGGCACCGTCACCCCGCGCCCGCAGCCGGGCAACCCCAAGCCGCGCATGTTCCGGCTCGAGGCCCACGAGGCGATCATCAACCGGCTGGGCTTCAACAACCACGGCGTGGAGAGGCTGCTGCGCAACGTCGAGCGCGCGGCCTTCCGCGGCGTACTCGGCATCAACATCGGGAAGAACTCCGATACGCCCATCGAGCGTGCCGCCGACGACTACCTCGCGTGCCTGGAAGCGGTGTACGACCGCGCAACCTACGTGACCGTCAACATCTCCTCGCCCAACACGAAGAACCTCCGCGACCTTCAATCGAGCGAGAAGCTGGACGAGCTGCTTGACGCGGTGATGGGCCGCCGTGCGGCACTCGCGAAGCGTTACGGACGCGTGAAGCCCGTGGCAGTGAAAGTGGCCCCCGACCTCGATGACGAGCAGATCGCCGCCATCGCCGCGATCGGCGTCAAGCACTCGATCGATGGGCTCATCGCCACCAACACCACGATCGCGCGCGAGGCGGTGGCGGGACATCGCCATGCGCTCGAGGCGGGCGGCCTCAGCGGCCGGCCGGTGTTCGCCGCCTCGACCGCGGTCCTCGCAAAGTTTGCCCGGGCGCTGGCCGGGCGGATCCCGCTGATCGGCGTGGGTGGGATCCTTTCCGGCGCCGATGCCCGCGCGAAGATCGACGCGGGCGCGAGCCTGGTGCAGGTCTACACGGGCTTCATCTACCGCGGGCCGGAGCTGATCGCCCAGTCGCGCCGCGCGCTGCGATGATCGTGGGAGTGCCGCGCGAGACCAAGCAGGGCGAAAGGCGGATCGCATTGCTCCCGCTCGCGGTTGCCGAGATCACCGCGGCGGGGCACGACGTGCGGATCGAGACGCGCGCCGGCGCCGGTGTCGGGATCAATGACGAGGCCTATCGCGAAGCGCGCGCCGATATCGTCGTGGCGAGGGACGTCTGGGACTCGGACCTGATCGTCAAGGTGAAGGAGGTGCAGGATGCCGACCTCGCCGTGATGCCTCAGGGCGCCACGATCTTTTCCTTCCACCACCTGCCGGGCGAGCCTCAGCGGACCCGGGCGCTCGCGGCGAAGGGGGCCACGGCGATCGCGTTCGAAATGGTGCGCGAGGCGCGCGGGGAGTATCCGTTGCTCGCGCCGATGTCGAAAATCGCGGGGAAGATGGCGGCCGAGAAGTTTCCCGCGCGCAAGGTCCTCGTTCTGGGGGGCGGCCACGCGGGCACCGCCGCCGCGGTCGCCGCCCGGCGGCGCGGCGCCGACGTCGTCGTGCTGACGAGGTCGACGGCGACCCCCGAAAACATCGAACGACACGCCCTCGAGGCGGACCTGGTGATCGGCGCGGTTTTCGTCGCGGGCGAGCCCACGCCCAAGCTCCTGCCGCGTTCGCTGGTCAGGCGCATGAAGCCCGGCGCGGTGATCGTCGATATCTCGATCGACGCCGGCGGTGTCGCCGAGACCTCGCGCCCCACCACCCACGCCGAACCCACCTATGTCGAGGAAGGCGTGGTGCACTACTGCGTGCCGAACATCCCCGCCGGCGATCCCCCGGCCGCATCGGCGGCGATCTCCGCGGCGGTCCTTCCGTACGTGCTCGACCTGGCGGCGCGGGAGAGCGTCGCAGCCGCGTTGATGGAGAACGGCGAGTTGCGCGGTGCGGTACTCCTCTGGCAGGGCCGCGTGAACCACGCCGGCATCGCCGCCGAGGCCTGCCTGCCCTACACTCCCCTCACCGACCTCGACCTCGCCGAATCCGCGTGAGCACCCTCGCCCAGCGCATCGACGCCCTCCTGCCCCAGACGCAATGCACCCAATGCGGCTACGACGGCTGCCGGCCCTACTCCGAGGCGATCGCCGCCGGGGAGGCCGACATCAACCAATGCCCGCCGGGAGGTGACGCCGGCATCGCGATGCTGGCGGCGCTCCTGGCCCGCGAGCCCAAGCCCCTCAATCCCGCGAACGGCCTCTATCGCCCGCCGCAGGTGGCGATGATCGACGAGGAGGTCTGCATCGGCTGCACCAAGTGCATCCAGGCCTGCCCCGTGGACGCGATCGTGGGCGCCTCGAAACTCATGCATACCGTGATCGCGAGCTGGTGCACCGGGTGCGAGCTGTGCATTCCCCCATGCCCGGTGGACTGCATCGCGCTTGCGCCGGTCGCCGCGCTGCCCGACCCCAACCTTTCCCGCGAGCGCCACGAGCTGCGCGCGATCCGCCTGCTGCGCGATGCGCGCGAGGACGCCGCGCGGCTCGAGGCCTACGAATGAATCCCGCGAAGCGAGAAGATTTCTACAAGCGCCTCGCCAAGGCGATCCCAAAGCCGAAGTCCGAGCTCGAGCACACCACGCCCTTCGAGCTGCTGGTGGCGGTGGTCCTCTCGGCGCAGGCCACCGACAAGAGCGTGAACCTCGCCACTGCGAAGCTGTACCCCGTCGCCAACACGCCGCGCAAGCTCGCCGCCCTCGGGGTCGAGGGTCTCGAGCAATACATCCGCACCATCGGCCTGTATCGCGGCAAGGCGAGGAACGTGATCGCGCTGTCCACCCTGCTCCTCGAGAACCACGGCGGCGAGGTGCCGAAGACGCGCGAGGCGCTCGAGGCCCTGCCAGGCGTGGGACGCAAGACCGCCAACGTCGTCCTCAACGTCGCGTTCGGCGAACTCACCATCGCGGTCGACACTCATGTCTTCCGAGTCTCGAACCGCACCGGGCTCGCGCCTGGCAAGGATCCGCTCGAAGTCGAGGCGAAGCTCATGAAGGTGACGCCGCCGAAGTACCTGCGCAATGCCCACCATTACCTGATCCTGCACGGGCGCTACACCTGTGTTGCGAGGAAGCCGCTCTGCTACAAGTGCCCGGTGTACGAGCCGTGCGAGTGGAAGGAGAAGAAGAAATTCGCGGCGCTCGATCCGGACACGTTGTCTCCCCCGCGTAAGCGGGGGTCCAATTTACCGAAATGATGTTCAACCCCACCCGGGACCAGGCGCGCGAGTTCTTGTTCGACCTCTGGGAGAAGCACCGCGCGGGAGCGGCGCTCTCGGGGCTGGAATCGATGGCCCTCGCGGTCGTGATCGAACATCCCGAATACCACGCGATGCTCGAGGACCGGGAGCGTTACCTCGACCGCGACTGGAAGCCCGAGGGCGGCGAGACCAACCCGTTCCTGCACCTGCAGATGCACCTGGCGATCGAGGAGCAATTCTCGATCGACCAGCCGCCGGGCATCCGCGCCGCGATCGCCTCGCTCGCCGCCCGGCGTGGCTCGATGCACGCCGCGCGCCACGAGGTGCTCGAGTGCCTGGGCGAGATGATCTGGCAGGCGCAGCGCCACGGCAGCGGCTTCGACACTGCCGCCTACCTGGCCTGCATCGAGAAAAGATAAAACCGGGGACAGACCCCGGTTTTAGCCGAGGTAAGCGCCGCCGTTGACGTGCCAGTCCTGGCCGGTCACGTAGCGGGCTCGCGGGCCGGCGAGGAAGCGGACCACGTCGGCCACTTCTTCTGGCGTGCCACGGCGTCCCAGGAGCCCCTCGCGACGGTGCACGGTCTGGGCGCCCGAGGACTCGCCGCGCTCGGTGTCGATCAGTCCGGGCACCACGCAATTCACGGTGATGTTGTCGGGCGCCAGGTCGTGGGCGAGGCCGCGGGTGAGACCCACCACCCCCAGCTTCGCCGCGATCACGTGGGGACGGCCCGCGGCGCCGGTGTGGCCCGACATGCCGCCCATGTTGACGATCGAGCCGCCGCCGGCCGCGCGCATCGCGGGAAGGCATGCCTTCGCGCAGATGAAGGCGCCATCGAGGATGATGCCGGTCACGAAGCGCCAGGTGGCGAGGTCGATGTCGTCGATCTTCGTCACGTCGCGCACGGCCGCGTTGTTCACCAGGATGTCGAGCCGGCCGTACTTCTTCACGCCCGCCGCGACCATCGCCGCAACGCCGCCCTCGTCGGTCACGTCCGCCACGTGGCAAGTCGCGCGCCCGCCGAGCGCCTCGACTTCTGCCACCACCGCATCGGCCTCGGCGCGCGATGCGCGGCAATTAACGATCACCGCCGCGCCCGCATCGGCCAGGGCGAGCACGATGGCCCGCCCGATATTGCGCGTGCCACCGGTCACCAGCGCCACGCGGCCTTCCAGCTCCCGGTTCGTCGTCGTCACGTGCGGAACTCCTTCAGGTCGGTCGGGGTTGCAAATGCCGTGCGCGCATAGGCGAGCCAGCGCTCGGCGCGCTCGCGCGGCCAGCCGCCGTAGGCGCAGTTGGCGCGAAACTTTTCGTCGATCTCGGTGCGCGGGAGGGGCTCGTAGTGCCCGCCGCGCAGGTGCGGCTGGCGCTCCTCGAGCACCCGGTGGTCCTTGAGCGTCATGCGCACGTGGCCGGTGTACTGGTCCGGATAGGGATCGTTCGGGTTCACCCGGTACGAAACTTCCGCGGCGATCGCGAGGATGCGCGCATCGTGCACGTTCTCCTCGGTAAACGCCTCGAGGCCCACGGCGCCGTGTACCAGCGCGTAGGCCACGCACCAGGGGATCGAGAACTTCGCCGCGTAGGCATTCGGCGGGCGCCGTTTTGCCGAGAGCGGCTCCCACAGCCGATGGACGTAGCCCTCGGCGGTCTCGCACTCGATCGAGATGATGTTGGAGAAGGACTGCAGCGCGGGCGAGATCCGGCGCGCGCAGTCGATGAACGGATGGATCATGGTGCCGCAGGCATAGGGCTTGAACGCGATCGTCTCCATCACCCAGCGCTCGCCGAATTCCGCGGTGAGCCGGTCCCACGCGCCTTCCGCGGAATTCGCGAAGCCATGCAGGAAGCCGTGCGGTCCCTCCCACACCGTGCGCGGGCCGAGGAAGCCTGCGCGCGCGAGCTCCACCGCGCGCAGTCCCGACTGCGCCGCCCAGCCGGGATGCATCCGCTTGGTCCACGTGCCCTCGGCCAGGTATTCGATGATGCCGCTCGCCATCGAGCCGGCGAGCCCCTGGGCGGAAGCGAACGCGGCCTCGTCCAGCCGCAGCGCCGCGGCGACGCCCGCCGCGGCCCCCATCGCGCCCAGCACCGCCGTGGGATGGAAGCCCGCCTTGTGGATGCGCTTGGGCGCGACCAGGCTTGCGCGGCACATCACCTCGCAGCCCACCGCGATGCCGTAGAGCAGGTCCGGGCCCGCGATCCGGTGGCGCTCGGCGGCCGCCAGCAACGCCGGCACGATCACCACTCCCGCGTGCACCGGCCCGCCCTCGAAGGTGTCGTCGAAATCCTCGCCGTGGGCCGCGGTGCCGTTCACGAAGGCGGCGCCCGCGGCGTCGAGCGCACGCGCGTGCCCGATGGCGGTGGAGTGCCCGTCGGCCTCCCAGCTATCGATCGCGGCACGAACGTAATCGGTCCCGCGCGCGGCCACGCACAGGCCCGCGATATCGACCAGCAGCCGCTCGCAGGTCTCGCGCACGGCCGGCGGCAACACGCGGCCGCGGGCGCGCGAGACCGCCGCGGCCAGCGCCTCGGCGACGATCGGGGCGCTCATGCGGACACCACCCAGGCGTCCACGTCCTCGCGCAACCCGAGGGTCGCCAGGCCATTGGCGATCGAGACGAACTCGTTGCCGGCTTCGACGATGTCCGCCCCGAAACGCCGCTCGAAGATGTGCCGCACGGCGGGCACGAAGGAGCTGCCGCCCGTGAGGAACACGCGGTCGATGTCGCGCACCGGGGTCGAGGCGTTCGCGAGCACCTGGTCGAGCGCCTCCTCGATCTGCTCGAGCTCGGGGGCGATCCACGCCTCGAAGCTCGGGCGCGTGATGGTGTCGTCGATCTCGAAGCCCGGACCCTTGAAGCGGAAGGGCGCCGAGTCGTCGCGCGACAGCGCCTCCTTCGCGTCGGATACCGATTTGTACAGCGTGTATCCCTGGTCGGACTCGACCAGGCGAATGAAGCGCGCCACCAGCTCGGGCGCCTCGCTGAAGGTGCTCACTTCCCTGAAATCGCGAAAGTCGCGCGAGGTCTTCATCACCGACAGCTCGTGCCAGTTGGCGAACGCCGCGAAGCACGAGCGCGGCATCTCGAGGCTCTTGCCCATGCTGCGGTAGTGGGTGCCCTTGCCGAGCTGCGGCAGGACCACGTGGTCGATGATGCGGTAGTCGAAGCGATCGCCCGCGACACCCACCCCGGAATGGCCGAGCGCCTCGGCGCGCAGCCCGTGGGCCGCCACCTCGAAGTGCACCACCGAGAAGTCCGTGGTGCCGCCGCCGAAGTCGGCCACCAGCACCGTGGCGCTGTCCTCGAGCGACTGGGCATAGAAGAAGGCGGCCGCGACCGGCTCGTAGACCTGGCGAATGCGCTCGAAGCCGAAGGGCGCGAGCGCGGCCTCGTAGCGGCTCCGGGCGAGCGCCGGATCGGGGCGGCTGCTGCCCGCGTATTCCACCGGCCGCCCGACCAGCACGTCGCGCGGCAGGTGCTCGAGCTGCGGATGGGCGTGGGCGCGCAGCTCGCGGAAGAAGCGCGAGAACAGGTCCTCGAAGCGCCACGCGGCGCCGTAGATGTAGGTCTGCTCGAAAAGCCGGCTCGCGGCGAAGCTCTTGAGCGACTGGATGAAGCGGCAGTCGCCCGAGAGCTCGATGAAGCGCTGGATCGCCCACGGACCGGCTTCGGACATCGCCTTGGGGTGGTCGTCGTCGCCCTCGTTCCAGAAGCACAGGGCCGAGCGGAACGAGAAGAGCAGCGACGACAGGAACTTGAACACGATGGGGTCGGCGCTCGCATGGGGATGCGCCCACGACAGCACCGTGTTCGTCGTCCCGAAGTCGAGCCCCAGCGAGCGGGGCGCCATGTCGTGCGACAGCGGCATCGACGCCGCCCCTAGCGCACCACCTTGACGCCGGCCTGCACGTATTGATCGCGCAGCTGCTTCTCGATGTCGAGCATCGACTTCTTCAGCTCCGCACCGGGCAAAAAGGCCTCCTCGAGCTGGTTGTCGAGGACGTACTTCTTCCACGATGCCGTGTCGCGCAGCCTGGCGAACCGGCCCTCCCAATAGGCGGCCACATCGGCGGGCATCGCCGGGGGCGCCACCACCGCGCGAATCTGCGGGGTCGGCGTCACGTCGAAGCCGGCCTCCTTCAGCGTCGGTGCGTCGGGATAGCCCGACAGGCGCTTTTCCGCAAGCTGCGCGAGCACGCGCAGCTTGCCCGCGCGAACCTGCTCGCCGGCTTCCTGGGGCTCGATCACCATGATGTCGACGTGTCCGCCGAGGAGGGCCGCGAGCCGCTCGCCGCCGCCCTGGAAGGACACGAACGCCCACTTGGCGCCGGTCGAATGCTGCAGCGTCTGGCGGATGATATTGTCGCGCGAGGTCACCGAGCCGCCCGATTGCTTGAGGCTCCCCGGGTTCTTCTTCGCGGCTTCGATGAAATCCTTGAGGGTCTTGTACGGCGAGTCGGCGCGCACGGCGAAGACCGCCGGGTCGAGCAGCAGCTGCGCGATCGGCTTCAGGTCGTGCACCGTGACCTTCGCCTCGCTCGAGGTGAGCGGGCCGGCGATCCAGACGCTGGTGATGAACCCGATCGTGTGGGGATCGTCCTTCTTCTCGGAGATCGCCGCGGCCGCGACCGCGCCATTTCCGCCCGGCTTGTTCAGCACCTGCATGCGCACGGAAACCAGCTTCTCCTTCTCGAGCATCGTGACGACCGCGCGGGCCAGCAGGTCGCTACCGCCCCCGGGACCGGTATGCACGACGACATCGACCGGCTTCGTCGGCGCCCATTCGGCGGCCGCGAGCGCGGGGCATCCCATTGCAAGTGCCGCGATTGTCGCGGCGCCGAGGCTTCGAGCGCGATTCAGCATGGTGATTCCTCCAGTAAAAATGGGGTCACGCTTCCTTGTCGATGACCTGGACGCGGACCGCGTTGAATTTCTTGACGAGCGGAACGATGAGCAGCAGGGCGGCGATCCCGAGCAGCACGCTCGGAATCGGCCGGAACAGGATCGAGATGTCGCCTTGCGACATCATGAGCGACTGGCGCAGCGCCTTTTCCATCGGGTCGCCGAGCACCAGCCCCAGCACCAGGGGTGCCGCCGGATAGTCGAGCTTGCGCATGAGGTAGCCGAGCAGGCCGAAGAACGCGAGGAGCCCCAGGTGGAAGAGGCTCGACGAGACCGCGTAGACGCCCACCACCGACACGCCGAGGATCAGCGGGTAGAGCACGTAACCGGGAACCTTGAGCAGCTGCGCGAACACCGCGACCAGCGGCAGGTTCAGGATCAGCAGCAGCACGTTGCCGATGTACATGCTCGCCACCAGCCCCCAGAAGAGCGCGGGGCTGTCCTGGATGAAGAGCGGCCCGGGCTTGAACCCCCAGAGGACCAGGGCCGCGAGGAGGATCGCGGTGGTGCCGCTGCCCGGGATGCCGAGGGTCAATAGCGGCACGAGGGCGCCGCCCGTCTCGGCGTTGTTCGCGCCCTCCGGGGCCGCCACGCCCTCGATCGCGCCATGGCCGAACTCCTCGGGGTGCCGCGAGACGCCCTTCTCGATGCCGTAGCTCATGAACGACGCGATGGTGGAGCCGGCCCCGGGAAGGATGCCGATGAGGAATCCCACGACCGAGCCGTTCACGAAGGCGAAGCGGCACCGCTTCATGTCGTCCCACGTCGGCAGCAGGTTGCGCAGGCCCTTCGGCACCGGCAGCATCGCCAGGGGCTTGGCGGGCTCCATGTTGCCGAGCACCTCGCCCACGGCGAAGACGCCGATGGCCACGATGATGAAGTCGATGCCGCCGAGGAGCTCGACGCGGTCGAAGGTGAACCGCGAGGTGGCGGTGAAGAGGTCGGTGCCCATGCCGGCGATCCACAGCCCGACCAGCATCGCGAGCATCGCCTTGGTGAGCGACTCCCCCGCGAGGAGGGCCACCATCGCCAGGCCGAGCACCATCAGCGCGAAGTATTCGGGCGCGCTGAAGGCGAGCGAGAGCTGCGCGAGCGGCGGGGCCACGAGCATCAGCATCAATACGCCGAAGGTGCCCGCGATGAACGAGGCGATGGCCGCCATGCCGAGCGCGGCACCGGCGCGTCCCTTGCGCGCCATCTGGTAGCCGTCGATGCACGTGACCACCGAGGACGACTCGCCCGGGACGTTGAGGAGTATCGAGGTGGTCGAGCCGCCGTACTTCGCGCCGTAGTAGATGCCGGCGAGCATGATCATGGCGCCCGTGGGCTCGAGCTTGAAGGTAAGCGGCAGCAGCATCGCGATAGTGGCCGACGGACCCAGTCCGGGCAGCACGCCGATCACCGTGCCCATCACCACGCCCAGCACGCACATGCCGAGGTTGCCCGGCGTGAGTGCGACCTGGAAACCCTGCAGGAGACCGCCGATGATGTCCATGGGCGGGGGCTAGAAGAACACGCCCTTGGGGAGTGCCACCTCGAGCGCCAGCTCGAAGAGCGCGTAGAACCCGACCGCCCCGCCGACCGCCACGCTGAGCGCCACCCACTGGGGGCGGCGCGCCATCACGGCGATGATGAACCAGGTGAGCAGCGCGAACGCGATCGCGAAGCCGACGAGCTTCATCAGGGCGATGCAGGCGACGAACGCCACCCAGCAGCCCATCGCCCGCCCGAGATCGAGCCAGCGCACCGCGGGCCGCACTCCTGCCAGCGGGCGTCGCAGCACGGCACTCGCGACGAGGGCAAGCGACAGCACCACCATGACGCTGCCGTACCAGAGCGGAAAGAAACCCGCCCCGGGTCCGTCCTCGCCCATGTAGGTCCAGCGCCGCGCCTCGCTCACGATGTACGTGCCCAGGGCCGCGAGCACGAGCCCCGACCAGAAGTCGCCGTTCCGCGCGAAGCGGCTCATTGCAGGCACCGCGCGCTCAGGGCTTGTAGCGCCCGACGGGCACCAGCTCCGCGAGGGTCCCCCCGGGGGCGCGGAACTTCACCGGGATCACGCCGGGATCGCTCACGACCTCGCTGCCGTAGGACTTGATCTGCTCGGTCGCCCGCGCGATGTCGCGCACCTCGATCGCGAAATGGTGGATGCACGGCCCCTCGCCCGCCGCCTTCGATTCCTTCGACTGCGTGCCCGCGTCGTACTGCATCAGCGTGAAGTCGATCTGCCCGTCGGTCATGTGGCGCGAGGTGTGGTCGCGCGTCTTGCGGGTCACCGCGTCGCGGAAGCCGAACACCTGCTGGTAGAACTCCCCCGTCTTCTGCAGCTCGTCGACCTTGAGCGACAGGTGCACGATGCGGTCGACCGGGTGGTCGGTGGCCACGTTCTTGTACCGCCCGACCGGCACCAGCTCGGCGACCGTGCCGCCGGGAGCGCGGAACTTCACCGGGATCACTCCGGGGTCGCTCACGATCGTGCAGCCACGCGCGCGGATCGCCTCGGTCGCCGTCGCGATGTCGGGCACTTCGATGGCGAAGTGATGGATGCAGGGCCCGTCGCCCGCGGCCTTCGATTCGGCCGACTCGGTGCCCGCGTCGTACTTCATGAGGGTGAAGTCGATCACCCCGTCGCTCATGTGGCGCGAGACGTGGTCGCGGGTCTTGCGGGTCTCCGCGTCGACGAAGCCGAACACCTCCTGGTAGAAGTCGCCGGTCTTCTTCACGTCGTCGACCTTGAGGGAAATGTGGACGATGCGGTTCATTGCATGGGGCTCCGGGGATCGTTCATGGATCGTTCCACAGGGCAGACCGGCGGAACGTCGGATGGAACCGCCATGTTAAACAAAAAGCCCGGCGCTCGGCCGGGCTTGGGGGTGAATTGATGCGCGATCAGTGCTTGACCTGCAGGCCCTTCTGCGACGAGAAGTAGGCGGCGAGGTCCATGATGTCCTTCGCCTTCAGGTCCTTTACCTGCGCCTGCATGATCGGGTTCTTGCGCTTGCCGTTCTGGTAGTGCCGGATCGAGCTCTCGATGTAATCGGCGTACTGGCCGGCGAGGTTCGGGAACTCGGGGCTCGCACTCACGCCGTTCTCGCCATGGCAGGCGGCGCACGGAGCCGATTTTTTCTTGCCGACCGAGGCATCGCCCGAGGAGGCCGCGACGGAACCGGAGGCGGCGAGGAGCAGCGCGAGAAGCAGGCTCTGGGCCTTCATTTCCTCTTCTCCGCCGTGGTCATCGGCTCCGCCCCGTAGTAAGCGGCGATGTCTTCCATGTCCTTGTCCGTGAGGTCGGCCACGATGGCGCGCATGGTGCCGAAGTCGCGCTCGCCCTTCTTGTAGGCCTTGAGCGCGGCCACGAGGTACTCGGGCTTCTGGCCGCCCAGCTTCGGCACGCGGTAGACCTCGGGGAATGCGGTCTTCCAGTCGGCGATGCCGTGGCAGCCCTGGCATTGGAAGACCTTGTTCTTGCCGGAGGCGGCGTCGCCGGCGGCGTGGGCGGTGGCGGCCGCTGCGCTGAGTACCAGGACGGCGAGGAGGCGCGTGGGTTGCATGGGGAGCGGGCTCTTCTTCTTCATGGGTTTCCGAACCGCCGGATTATAGCTCAAGCCTGCTGGAAGATCTGTTCCCACGGGCGTGGATGCCCGAGGTGGAAACCCTGCCCGGTGGTGATCCCGATCTGGGCGAGCTTGCGCGCGATGTCCTCGCTCTCGACGTACTCGGCGATGGTCTGCAGGCCCAGGCTCACCCCGATCTTGTGGATCGACTCGACCAGGGCGTAATCGAGGTAGTTCTTCGCGACACCCTTTACGAACAGTCCGTCGATCTTGATGCCGTCGACCG
The DNA here is from genome assembly GCA_031381925.1 of Burkholderiales bacterium. Taxonomy (GTDB): domain Bacteria; phylum Pseudomonadota; class Gammaproteobacteria; order Burkholderiales; family Usitatibacteraceae; genus Usitatibacter. The sequence goes on along the minus strand of JANMYH010000201.1, from coordinate 14,567 downwards.
GGAAATGCTTGAGGTAGTTGAAGGACGAGAGTCCGCTGCCGAAGTCGTCGAGCAGGAAGCGCACGCCGAGGGCGCGCAGCGCCTCGATCAGCGCGCGCGCCCGCTCCACGTTGGCGATCGCCGCGGTCTCGGTGATCTCGAAGAAGATGCACTGCGGCGGCACCCCGTACTGGGCGAACTTCTCCTGCATGTACTCGGCGAACTCGGGGCTGGAGAGCGTGTGGCCCGAGAGGTTGATCGAGAATTCCGCCGGCGCCGGGTTGTCGCGCGCCTTCGCCAGGCGCCGGTAGTCGGCGAACGCGCGGTCGACCACCCAGCGGTCGATGGTGCGCATCAGGTCGTACCTCTCGGCCACCGGGATGAAGTTCATCGGCAGGATCAGCTCGCCGCCGGTCTCGCTCATGCGCAGCAGCGCTTCCACCCGCGGCACGCCGACATTGCGCGGGCCTTCGATGGGCACGATCGGCTGGTAGAACAGCGTGAAGAGGCCCTCGGTCATCGCGTCGTTGATGCGCTTCAGCCACCCGCGGCTGGTCTGGCGCATGTACGCCGAGGTGGACGCATCGTGGAAAGCGAAGACCCGGTTGCGCCCCTGCTCCTTCGCGGTGAAGCACGCGGTATCCGCCTCGCTCATCACCGCCGAGAGGTTCGGCGAGAGCTTGGTGATCGCCACGACCCCGACGCTCACGCCCACCTGGAACGCCTTTTCGGCCCATTCGAATTGCCAGGCCTGGACGGTGTCGCGCATCTGGGTGGCGGCCGCGTGGGCGAATTCCGCGCTCACGTTCTCCAGCACCACGGCGAACTCGTCCCCGCCGATGCGCGCCAGCGTCTCGCCCGAGCGCAGGCTCGACTGCAGCACCGGCGTCAGGCGCCGCAGCAACTCGTCGCCGGCGAGGTGGCCGAAGGAATCGTTGATGCGATGGAAGTAGTCGATGTCCACGTAGAGCAGCGCATGGGTGCTGCCCTGGGACTTGGCCGTGGCCAGCGCGCTCTCCAGGCGTTCCTCGAGCGCCCGGCGGTTCGGCAAGCCGGTGAGCGCGTCGTGGTTGGTGAGGAAGAAAATCTGCTGGCGCGCGGTGTCGAGCTTCTCCTGCATCCGCGCCTGGCCCACCTGGAACTGCTGCGCGAGCCCGAGGACTTCCTGCTTCAGGTCCTCGAGCGGCGGGGTGAGGCTGGGGAGCTCCGGGCGCTCGCCGCCCGCCAACACGTGGCGCACGGCGTCGCGCACCGCCTCCACCTCGCCCACCACGGCGCGAGCGCCGAGCGAGCCCAGCGCGAAGAGGCTCGCCACGCTCCCCGCCAGGGCGAGCGTGAGCGTCCAGAACTGCGCCTGCGCCGAGTCGAGCCCCATGAACTTCGCGACCACGAGGTAGACGGCGCTGAAGACCGCGATCGGGATCGCGCCCAGGGCGACCAGCCGCGCCGCGAGCTGCTTGCGCGCCAGCGGCGGGCGGGCGCTCACGCGGCCGTGGCCTCCGCGCTGGCCAGGCGCAGCCACAGGCAGCGGCCCTTGCTGTCGCGATCGATGCGCTCGCAGAGCGCGGCGTGCTCGGCGGCCTCGGCGGCGCTGGCCCGGACGACCTGCAGCCGGAGCTCGCCCGACGCCTCGCTCGCCAGCAGCACGGTCGCGGTCGCGGCGCCCAGCGCGATGTCGAGCGACTCCTGGCCTCGCGTCATCGCGACCCAGACGTCGGCGAGCAGCTGCGCATCGAGGAGCGCCCCGTGGATCGTGCGGCGCGAGTGGTCCACGGTGTAGCGCTCGCACAGGGCGTCGAGCGAATTCTTCTTGCCGGGGTGCATCTCGCGCGCCATGGCGAGCGTGTCGGTCACGGTGCACACCGTGTCCAGGCGCGGGCGCCCGATGCGCTCGAGCTCGGCATTGAGGAACGCCACGTCGAAGGGCGCGTTGTGGATCAGCAGCTCGCAGCCGTCGACGAATTCGAGGAACTCCTCCGCGATGTCGGCGAAACGCGGCTTGTCGAGCAGGTCCTCCGCGGTCATGCCGTGGACCTGGGTCGCCGCGAGGTCGATCGCGCGCTCGGGATTCACGAACCGGTGGAAATGCCGGCCCGTGGGCCGGCGGCCGGCGAGCTCGAGGCACGCCACCTCGATCACGCGGTGCCCCGCTTCGGGCTCGAGGCCCGTGGTCTCGGTGTCGAGGATGATCCTTCTCATGCGAGCGATTCGACTCCCCGGTTGGCGAGCGCGTCCGCCCGCTCGTTGCCGTTATGCCCCGAATGTCCCTTCACCCACACCCACTTGATCTCGTGGGGAGCGACGGCTTCCTCGAGGCGCATCCACAGGTCGACGTTCTTCACGGGCTCCTTCGCGGCGGTGCGCCAGCCGCGCGCCTTCCACCCCGTGATCCACTCCGTGATGCCCTTCATCACGTAGGTCGAATCGGTGTGCAGGACGATGCGGCTCGGCCGCTTGAGCATGGCGAGCGCCTCGATCACGGCGGTGAGCTCCATGCGGTTGTTGGTCGTCTGGGGCTCGCCGCCGAAGGCTTCGCGCTCGGTGCCGCCACACTCCAGCACCGCACCCCATCCGCCACGTCCCGGGTTGCCTTTGCAGGCCCCATCCGTATAGATGTTGACGGTCTTTACTTGACGACCCTCAGGTGGGCCGCCGGCTTGGAGGCGTCGTGGCGCTCGCGCTTGGCGGCGGCGCCGAATGCCTTGTCGCGCGCGGCCTTCTCGTGCCAGGTCGGCGTGATGAGGCGCATTCCGCGCACGCGCTTGACCGCCTGCAGCATGTAGACGGCGCCGCCCACGGCCCACCAGCGATCCCCCGCCGGCTCCATGAACGCGAAGCGGCGGCGCAGCTTCTCGCTCTCGAAGGGCGGCGCGTAGGCGATGAGGCGCCCGGCCGAGACGTCGAAGCCGAGCAGCGCCAGCCAATCCTTGACGCGCGGCAGCGATACGAACCTTCCGTTCCACGGATAGGTGTCGCGCGAGGACCCGAGCGAGCCGCGCAGGCCCCAGAGGCTCCACGGATTGAACCCCAGGATCACGATGCGGCCCTCGGGCATCATCACGCGATCGACCTCGCGCAGGATCGCGTGCGGCTCGTCGGCGAATTCGAGCACGTGCGGCAGCACCACGAGGTCGACCGACTGGGTGGCGATCGGCATCTCGTGGAACCGTGCGAAGAGGTTTGGCTCGCCAAGCGGGGCCACGCGCATCCGGTGGACGATGCGGCTCTCGCGCAGCAGGTCCACGCCCGGCATGCCGAGCTGCAGCGCGTGAAAGCCGAAAATGTCCGGGGTCACGTCGTCGAGGTACGCGTGCTCCTTCTCGAGCAGGTACTGCCCGAGCGGGGTCTGGAACCAATCCTGGAGCGTATTCGTGGCCATGGATGCGCCAATTCTAATAGACTCGGAACCATGATGGCGATCCACGCGGTTCCGGCATTCAAGGACAACTACATCTGGATCCTGGAGGACGGCGGCAACGCCGTGGCGGTCGACCCCGGCGATGCGAAGCCGGTCCAGGAATTCCTCCAGGGGCGCGGCCTCACCCTCACGGCGGTGATCGCGACCCACCACCACGCCGATCACGTGGGGGGGCTGCCCGAGCTCGTGCGCCGCTGGAGCTGCCAGACCTTCGGGCCCGCGCTCGAAATCGCCGCGGGCATCGACCGCCGGCTCGCCGAGGGCGATCGGTTCGCAGTGCCGGGGATTCCGCTGGAGCTCGGCGCGCTCGACATTCCCGGCCACACCTCGGGCCACATCGCGCTTTTCGGCAGCGACATCCTTTTCTGCGGCGACACGCTGTTCGCGGCCGGGTGCGGGCGGCTCTTCGAGGGCACGCCCGCGCAGATGGCGATGTCGCTCGCCAAGCTCGCGCGCCTGCCGGGGAAGACACGCGTCTTCTGCGGCCACGAGTACACGGTGGCGAATCTCGCGTTCGCGCAGGCCGTGGAACCCGGCAACCCGCGCGTGGCGGAACGCGCCACGCGCGAGGCGGCCAAGCGCGCGCGCGGGGTGCCCACCCTCCCCTCCACCATCGAGGAGGAGCTCGCGACCAACCCGTTCCTGCGCTGCGAGGCGCCCGAGGTGATCGCTTCGGCCGAGCGTCACGCGGGGCGCGCCCTGGCGAGCCTCATCGAAGTGTTCGCCGAGATCCGCGAATGGAAAAACAACTTCTGATCCGCGCCGCCACGCCCGCCGATGCCGGCGAGTTGCTGCGCCTCATCCAGGCGCTCGCCGGGTACGAGAAGCTGGCAGACATGGCGGTGGGGACCGAGGAGATGCTGCGCGAGTCGCTCTTCGGCCCCCGCCCGGCAGCCGAGGCGCTGATCGCGGAAGTGGGCGGACGCGCGGTCGGGTTCGCGCTCTACTTCGCGACCTTCTCCACCTTCCTGTGCAAGCCGGGCCTCTACCTCGAGGACCTGTTCGTCGAGCCGGAGCATCGCGGCTCGGGAATCGGCAAGGCGCTCCTCAAGCGCCTCGCGACGCTCGTCGTCGAGCGCGGCGGCGGGCGTTTCGAGTGGCGCGTGCTCGACTGGAACGAGCCCTCGATCCGGTTCTACGAGTCGCTCGGGGCGGCCCTCATGCGCGAGTGGCTGCTGGTGAGGCTCAGCGGACAATCCCTGGAGCATTTCGCGAAGCGCTGAGGGGCTCCCGGCGGGGTAAAATGGCGACCTGGCCGCCTCGTTTGGCGGCCAGTTCGCTTTCAGGAGTCCGCATGCTCGAATCCCTCCAGGCCGAGTTCCGCAAGTCCGCCCCCGCCGTCGATTTCTGCGCGCTACGGTTCGTCGAGGAATCCAGCGAGTACCTCGCGGTGCGCCAGGACGCGCCCGAGGCCCCGTCGCTTTCCACGCAGCGCGGCGCGATGGTCACGGTAATCGACCAGGGCGGCCTCGGCTATGCCGCCACCAGCGACCTGTCCGGCGCCGGCGTGCGGGAAGCGATTGCGCGTGCGCAGCGCTACGCGAAGCTCACGGCGGGGCGCAGTGTGGTCGACTACCGCACGGTCGAGATGCCCCGGCCCGAAGGCACCTACCGATCGCCCGTCGGCCGCGATCCGGCGTCGCTCTCGCGGCGTGACAAGTACGACCTGCTCGCCTCCGAATCGAAGGAATGCCGCATCGACGATCGCATCGTCGATTGGGAAGCGAGCCTCTGGTCGACGGATTCGCGCCAGGCGTACTTCACCGCCGAGGGCTCCTCGGTCGAGCAGGAATTCCATTTCGTGGTCCCGAACCTGTCGGCCACCGCGCACGCGAAGGGCGTGACGCAGACCCGCACCCACGCGGGCCGCTACAACGGCTTCTGCCGCCAGGGCGGGCTCGAGATCCTCGATGCGTTCGGATTGAAAGGCAGCGGACGCCAGGTAGCCGCGGGCGCACTCGAGCTGCTCGCCGCGCCCAATTGCCCCAGCGGCACGATGGACGTGATCCTCATGCCCGACCAGATGATGCTGCAGATCCACGAGTCGATCGGCCATCCGCTCGAGCTCGACCGGATCCTGGGAGACGAGCGCAACTTCGCCGGCACCAGCTTCGTGACCCTCGACATGTTCGGGACCTACCAGTACGGCTCGAGCCTTCTCGACGTGGCGCACGACCCCACGCGGCCCGAGCAGTACGCGAGCTACGGCTGGGATGACGACGGCCTCAAGGCCGAGAAGCAGTTCCTGATCCGCAAGGGCCGGCTCGAACGCCCGCTCGGCGGCTCGGTGTCGCAGAGCCGTGCCGGCATGCCGGGGGTCGCGAACACGCGCGCCTGCTCCTGGAACCGCGCGCCCATCGACCGCATGGCGAACCTGAACGTCGAGCCGGGCGATTCGACCCTCGGGGAGCTCATCGCCGCGGTGGAGCTCGGCGTGATGATGCGCACCAACGTGTCGTGGTCGATCGACGACTCGCGCAACAAGTTCCAGTTCGGCTGCGAGTGGGGCCAGGTGATCCGCAAGGGCCAACTCGCGGAGGTGGTGAAGAACCCCAACTACCGCGGCATATCGGCCACCTTCTGGCGCTCGCTCGCGGGCGTGGGCGACGCATCGACGTTCCGCGTCATGGGCACCCCGTTCTGCGGCAAGGGCGAGCCGTCGCAGGTGATCCGCGTAGGGCACGCATCTCCCGCCTGCCGCTTCACCGGCATCGATGTCTTTGGAGGCGAGTCTTGAGGAACTATTTCGACGAGCTCGCCAACCACGTCGAGTCGGGCGCGCGCCCGGGCGAAGTGCTGATCTCGCGCCTGTCCGCCGAGGACAGCGACTTCATCCGCTTCAACAAGAGCGCGGTGCGCCAGGCGACCGCCGTGCGCCAGTTCAGCTGGAGCCTCACCCTCATCAAGGGCAAGCGACGCATCGACGCGAGCCTGTCGCTGTCGGGCCGCCCGGCCGCCGACCGCGAGACGCTCTCGGGCCTTCTCGCGTCGCTGCGCGCCGGCATCGACGACGTCCCCGAGGATCCGTTCATCCTCTTCGAGACGCAGCCCGCCACCAGCACCGCCGAGCGCCACGGCCGGCTCCCGGATCCCGCGCGCGTGATCGACGAGGTGCTCGCCGCCGCGCGCGGCCTCGACCTCGTCGGCTTCTTCGCCTCGGGCCCGATCTACAAGGGCTTCTCGAGCTCGCTCGGCGTACGCCACTGGCACTCGGTCGAGAACTTCAGCTTCGGCTGGTGCCTGTATCACGACCGCGACAAGGCGGTGAAGACCACGTACGCGGGCAGCCATTGGGAGAGCGGCGTGTTCGCGGGGAAGATGCGCTTCGCCCAGGAGCAGCTCGCGCGCCTCGGCGAGAAACCCCGCGACCTCGCCCCCGGCCCGTATCGGGCGTTCATCTCCCCCGCCGCGATGACCGAGATCCTCGGGATGCTGTCGTGGGCGGGGTTCGGCCTGAAGAGCCGCAACACCAAGCAGAGCGCGCTGATCCGCATGGCCGACCAGGACGCGCGGCTGTCGCCGCTGGTGACGTTGCGCGAGAACACGCGCGAGGGCATCGCGAGCGGCTTCCAGGGCGAAGGGTTCGTGCGCCCCGAATCGGTGTCGCTGGTGGACGCGGGTGCGCTTTCCTCGCCGCTGGTGAGCCCGCGCTCGGCGCGCGAGTACGGCGTGGCCACCAACGGTGCGAACTCCGGCGAAACCCCCGAGTCGCTCGACCTCGCCGCCGGCACGCTGCCCGAGGCCGACGCGCTGGCTGCGCTTCACACCGGCCTTTACATCGGCAACCTCTGGTACCTCAACTTCTCCGACCGGTCGGCGTGCCGGCTCACCGGCATGACGCGGTTTGCATCTTTCTGGGTCGAGGAGGGTCGAATCCGCGCACCCCTGAACGTGATGCGCTTCGACGACACCGCCTACCGCATCCTCGGCGACAACCTCGAGGCGTTGACCCGGGAACGCGACCTGGTCCCGGATTCGGACACCTACGGGGAGCGATCGACCGTATCGATGCGCACGCCCGGCGCCCTCGTCCGCGATTTCGCCCTCACGCTCTGAGTCGCGGGTTGACGCTTGCGAGGGCCGCGAGTAGGATGAAAACCTAAATGAAACAAGCACTAATTTGACGGATTTAACGCGGCACCTGAGAAGCATCGCGATCGTGCTGGCCGTGGCGTTCGCCCCTTGCTTTCCCCAGGCCGCCGCAGAGCTCGCCCCGGCCGCCATCCCCGCGCTACCCGATCCGTTCGACGATCCGGACGACGCGCCGATGCCCGATCCCGACCTGTGGCATCGCATTCGCGTGGGCTTCCTGATGGAGCCCCTGGATACGCCGCTGGTCCTCTATCACGAGGACTGGTACACGAAGCGCCCCGAATACATCAAGCGCGTCGTCGACCGCGGCAACCGCTACCTCCACTACATCGTCGAGCAGGTGGAGAAGCGCAACATGCCGATGGAAGTGGCGCTGCTGCCGGTGATCGAGAGTGCCTTCACGCCGAAGGCGTTCTCGCGCGCCAAGGCCTCGGGCCTGTGGCAATTCATCCCTTCGACCGGGAAGAACTACGGCCTGACCCAGGACTGGTGGCGCGACAACCGCAACGTCGTGGTCGCCGCCACCGTCGCGGCGCTCAACTACCTGCAGAAGCTGCACGACCAGTTCGGCAACTGGGAGCTCGCGTTCGCCGCCTACAACTGCGGCGAGGGTTGCGTCGGGCGGGCGATCGCCCACAACCAGAAGCGCGGCCTGCCCACCGATTTCCTGAGCCTCAGGCTGCCGCCCGAGACCCGCAACTACGTGCCCAAGCTGATCGCGGTGAAGAACATCGTGCTCTCGCCGACCACCTATGGCATCGAGATCGACTCGATCCCCAACCAGCCGTACTTCACCACGGTGCAGGCGCCGGCGAGGATCGACGTGAAGGTGGCCGCCAAGCTCGCGGGCATGACGGTGGAGGATTTCGTCGCCCTCAACCCCGCGCACAACAAGCCGGTCGCGGTTGCCTCCACCGGCACGCTGGTGGTTCCCATGGACAAGGCCGAGACGTTTCGCGCCAACCTCGAGGCCTACGACAAGCCGCTGGTGAGCTGGACCCAGTACCAGGCGCGGCGCGGCGAATCGCTCGACGCCATCGCGCGCCGCCACTCCCTGACCTCGCTGCAATTGCGCGCCGCAAACGACTCGGTAAAGCTCGACAAGAAGGGGCGCCTGCGCGCCGCCGGGCCGGTGCTGGTGCCAATGCGCATGGCGCCCGGCGCTCCCCTCGCGGCGGCGAACCCGCAGCCCACGCGCGTCGCTTCGCTCTCCGTGCCCACGGCCTCGGCGGGCGGCACCTCGCGATCGGTCGCGGCCACCCCTTCGCCCGCCGAATCCGGCGGCACCTACGTCGTTCGCGCGGGCGACACCCTCTACAGCATCGCGAAGCGGTTCAACACCGCCGTCGATACGCTCCTCGCGCTCAACAAGCTCACGCCCAAAAGCGCCATCCACCCCGGCCTGAAGCTGCGCCTTCCGTAGAGTGTTTCTCCCTCTCCCCTGGGAGAGGGCCGGGGAGAGGGTCACGCACTTCTCCCTCTCCCCGGCCCTCCCCAAGAGACTCAGCGCGTGCCGGTGATCTCGGCGAAGAAGGCGTCGCTCGAAGGCTCGCGGCCGAGGAACCGGCGCACCAGGGCCATCTCGTCCTCCTGGTTCCCCGGGGCAAGGATCGTGTCGCGATAGCGCGCGCCGACCTTGGGATCCATCAGGTTGCCCTTGAAGGCGGACAGCATGTCGAGGGCGAGCACCTCGGCCCACATGTAACCGTAGTAGCCCGCCGCGTAGCTGGAAGCGATGTGCGAGAACGACGCCGGGAACCGGGTGCCCTCGACGTAACCGAGCGGCGTCTGCGATTCGAGCTCCTTCCACACGGCGAGCGGCGGCCTCGGGTCGGTCGACAGCGCCATGTCGAACACCGAGTAGAGCCACTGCCGGCCGTAGCGCACACCCCTGCCAAAGCGGCGTGCGGCCTCGAGCCGCCCGATCTGCTCGCGGGTGAGCTCGGGGCACTGGGCACAGATCTCCCTGAAGAGCGCGAGCGCCTGCTCGCGCCGCCCCCATTCCTCGAACATCTTCGACGGTGCCTCGATGTAATCCTGCCTTCCGTTGCCCGAGTGGGGCACGTAGTCGGTGCTCGCGAGGACACCGTGCAGCACGTGGCCGAACTCGTGCAACAGGACCTCGAGCTCCTCCTGCGTGAGCCCCGTACGGTCGAGGTTCGCGACGAGGGCCACGAGCGGCGAGCGCTTGGCCACGCGGCTCGCGCCGCGCAGCGGGAGCGCCGCGGCGTGGTTGTACTTGCCCTCGCGCGGGTAGAGGTCGAGGTAGAACCCCGAAAGGCGTGCGCCCGAACTGGCTTCGAACACGTCGAAGTAGCGAACGTCGGGATGCCATGTCGCCACCTTCGCTTCCTGGAACTTCACGCCGTAGAGGCGCTGTGCGATCGCCAGCGTGAAATCGATCGACTTGTCCGTCGGGAAGTACTTTCGCTGGCCCTCCTGGTCGACCGAGAAACGCGCGCGCCGCACCTGCTCCAGGTAGTAGGCCGAGTCCCAGCGCTCGAGCCGGGTCTCGGCGAGCGCCTTGCCGATCTCCTTCGCCTTCTCGGCACGCAGCTCCTCGAGCTCCTTCTTCTCGAGCGCGGCCACCGCGTCCTTCACGTCGGCGAGGAACTTGTTCACCACCTCGGGGGTTCCGACCATGCGCCGGCGCAAAGCGTAATGCGCGAAGCTCGGCAGGTCGTAAATCCCCGCGAGCTCCTTGCGCAGGCGGAAGATCTCGTCGAGCACCTCCAGGTTCTGCTGCCCGCCCTCGTTGGCCTTCGCCATGTAGTACCGGCGCCGCGCCTCGCCGCCCTTCGCATTCGCCAGGAACGGGAAGTACGAGGGGTATGCGAGCGTGAGGACGTAGTTGCCGTCCTTGTCGCGCGTCTTCTCGTGCGCCTTGAGGTAGGACTCGGGCAAGCCTTCCATTTCGGCGGGCGTGAAGGTCACGCGCGTGGGCTCGTCCCGGATGTTGCGGTCGAACGCCTGGCGAAGCTCCTCGAGCTTGTCGAAGATCGCCTTCACGCGCGCGCGCTTGTCCGCGGGGAGCGTGACGCCGTTGTCCTCGAAGCCCTCGAGCAGGTCGCGCTTGAGCTTGGCCTGGCGCGGGTTGGCGGGCGCGGCCGCCTGCACACGCTTGAAGAGCTTCTCGTTCTGGTAGATCTCGGTGGAGAGCGTCGCGAATTTCTGCAGGCACGGCTCGGCGGCGTCGCGTATCGACTTGTCGGGGTGCACCTCGCCATGGAGGTAGATCGGGTTGAGCCCGTCTTCGATGCCGATCTGCAGCTGGTTCCACTCGTTGAAGAGGCCCGCACCGCTCGACTTCGCTTGCATGAGCCCGATATGGCGGTGCGTTTTGGCGAGGCTCACCTCGCAGGCGCGGGTGAGGCGCGCCGCATCCTCGAAGAGCGGGGCCCGGGCCCTCGGGGACGGAGCCGCCGCGGACCCCGTGAGGGCCGCGAACGCCACGACCCACGCCGTGATGCCGGCGCCCACCGGCGCGAACCTTGCTGCCACGGGCATTCCTACCAGATCGAGACGCGCTGGCCGGGCGGCAGGTACATCCCGTCCCCCGCCTTGACCCCGAAGGCGTCGTAGAACGCGGATTGGTTCACCACTGCGCCGTTGGCGCGAAACCTCGCCGGCGAGTGGGGATCGATCTTGACCAGCCGGATCTCCTCCGCCTCGCGGGTCTTCTCCTGCCAGACCTGCGCCCAGCCCAGGAAGAAACGCTGCTCGCCCGTGAGGCCGTCGATCACCGGCGCGGGCTTGCCGCCGAGGGAGAGGATGTAGGCCTTGTAGGCGATGGCGAGCCCGGAGTTATCCGCGATGTTCTCGCCCAGGGTGAGCTCGCCGTTGAGGTTGTAACCCGGCAACGGGCTGTACGCCGCGTACTGGGCGACGAGCGCCTTGGTGCGCTGGTCGAATCGCTCCTTGTCTTCCGGCGTCCACCACACGCGCAGGTTGCCGACGCCGTCGTACTGGCTGCCGGAATCGTCGAAGCCGTGGCTGATCTCGTGCCCGATCACGGCCCCGATCCCACCGTAGTTCACCGCGTCGTCCGCGTCCGCGTTGAAAAACGGCGGCTGCAGGATGGCGGCCGGAAACACGATCTCGTTCATCTCCGGGTTGTAGTAGGCATTCACCCGCTGGGGGGTCATGTACCACTCGTCGCGGTCGATGGGCTTGCCGAGCTTGGCCACGTTGCGGCGGTACTCGAACTCCTGCGCGCGCAGGATGTTGCCGATCAGGTCACCGCGGTCAATGCGCAAGGCCGAATAGTCGCGCCATTTCGCGGGATAACCGATCTTCGGGATGAAGGCAGCGAGCTTCGCGTGCGCTTCCTTCCTGGTGGCCGGGCCCATCCATTCGAGGCCGTCGATGCTGCCGCGATAGGCCTCCAGCAGGTTCGCCACCAGCCGGTCCATGCGCGCCTTGCGCTCGGGCGGAAAATGCCGTGCGACGTAGAGCCTGCCGAGCGCCTCGCCGGTCGACTGTTCGACCAGCGCGATGCCGCGCTTCCATCGCGGCCGGTTCTCGGGAATCCCGCGCAGCGCAGTGCCCGAGAAGGCGAATCCCTCGTCGACGAAAGCCTTCGAAAGATAGGGCGCGAACGTCTTGAGCAGGTGCCAGCGGAAATACTGCTTCCACGCTGGCAGGGGCGCCTCCTCCACCACTTTCGCGAGTCCCGTGAAGTAGCTCGGCTGGCTGACAATCAGGCTGTCGACCTTGCCCTCGATGCCCGCGGCGCGCAGGTAGCGGGGCCAGGCGTAGCCCGGGGCCAAGGCGGCGAGGCCGGCGAGCTCCACACGGTTGTAGGTCTTCACCGGGTCACGGTTCTCGACCTTGGTCCATTGGACCCGCGCGAGCCGGGTCTCCAGGTCCATGATCCCGCCGGCGACCGCCGCGGCATTCCTCTCGCCGGCCATTCCGAGCATCTTCTCGATATGGGCGCGGTACCTGGCGCGCGCCTCCACGAGCTTTGCGTCATCGTCCTTCAGGTAATAGTCGCGGTCGGGAAGGCCGAGCCCACCCTGGAAGACGTCGACGATGTACTTCGTGGAATCGCGGTTGTCCTGGTGAACCGCGGAGTCGTAGGGCGCCGACACGCCGATGCGGTTGAAGTGGGCGATCAACGCCGCGATCTCGTCCTTGCTCTTCAGGGCCGAGATGCGCGCGAGCTCCTGCGCGAGCGGCTTGAGGCCCAGGGACTCGAGCCGTGCCTCGTCCATGAAGCTTCCATAGAGGTCGACGATCTTTTTCGCTTCACCCCCCTTGCCCCCATCGAGGCCCTCCACGAGAGTGCGCAACTGGTCGTTCGTATCCTCGGCGAGCTTCACGAAGGCGCCCTGCTGCGCCCGATCCGCCGGAATCTCGGTCGACTGCAGCCATTTGCCGTTCACGTGGAGGAAGAGATCGTCCTGGGCGCGCACCTTCGGATCGAGGCTGCGGGCGTCGACGCCCGATCCCAGGGGCGCGAGGCCCGGGGGCAGCGCACCGGCAGGGGCCGCGCCGGTGATCTCGGCGAAGAACGGCTTGCTCGACGTCTCGCGGCCGAGGAACTTGCGCACCATGTCGGCTTCCTCGATCTCGGCGCCGGCGCCAAGGATCGCATCGCGGTAGCGTGCACCGACTTTCGCATCGAGCAGGTTGCCGTTGAATGCCGTGAGCAGGTCGCGCGCGATCACCCGCGACCACATATAGCCGTAGTAGCCTGCCGCGTAGCCGCTCGCGAGGTGCCGGAACCCGGTCGGGAACGTGGTCCCCTCGACGTAGCCCAGCGGGGTCGCCGCCTCGAGCTCCTTCCAGGCTTCCAGCGGGGCGCGGGGGCGCGTCGACATCTCCATGTCGAAGGAGGCGAGCAGCCATTGGTACGCATAGCCGTTGGCCTCGCCGAAGCGCCGCGCCTCTTCCAGGCGGCGGATCTCGTCGGCCGAGAGCTGCGGGCATTGCGCGCAGACCTCCTTGAAGAGTGCGAGGGTCTGCGGGCTCCGTGCCCACTCCTCGAACATCTGCGAGGGCGCCTCGACAAAATCCCATTTGATGGTCGACAGGCCCTGGGGCGCGTAATCCGCGTACGACAAGGTCGAGTTGAGCGCGTGGCCCAATTCATGCAGGAGCGTCTCCAGCTCTCGCTGGTTCAAGCCGGTGCGGTTGAAGTTCGCCACGAGGATGGCGGTGGGCGTGCGGTGGGCGATCTTGCTCGGCGTGCGAACGGCCCCTGCGAAGGCGCCGGGGCGCTTGCCGTCGCGCGGAAACAGATCGACGTACAGGTTCGCCATGTAGCGGCCACTCCTGCCGTCGAACATCTCGAAGTAGCGCACGTCGGGGTGCCACGTGGGCACCTTGTCCTCGCGGAACCTGACCCCGTACAGGCGCTCTGCGAGCAGCAGCGCGAAGTCGAGCGACTTGTCCGACGGGAAATAGGCGCGCAGCCTCTCCTGGTCGATGTCGAAGCGCGAGCGCTGCAGCATTTCCGTGTAGTACGAGGTGTCCCATGGGTTCAGGCGCGTCGCCTCGAGCGCCGTGCCCCGCTCGCCCGCCTTGGCCACGCGCAGCTCCTCCAGCTCGCGCTGCTGCGCCGGCGTGATCGCCGCTTTCACTTCCGCGAGGAAGCGGGCCACGTTCTCGGGCCGGGCGGCCATCTTGTGGCGCACCCCGTAATGGGCGAAGGTCGGCAGTCCATGGAGTCCCGCGAGCTCCTGGCGCAGCGTGAACATCTTCTGCATCACCTCGAGGTTGCCCCGGCCGCCCTGCTGGTTGCGGGCGCGAAAGTAGCGCTCCCGCGCAGCCTCGTTGCGCGCGTTCTGCATGAACGGGCTGTACGAGGGCTGGTCGAGCCCGAGCACGTAGTTGCCGGATGCATCGGGCTTGCGCGCCTTGAGGTAGGCCTCGGGAAGCCCCTCCATCTCCGCCGCCGTGAAGCTGACCTTGGTGGGATCGTCGCGGACGTTTCTCTCGAACACGACCCGCTGCTCCTCGATCTGGTCGAGCAGCTCCTTGGCGCGTGCGCGCTTGCCGGGGGGCAACGCGGCCCCGCTGTCCTCGAACCCGTTCAACAGGTCGCGCTGCAGCTTGGCCTGCTTGGCATTGC
>JANMYH010000197.1:0-2118 GCA_031381925.1 Burkholderiales bacterium | reverse complement strand
TCCTGGGCGGCGGCGGTCACCGCCTTGAAGAAATTCTCTCCACGCTCGAGGCGGCCCGCGCCCTGCTTCTTCGCGCCCGCGCTCTGGTTCAGGTTCTCCGCGTCAGGATCGCTGTCGTTCTCGCCAACCAGCAGCAGGACGCGGCGCGCGAGGGCCTGGCGCAGCTCGCTCTCGCCCGCGGGCGAGCCCACCAGCGAGTAGGGATACGGATTCTCGGACTTCTCCTTGCGCCATTCCGGCATCGCGTACCAGCCCGGGTTCGCGGCGACCATGACGGATGCGCGGTTGTCGGGCCGCAGGAACGCCATGCGCTGCACGAACTGCCCGCCCGCCGAGTGGCCGAAGATCGCATAGTCCTTCTGCCCGTCGCGCACCTCGTCGAACAGGTGCTCGATCGCGGAGTAGGTCCACTTCTCGCGATCCTTCTGCTCGGCCACGTCGCCGAGGTTGTAGGCGGCGGCGCGCGGCCAGCGGTCCTTGGCGAACTCGGGCGCGGCCACCATGAAGCCGTGGCGGTCGGCGGCGAGCTCCCAGTGAGCGAGGTAATCGTAGGCGTTGCGCTTCTCCCCGGCCATCACGAAGAGGATCGGGCACTGGGTGTCGCACTTGCGCGGGCGGTAGGTGTACACCCGGATCGGGCGGTCGGGCCGGCCCTTCGCGTCGGTGAACACGAAGCTCCAGCGCCCCGAGGGAATCGGGGTGGCCGCGAAGGCCGGCACCACCATCGCGATGAGCAGGGCGGCAAAGAGGATTTTCTTCATGAGTAGTTCAGTCCCATCGCTTCGCGCACCTCGCGCATCGTCTCGTCGGCCATGTCGGACGCCTTCTCGCAGCCGTCCTGGATCACGTTGCGCACCAGGGTCGGGTCTTCCTCGTAGCCCGCGGCGCGCTCGCGAATCGGTTTCAGCTCCGCGTTGATCGCATCGATCACCGGCTGCTTGCACTCGAGGCAGCCGATGCCCGCCGTGCGGCATCCCTGGAGCACCCAATCCTTGATGCCCGTATCGGAATAGACCAGGTGCAGGTTCCAGACCGGGCAGCGCTCGGGCTCGCCCGGGTCGGTGCGGCGCACGCGCGCCGGGTCGGTCTGCATCTTGCGGATCTTCTGGGTCACCGCCTCGGGCGCCTCGCGCAGCATGATCGCATTGTCGTAGCTCTTCGACATCTTCTGGCCATCGAGCCCGAGCAGCTTCGGCGTCTCGGTGAGCAGCGCCTCGGGCTCGGCGAGGATCATGCGCCCGCCGCCCTCGATGAAACCGTAGAGGCGCTCCTTGTCTCCGAGGGAAAGGTTCTGCACGTCCTCGACCAGCGCCTGGGCCTCTCCCAGCGCCGCCGCATCCCCCTGCTCCTGGTACTTCTGGCGCAGCGACCGGTAGAGCTTGGCCTTCTTCGGGCCCATCTTCTTCACCGCCGCCTCGGCCTTCTCCTCGAATCCCTTTTCGCGCCCGAACAGGTGGTTGAAGCGCCGCGCGATCTCGCGCGTGAGCTCGATGTGCGACACCTGGTCCTCGCCCACCGGCACGCGGTTGGCGCCGTAGATGAGGATGTCGGCCGCCTGCATCAGCGGATAGCCGAGGAAGCCATAGGTGAGGAGGTCGCGCCCGTGCTCGGCGTGGCGCTCGACCAGGTCCTTGTACGTGGGCACGCGCTCGAGCCAGGCGAGCGGCGTGAAGAACGACAGCAGCATGGTGAGCTCGGCATGCTGCGGGACGCGCGACTGGATGAAGAGCGTCGACTTGGTGGGATCGATGCCGGCGGCGAGCCAGTCGATGAACATCTCCCACACCGTCGCCTCGATGACCGCGGGATCCTCGTAGTGCGTGGTGAGCGCGTGCCAGTCGGCCGCGAAGAACAGGCACGGGAACTCGTTCTGCAGGCGCACCCAGTTCTTGATCGCCCCGTGGTAGTGGCCGAGGTGCATCGCCCCCGTGGGGCGCATTCCGGAAAGTACGCGATCCTGGAACATTCTTCCTCTGGTTCCTTCGCCTAGGCCAGGCCGAAGAGCGAATAGATGAGGGCGAGCGAGCCGCCCACGAGCGGGCCGAGGACCTTGCCGAGCACCCCGGTGACGATCAGCCCGATGAGGATGTACATGCCGTACGGCTCGAGCCGCGAATA
>JANMYH010000176.1:0-3236 GCA_031381925.1 Burkholderiales bacterium | reverse complement strand
CGCGCACCGGTCGACGATCCTTCGGCGAAGCACTGGCGCCAGGTGGTCGCGCATCGCCCGCTCGTGATGCTCGAGGAAGTCGAGCTCTTCGAGGACTTCTGGGTGCTGGTCGAGCGCGACAAGGGCCTGCTCAAGCTGCGTATCACCGACTTCGCCAGCGGGAAAGCGCACCACATCGGCTTCGACGAGGCGGTGTACGCCGCCCATCCGAGCGTGAACGCCGAATTCGACACGAAGCAATTCCGCTTCGTCTACGAGAGCCTCGTCACGCCGCGCGCCTGGTACGACTACGACGTCCGTAAGCGCACGCGCAAGCTCCTCAAGCGCCAGGAGGTTCTCGGCGGCTACGATCCCGCCTTGTATCGCTCCGAAGCATTGACCGCGGTTGCCAGGGACGGCACTCGCATTCCGATCTCCCTCGTCTATCGGAAATCCCTTCGAATTCCCAACCGCTCCCAGCCCTTGCTTCTCTACGGCTATGGTTCCTACGGGATTCCGATGGACCCGTCGTTCCGGTCCACCCGCATCTCGCTCCTCGACCGCGGCGTGATCTTCGCCGTCGCGCACATCCGCGGGGGCGGGGATCGCGGGCGCACCTGGTACGACGACGGCAAGCTGCTGAGGAAGAAGCACACCTTCACCGACTTCGTCACCGTGGCCGAGTCGCTGGTGCGCCGCAAGTACACCGCCCCCGACCGCCTCGTGATCCAGGGCGGCAGCGCGGGCGGGCTGCTGATGGGCGTGGTGGCCAACATGCGCCCGGACCTCTTCAAGGCGGTGGTAACCCAGGTGCCGTTCGTGGACATCGTCACCACGATGCTCGATCGCTCGCTCCCGCTCACGGTCCAGGAGTACCTCGAGTGGGGCAATCCCAACGTGTCGAAGTACTACAAGTACATGCGCTCGTACTCGCCCTACGACAATCTCAGGAAGGGCGCGTATCCCGCGATGCTGGTGGAGGCCTCGCTCAACGACAGCCAGGTGATGTACTGGGAGCCCGCCAAGTACGTGGCCAAGCTGCGCACCCTCAAGACCGACGCGAATCCGGTGATCCTCAAGACGATCATGGAGGCGGGGCACGGCGGCGCATCGGGGCGCTACGACGCGCTGAAGGAGCTCGCCTTCACCTACAGCTTCATCCTCGACCAGGTGGGACTCTCCCTCTCCCCTGGGAGAGGGCTGGGGAGAGGGTAGCTGGGAAATCTGCACCTCTTCATCGCGTGCGTCGCCATTTGGGGCTCGACCTGGCTCGCCATCAAATTCCAGCTCGGAAATGTCGCGCCCGAAGCGAGCGTCTTCTATCGCTTCCTCCTGGCCGCGCTCCTGCTCTTCACCTATTGCCTCGCGCGGCGGCTGCCCTTGCGCTACACCCTGCGCGAGCACGCGTGGATCGCCCTCCTCGGCGTCTTCATGTTCAGCGTGAGCTACATCTTCGTGTATTACGCGGAGGAGCACGTGGTGTCCGGATTGGTGGCGGTGGGCTACTCCGCGAGCCCGCTCCTCGGCATGCTCGGCATGCGGATGTTCTTCGGCACACCGATGACCTCGCGCCTGGCGCTAGGCTCGGCCCTCGGCATCGCGGGCATCGCGCTCGTCTTCTGGCCCGAGTTCTCGCACATGAAAAGCGACGGCAACACCGGCCTGGGCGCGATCTACACTGCGATCGCGGTGATCGTCTCGACCCTCGGCAGCATGGTTGCGCATCGCAACCAGGAGGCGCACCTGCCGCTCTGGCAGTCGATGGCGTGGGGCATGCTCTACGGGGCCCTGTTTTCGCTGCTCACTGCTTTCATCTCGGGCAAACCGTTGCAGTTCGAGGCCACGGTTCCGTATGTGCTCTCTCTTCTCTATCTCTCCATCCTCGGGTCCATCATCGCCTTCGCGAGCTTCCTCACGCTCCTCAAGCGCATTGGCGCCGCGCGCGCGGGATACATCGGCGTCATGGTCCCGATCGTGGCACTCGTGATCTCGTCGATCTTCGAATCGTTCAGCTGGCATCCGCTGACATTGGTCGGCATCGTCGTTTCGGTGCTGGGGAACGTGGTGATCCTGCGTGAGAAGGCCGCGTGACACCGCGTCGCAGGTTCGCCCTGGCGGTGGTTGTGTCGCTGTTGCTCCACGTGCTGGTGCTCGGGCTTACGCCCAGGAAGCCTTCGGCACTCGCACCGGGCCCGATGGCCAACGCGCCCCTGAACGTCGTGATCGCTCCGCCTGCGCAATCGCAGCCCGAAACGTCCCCGGAACCCCCAAGCGAAGCCGTGGCCGGGGCGCCGGCCCCCCGGCCGCGGCCGATACCGCGGCCTCGCACGCCGCCCCGCGAGCCCGCGCCCGTCACGCCCGACCCCATGCCGGTGATCCCTGTGCCGCTTCCCCGCCCGCTGCCGATCCCGGCGCCGCCCGTGGACATGCTCGCCGCCATCGAGGCGCGGCGCGCGCAACGCCGCGCCGCCGACGCCGCGGCCGCGCGCGGGCCCCCGGTGTTCGCCAAGGCCCCGGAGGACGCGGCCGCGCGCAACCTCGCCACGCTCTCCGGACGCGAAGGCGTGGGCGGTGTCTTCCAGATCCTGAGGATCGGCACGCGCACGGCAGAGTTCGCGTTCAACGGCTGGAAGCCCGATGCGCGCAGCCAATGGAGGGAAGTGATCGAGGTGGACGCTGGGCTGCTCGGCAACGTCGAGCTCGCGATCATCCGGCGAATGATCGTGCTCATCCGCACGCACTACACCGGTGACTTCCAGTGGGAATCTCACCGCCTCGGGCGCACCATCACGCTCTCGGCGCGCCCCGAGGACCAGCCCGGGCTCGAGGATGTCCTCATGAAGGAGTTCTTCGGCCAGCCGGTGGTCAACTTCCGGCGTTAGACTTGCCGCATGGGACGTTTCCTGCTCGTGATCGGATTGATCCTCGCCAGCAGCGGTGCCTGGGCGGGCGTCGCGCTGAGAAGCGGGAAGATCACGGGAACCATCGTGGATGGCGGCAGCGGTCGCCCGGTTGCAGGCGCGCTCGCGATTGCCCGCTGGCAGACGCATTACGTACAGGGACGTGGCGAAAAGTGCGTGCGCAGCATCGTCACGAAAGCGGATGCGGCGGGACGGTTCGAGATTCCCGAGTGGACGCTCGACTCGCCGTGGGGCGATTCGGCGAGCTATGTCGTGATGGCCTACGCGCCGAATCGGGCGCACAAGGGCAATGTGGGTGTGGGGGGTGCGCGCCAGGCTACACGGTTCAACGACATC
>JANMYH010000105.1:0-2318 GCA_031381925.1 Burkholderiales bacterium | reverse complement strand
CACGCCTACGCCGGCGATCAGCGAGGAGGCGATGCTGCAGCTGCGGCGCTACGATTTCCCCGGCAACGTGCGCGAGCTGGAGAACATCCTCGAGCGCGCGATGGCGCTCTGCAGCGACAACCAGGTCACCGCCACCGACCTGTACCTCACCCAGGGCGCTTCGAAGGAGAAGCCGGCGTCGCTCGACGGCGCGCTCGGCACCCGTGGCATGCCGTTGCACGACTTCCTCGACTCGGTCGAACGCGAGGCGATCATGAAGGCGCTCGAGACCACGCGCTTCAACAAGACCGCCGCCGCCAAGCTCCTCGGCATCACCTTCCGGTCGCTGCGCTACCGCCTCGACCGCCTCGGTATCGACTGACCGCCGTATCCATGCCCATCATCGACATCGAGATCGTGGGCGCGACGATCAACGCTCCCACGACCCAGGCGCTTGCCGACGGTCTTGGTGCGGCGTTCGGGGCCGCCCCCGGGAAGGTGTGGGTGCGGGCCCGCGTCCTCCTCGCCGAGCACTACGCCGAGAACGGCACGCCCGCCCCGGCCCCGGTTTTCGTCACGATCACAGCCAGTGCACCACCCGAGGGTGCGCAGCTGCGCGAACGCATCGACCGGATCGTCGAGGTTGTCGCCCGCCTGACCGATCGTCCGCGCGAGAACGTCCATGTCGAGTTCCAGCCGGCGGCGAAGGGGCGGATCGCCTTCGGCGGGCGACTGGTGGAGTGAGATCATGCCGGAAACGCGCTTTCGCCAATCGCCGCATTTCGACGAGCGCCCCGAGGGCGAGAAAGTCTCGCTCCTCGTGATCCACGGCATTTCGCTGCCGCCGGGTGAGTTCGGCGGGCCGTTCATCGACGACCTCTTCATGGGAACGCTGCACCCGGGCGCCCATCCGTATTTCGCGGGCCTGGCGGGAGTGCGCGTGTCCAGCCACTTCCTCATCCACCGCGACGGCACGCTCATTCAATATGTGCCGTGCGACAAGCGCGCGTGGCACGCCGGCGAATCGAGCTGGAAGGGCCGCAGTCGTTGCAACGATTTTTCCATCGGGGTCGAGCTCGAAGGCGCCGACGACGTCCCGTTCGCGGAGCCGCAGTACGAGGCCCTCGCCAAGCTCATCGGCAACCTCGAGTTTCGCTACGGCAAGCTCGATATCGTCGGCCATAGCGACATCGCCCCGGGTCGCAAGACCGACCCCGGCCCGTGGTTCGACTGGGACCGCCTGCGCGCTTCAGTCATGTAACTGTTACTGCTCAATTCTTCAGCAAGAACCCCCGCCAAGGCCCTGAATACCCAGCGAAAAAAAGAGACAAAAAAGTCTCTTGCTTTGCCCTTTCGCCTTTACTAGACTTTGTGCCAATCGTCGCCGCACGCCACTACATATTGTGGATTATTCGGTGGAAGAGGGCTGTACAAGCTGTGCAAAAGACGGCAGGAAAGCCGCCTAAATCACAAGAAATCCGGCACTTAGCAGGCCCAAGAAGCCTGTGGCCAGCAAACACCCGGGAGTTGGCGCCGACCCCCGGCCCTAGAACAGAAAACAGGAGATTAGTCCCATGCGTTTGGCATCCGATATCCACCCCGCCACATCCCCCCTCGCAACCCCGATCCTCGGCGAGGAGGGCAGTACGGCCACGGCGGAGCGATACGCGGATTACAAGATCATCCGGCGCAATGGGGCGGTGGTGGGCTTCGAGCCCGACAAGATCGCGGTGGCGATGACCAAGGCGTTCCTCGCCGTCTCCGGCAACACGGCGGCGGCCAGCGCCGGCGTACGCGACAAGGTGGGGGTGCTCACGGAGGCGGTGGTCCAGTCGCTCATGCGCCGCCATCCCGCGGGCGGCACGTTCCACATCGAGGACGTGCAGGACCAGGTCGAGCTCGCGATGATGCGCGCGGGCGAGCACCAGGTGGCGCGCAGCTACGTGCTCTACCGCGAGGAGCGCGCGCGCGAGCGCGCCAAGCGCGTCCAGGAAGCGGTCGAGTCGCGCGCCCCCCGCATCCACGTGATGGTGGGCGGCGCCCGCGAGCCCCTCGACAACGCCAAGCTCGAAGCCCTCATCGCGTCGGCCTGCGAGCACCTGCACGCCGGCAGCGAAGTCGACCCGCGCAAGATCATGGACGCGACGCTGCGCGACCTCTACGACGGCGTGCCCCTCGAGGAAGTGCACAAGTGCGCCATCCTCGCCGCGCGCATGCTGATCGAGCAGGATCCCGACTACACCTACGTGAGCGCGCGCCTGTTGCTGCACACCATCCGCCGCGAGGTGCTGGGCGAAGAGGTGATGCACGCCGAGATGTCGACCCGCTACGCCGAATAT
>JANMYH010000093.1:0-2699 GCA_031381925.1 Burkholderiales bacterium | reverse complement strand
GCTTCATCTATATCGCGGATACCTTCAACGCGAGGGTTCTGAAGTTCACCGCTGCCGGCGACTTCGTAGGTCCGGTCGGCGTCGTGGGCCCCGGGTTCCAGAGGCCCTATGGAATCGACGTCGACGCCAACGGAAACGTCTACGTGAGCGACTCCACGGCCCGTAGGGTCGTGAAGTTCGACCGCGATGGTGTATTCGTCAGGGTCATCTGGAATCAGCAGTTCGAGGTTCCGCTCGGCCTGTACGCGAGTGATGAAGGCATCCTCTACGTCACCGACTGGGTCGCGGCCCGCGTCTACGAATTCACGCCGGACGGTGTGATGCTGAGGTGGTGGCCACTGGGGGCCAACCAGCCCCAGAACATCGAGGGAACCTGGCAGGGCCGCTTCTACGTCTCCGATCAGTGGAATCCGTGCTGGATTCGTGTCGTCGACACTGGCCCGGACCTGGTGGCGAGCTTTGGCGAGGGGTGGGTCGGCCGGCCGAAGGGTATCGCGGTGCTTGGGCCCATGCTCCTCGTCACCGAATTCGATCAGAATCGGTTGACGGCGGTGGAGCGAACGACCGGCATGCCGATCGCGACGCTCGGAGAAGCCGACCCATCGTTGCTGTCCGCGCCGTTCGATGTCGCGACGCTCGGAGACTCCCTGGTGTACGTGCTGGATACCGGTCACAGCCGCGTGCTGAGGTACCGAAACACCCTCGCCACTCCGCCGCTCGTCACCGTCGTCACTCCCAACGGCGGTGAAACCCTCTATCTCGGAAACCGCAGCACCTTGAGATGGAGCGCGGAGAGCCTGGTGGGAGTATCGAGTGTCGAACTCGCCCTGAGTCGAGACGGTGGCAAGACATACGCTTCCATTGCCTCCGCACTCGCGAACACGGGCTCATATGAATGGGTGGTCACGTCGCCTGTGTCCGCGCACTGTCGCGTCCGCGTCCGCGCATTGGATTCACTCACCTTCGGAGGGCAGGATGCCAGTGACGCGGATTTCAGGATCCAGGACCGTGCGGTCCCAACCCTTCTCGCACGCTTCGAGGCGGGGCATCTCGAAGACGTCATCGAACTACGCTGGGAAGTCGGCGTCGGCGTGTCGCCCTCCGCATGCGCGCTGGAACGGGCGGAGTCACCCGAGGGCCCGTATTCGAGCCTGGGAGTGCCTGCGCGCTGGGAGGGTCGCCAGGGCTCGGCACGCGATTCCACGGTTCAGCCTGGCCGAACCTACTGGTATCGGATGGTGTTGAGCGACGGCTCCGGGCAGCATGTGTTCGGACCGATTACGGCCACTCTCGTGGCCTCGCTTTCTCTCGAAACCCCGTACCCGGCACCGGCTCGCGATGACTTCCGCGTCGATTTCGCACTTCCGCGGACCACGCACGCGCGACTCAGCGTGATCGACGTGCAAGGGAGACAGGTAGCCCTGCTTGCAGATGCCACGATGACGGCCGGACGCCACTCCGTGGCGTGGTCGGATGGCATTCACGGAACTCCGCTTGCATCCGGCGTATTCTTCGTACGCTTGCAGGTCGGCGATTCCGAGGCCTTGCACCGCAGGTTCGTGATCGCGCGGTAGCGGAGCGCGCTCCAAGCAGCAGCCACGGGCCGACCGCCACCGGTCGCAACTGCAGGGAGTTTGGTGCGCCGCGAAGGAATCGAACCTTCAACCTAGTGATTAAGAGTCACTTGCTCTGCCAATTGAGCTAGCGGCGCCCAGACGCGAGGCGCGCGGGGAGCGCGCCTGAAAGAGCGGCGCGTACTGTACGCACGGGGCTCCCGAGGCGTCAAGCGTTCTCGCCTTCGGCGTGACGCTCCCGGAAGCGCGTGCTAGTCTGCCCGATCCTCTTGCCGCATCCATGCCCACCGCCGTTCCGGCGCGCCCGGAACCGAGCGCTTGTGACCGATCCCGGGAGGCCCCGCCGATGGCCCGCCGCACGGCCGAACGACCCGCCGCCACGCTGCTGCTCGGCTACTGGCTGCCGGTCGCCCTCTACGTCGGGATGATCTTCCTGCTCAGCGCGCAGCCGAATCTCAGGCCGCCGTTCTCGTTCTCGAACTCCGACAAGCTGATGCATGTGCTCGAGTACGGCGGGCTCGGCCTCGTGATCGCGCGTGCCGTGCTCGCCACGGCGACCGGCCTGCCGGCGGTGCCGCTCGGGCTGCTCGCGCTCTGCCTGGGGCTGATGGTGGGCACGGGCGACGAGCTGTTCCAGTCCACGGTGCCGGGCCGGCAATCGAGCGCCTTCGACTTGATGGCGGACACCGTGGGCCTCGGGCTCGCGCAGTTCGTGTACCGCGCGTTGCTGCGGAGCTGACTCCGATGGCGCCCAAGCACCAGGCCCCGCGCGGCACGCGCGATCTGCTTCCGGACGAGCTCGAACGCTGGCACTGGCTCGAGGCCCGCGCGCGCGGCGTGCTCGATCGCTACGGCTACGGCGAGATCCGCACGCCGATGTTCGAGGACTACGAGCTGTTCGCGCGCACGTCCGGCGAATCGAGCGACGTCGTCCAGAAGGAGATGTACCGGTTCAAGGACTTGAAGGGCCGCGACCTGGCGCTCAGGCCCGAGGGCACGGCGCCGGTGGCGCGCGCGTACCTGGAGCACTCGTTGAGCGGCCAGGGACGCACGCACCGGCTGTGGTACCTGGGCCCGATGTTCCGCTATGGGCGCCCGCAGAAGGGACGCTTCCGGCAGTTCTAT
>JANMYH010000059.1:0-7643 GCA_031381925.1 Burkholderiales bacterium | reverse complement strand
GCCTTCCACGACCGCGGCTCGTTCTTCGCGATGAAGCGCCAGCCGCCGCGCAACCAGCCGTTCCTGGTGGCGATGAAATCGCCGGGCGACGTGGGCTCCGAGCGAATCCTCGTCGACCCGAACGCGATCGATGCGAAGGGCACCACGGCGATCGACTTCTTCGTCCCGTCGCTCGACGGCAGGTACGTCGCCGTCGCGATTTCCGAGCGCGGGAGCGAGGACGGATCGGCGCACGTGATCGAGACCGCCACCGGCAAGCGCCTGCCCGATGTCGTGCCGCGCGTGCAGTACCCCACCGGCGGGGGCAGCATCGCGTGGGATGCAAAGGGCACCGGCTTTTATTACACGCGCTATCCGCAGGGCACCGAGCGCGCGCCCGAGGACGCCAATTTCTACCAGCAGGTGTACTTCCACAAGCTGGGCACGCCCCCGTCCAGCGACACGTACGTGATCGGCAGGGACTTTCCGCGCATCGCCGAGATCGGCCTCGAGAGCTCGCGCGACGGCCGCTACCTGGTGGCCACCGTCGCCAACGGCGATGGCGGCGAGTACGCGATCCACCTGCGCGATCCGCGCGGCGGGTGGACGCGCGTGGCCGATTTCGCCGACAAGGTGAAGAAAGTTGAGATCGGCCGGGACGGCCATCTCTACCTGCTGTCGCTCAAGGACGCCCCGCGGGGGCAGGTGTTGCGGGTGCCGCTCGCGCGTCCGGCGCTCGGGCAGGCCCACGTCGTGGTTCGCGAGAACGAATCGACCATCGTGTCGATCGCCCCGGCGCGCGACCGGGTATACGTGACCTACATGGTCGGAGGCCCCTCGGAGCTGCGCATGTTCGACCTCGCGGGAAAGCCCGTGGGCAACGTGCCGACGGAGCCGGTGTCCAGCGTGTCGGTGGGGGCGATCCTCGACCGCGGCGACGTGCTGGTCGCGAGCCAGAGCTTCGTCACCGCGCCGGCGTGGTATCGCTATTCGCCGCGCGACAACCGCCTGGTGAAGACCGCCCTCGCCGGCGAGCCCACCGTGAGCTTCGCCGACGCGGAGGTGGTGCGCGAGATGGCGGTCTCGAAGGACGGCACGCGCGTGCCGGTCAACATCCTCATGAAGAAGGGCACGAAACGCGACGGGACCAACGCCGCGCTCCTCTACGGCTACGGCACCTACGGCAGGAGCATGCGCCCGTGGTTCTCGCTCGCCAACCGGGTGTGGCTCGACCAGGGCGGCATCTACGTGCTGGCAAACCTCCGCGGCGGAGGCGAGTTCGGCGAGGCGTGGCATCTCGCGGCCAACCTCGCGCGCAAGCAGACCACGTTCGACGACATGATCGCCGTGGCGCAGCACCTCGTAGACCGCGGCTACACCCGCCCCGAGAGGCTCGCCTCGATGGGCGGCAGCGCCGGCGGGCTACTCATGGGCGCGATGCTCACCCAGCGCCCGGACCTGTTTCGCGCGGTGGTGGCCCAGGTCGGCATCTACGACATGCTGCGCGTGGAGCTCACGCCCAACGGCGCATTCAACGTGACCGAGTTCGGCACCGTGAAGGACCGCGCCCTGTTCGACGCGTTGCATGCGTACTCGCCGTACCACCGGGTCAAGGACGGCACCGCCTACCCGGCCGTGCTCCTCACGACCGGCGAGAACGACGGCCGCGTCGCGCCCTACAACTCGCGCAAGATGGCCGCGCGCCTGCAGGCCGCGAACCCCTCCGGCAGGCCGGTGCTGTTGCGGGTGAGCTTCGATACCGGCCACGGGCAGGGCACGGGCCTCGAGCAGCGGGTGGAGGAGAACGCGGACATCTACGCGTTCCTGATGACCCAGCTGGGGATGAACTAGCGCCGCACCGTGCTCCTCGAGGCCCTCGACTATGCCGGCGTCGCGGTGTTCGCCATCAGCGGCGCGCTCGCTGCGGCGCGCAAGAGCCTCGACTTGCTGGGCGTGCTGGTGATCGCCACCGTGACCGCGATCGGCGGGGGCACTATCCGCGACGTGCTCCTCGACCGGCCGGTGTTCTGGATGGTGCAGCCGGCCTTCCTCTACGTGATCCTCGGCGCGGCGCTTGCAACGCTCGCCTATACGCGCTGGTTCAGGGCGCCGGACCGCGCGCTCGCCGTCGCCGACGCGCTCGGGCTCGCGCTCTTCACCATCAGCGGTGCGCAGATCGCGGAGGCGCTCGAGCACAAGGGTGCCGTCGTCGTCCTCATGGGCGCACTGACCGGGGTGGCGGGCGGTGCGCTGCGCGACGTGCTCAGCGCCGAGATTCCGCTTATCCTGCGCAAGGGCCAGATCTATGCGACCGCCGCCATCGCGGGCGTGGTGCTGTACCTGTTGTTGCAGGCGGCGATCGACCGCACCCTCGCCGCCCTCACGGGCATGTTCTGCATCGCTGCGATCCGCCTGGGCGCGATCGCCTTCAACTGGACGTTGCCCGTGTTCGTCGTGCCAGGACCGGAGGACCGATGAAAAAACCGATTGCGGTGCTGCTGTTGTCCATCGCCCTCACGCTGGCCGGGTGCTCGGAGCCGATTCCGCCAGAGAAGCTCGCCTATGCCGGCGAGTGGCGCGGGGAAAACGTGCAGCTGGTGATCACGCTGGAAGGCGCCGTGCAGTACGAGCGGCGCAGCGGCGCCTCGAACGTTTCAGTGAATGCGCCGATCCAGCGCTTCGAGGGCGACAACTTCGTGGTCGGTGTCGGCCCCTTCAACACCACCTTCGTGGTGTCCAAGCCGCCGCACCTGGTCGAGGGGCAGTACCGCATGGTGGTCGACGGGGTGGAACTCACGCGCACGCGCGCCTTCGAGGGAACTCGCGTCTGACTTTTTCTTTATAATTGCGCCATGAATCCGCAAGACGCGCCGCCGCAGCAGGTGCTCACGCTGCCGGGCGCGGTTGCGCTCTCACCCTTCCGGGTCGAGAAGCTCCTCGCCTCCCTGCCCAGGCCGCTCGCCGAGGCGATCACGATCGACACGCGCTTCGTGCATTTCGTGGCGCTCGTGGCACCCCTCGATGCGGGCGAGACCCAGGTCCTGGAAAAGCTCCTCACCTACGGCACGCCCGCCACCGGCGCCCCGCAGGGCGTGCTCCTGCTCGTATTGCCGCGCTTGGGCACCGTGTCGCCGTGGTCGTCGAAGGCCACCGACATCGTGCGCAACTGCGGGCTTGCGAAGATCGCGCGAGTCGAGCGCGGCGTCGCGTACTACATCACCGCGCGCGACCCGGGGCCGCTATCGGAGCGCTCGCGTCGCGCGCTCGACCGCGCGATCCACGACCGGATGACCGAGACGGTGGTGACGGATTTCGCCGACGCCAACCGCCTCTTCGAGCGCCACGCGCCGCAGCCCCTCGAAACCATCGACATCGTGGGCGGCGGGCGTGCGCGGCTCGAGCGCGCGAACACGGCGATGGGCCTGGCTCTCGCGCCCGACGAGATCGACTACCTGATGGAGCACTTCGGCGGGATCGGGCGCAATCCCACCGACGTCGAGGCCATGATGTTCGCCCAGGCCAATTCGGAGCACTGCCGGCACAAGATCTTCAATGCCCGATGGACTGTCGACGGCCAGGCGCAGGACGCCTCGCTCTTCCAGATGATCCGCAACACGCACGCGAAGAGCCCGCGCGGCACGATCGTCGCCTACTCCGACAATTCCGCCGTGATGGAAGGCGCCGAGATCGAGCGCTTCTACCCGGGGCGCGACCGGAGGTGGAAATATTCGCGCGAGCTGACCCACATCCTCATGAAGGTGGAGACGCACAACCATCCGACCGCGATCGCACCGCACCCGGGCGCGGGCACCGGCGCGGGCGGCGAGATCCGCGACGAGGGCGCCACCGGCATCGGCGGCAAGCCCAAGGCGGGGCTCACCGGGTTCTCGGTCTCGAACCTCAACCTCCCCGGTGCGCCGCAACCGTGGGAGATCGCGTACGGCAAGCCCGGCCGCATCGCCTCGCCCCTCTCGATCATGATCGACGGGCCCATCGGCGGGGCCGCGTTCAACAACGAGTTCGGGAGGCCGAACCTCGCCGGCTACTTCCGCAGCTTCGAGCTGCACGCCGCGGGCGAGGTGCGCGGTTACCACAAGCCGATCATGCTCGCGGGCGGCTACGGCAACATCGCCGCGCGCGACACCGCGAAGAAGCCGCTCGCGCCCGGCACGCTCTTCATCCAGCTCGGCGGCCCCGGGTTCCTCATCGGGATGGGCGGGGGCGCGGCGTCGTCGATGGCCTCGGGCCAAAACGTCGAGTCGCTCGACTTCGACTCGGTGCAGCGCGCCAATGCCTAGCTCGAGCGCCGCTGCCAGGAGGTGATCGACGCGTGCTGGCAGATGGGGGAGGGCAATCCCATCCTCTCGATCCACGACGTGGGTGCGGGCGGACTTTCCAACGCCTTCCCCGAGCTCGCGCACTCGGGCGGGGTGGGGGCGCAGTTCGACCTGCGCAAGATCCCGATCGAGGAGCCCGGGATGTCGCCGATGCAGGTCTGGTCGAACGAGGCGCAGGAGCGCTACGTGCTGGCGATCGAGCCTTCGCGCCTCGAGGAGTTCGCCCGGCTCTGCGAGCGCGAGCGGTGCCTCTTCGCCGTGGTGGGCGCGGCGCGCGATGACCACCAGCTGGTCGTCGACGATCCGCTGCTCGCAAGCCGCCCCGTCGACATGCCGCTCGAGGTGCTGCTCGGCAAGCCGCCAAAAATGCAGAGGGTAGGGGCCCGCTTGCATCGGCAGCTGCAGCCTCTCGAACTCGGCACAACGACTCTGAGAGACGCTGCCTATCGAGTGATGCGATTGCCCAGTGTTGCTGACAAGACGTTTCTCGTCACCATCGGGGATCGCACGGTAGGCGGATTCACGGCGCGCGACCAGATGGTGGGCCCGTGGCAAGTCCCGGTCGCGGATTGCGCGGTGACCACGATGGGGTACGCGACGTATCTCGGCGAGGCGATGGCGATCGGCGAGCGCGCGCCGCTCGCGCTCATCGATGGGCCCGCGTCCGGACGCATGGCGGTGGGAGAGGCGCTGACCAATATCGCCGCGGCGCCGATCGCGCGCCTGGGCGACGTGAAGCTCTCGGCCAACTGGATGTGCGCCGCGGGCCACCCGGGCGAGGACGCGACGCTCTTCGATACCGTGCGCGCCGTGGGGATGGAGCTGTGCCCCGCGCTCGGCATCTCGATTCCGGTGGGCAAGGATTCGATGTCGATGAAGACCACGTGGAGCGATGCGAAGAGCGGCGAGGACAAGGCGGTCACCGCGCCGCTGTCGCTCGTCGTGACCGCATTCGCGCCGGTCACCGACGCGCGTCGCACGCTCACCCCGCAACTGTCGCTCCACGAGGGCCAGACCGACCTGGTGCTGATCGACCTCGGCGCGGGCAAGAATCGCCTCGGCGGCTCGGCCCTCGCGCAGGTTCATTCGCAACTCGGTGATGCCGCCCCCGATCTCGACGATCCGGCGAAGCTGCGCGCGTT
Organism: Burkholderiales bacterium; assembly: GCA_031381925.1. Classification (GTDB taxonomy): domain Bacteria; phylum Pseudomonadota; class Gammaproteobacteria; order Burkholderiales; family Usitatibacteraceae; genus Usitatibacter. Next base: position 2,185 of record JANMYH010000059.1, on the reverse strand, counting down.
CTTCGCGGCGATCCAGGCCCTGAACGCCGACGGCAAGCTGCTCGCCTACCACGACCGCTCCGATGGCGGCCTCTTCGCGACGCTCTGCGAGATGGCCTTCGCCGCGCGCGCCGGCGTCACGATCTACCTCGACAACCTCGCGATCGACCCTCGGCAGCTCGACGTCGATGGTCACGAGCGCCAGACCGGCGTTCTCGCCGGCGCCCTCGACGAGCGCATCCTCGGCGCGCTCTTCAACGAGGAGTTGGGCGCGGTGATCCAGGTGCGCAAGGGCGATCGCGACGCGGTGATGGCACGGCTTCGCGACGCGGGCCTGTCGCGCGAGGCGCAAGTCATCGGCCACCTCAATCGCGATGCCCAGGTGCGGCTGATCCTCAACGGCAAGCCGGTCTTCGCGGAAAAGCGCGTGGACCTGCATCGCGCGTGGTCCGAAGTCTCGCACCACATCCAGCGGATGCGCGACAACCCGGCGTGCGCCGACCAGGAGTACGCGCGTATCGCGGACGACGCCGATCCGGGATTGCACGCGCAGCTCACCTTCGACCCGCAGCACGACATCGCCGCCCCGTTCATCGCCGCGGGCGCGCGTCCCCGGGTGGCCATCCTGCGCGAGCAGGGCGTCAACGGCCAGCAGGAGATGGCGGCGGCGTTCGAGCGCGCGGGCTTCGAGGCCCTCGACGTGCACATGAGCGACATCATCGCGGGGCGCGTGAGCCTCGCCGACTTCAAGGCGTTCGCCGCATGCGGCGGCTTCAGCTACGGCGACGTGCTCGGCGCGGGCGAGGGCTGGGCCAAGTCGATCCTTTTCAACACCCGGGCCCGCGACGAGTTCGAGGCGTTCTTCAGGCGCGGCGATTCCTTCGCGCTCGGCGCCTGCAACGGCTGCCAGATGATGTCGAACCTGAAGGGCATCATTCCCGGCGCGCAGAACTGGCCGCATTTCGAGCGCAACCTCTCGGAGCAGTACGAGGCGCGGCTCGCGATGATCGAGATCCAGGAGTCGCCCTCGATCCTGTTCGCCGGCATGGCGGGCAGCCGGCTGCCGATCGTCACCGCCCACGGCGAGGGAAGGGCGGTCTTCAGGGATGCCGCCACGATGGATGCCGCGCGCTTCCTCGTCGCCGGGCGCTACGTCGACAACCGCGGCAAGGTGACCGAGACCTATCCGTACAACCCGAACGGCTCGCCGCGCGGCGTGACCGCACTCACCACCCCGGACGGACGCTTCACCATCCTGATGCCGCATCCCGAACGCGTGTTCCGCACGGTGCTCTTCTCATGGCATCCCCCCGGATGGGGCGACGAGTCGCCGTGGATGCGCATCTTCCGCAACGCGCGGGCCTGGGTGAGCTGACTAGGCGAGCCAGCGCTTCATCCGCCCGTTGACCACCCACACGAGTGCCGCGATCACGACCACGGCCATGGCGTAACGCATCACCGATGCGGCCGCGGCGGCGTCGAGAGGCGGGAGTGAAAACTTCCGGAGGTCGGCGAACCGATCCGCCATCCAGTGCCACGCGGTGTGGGCGACCAGCGCCGACAGGACGACGGTTCCGAGCCGCGCGGGGACGTGGCGAAAGGCGAACGATAGCGCCGGGACCAGCACCAGCAGCACCGCGACCTGGCCGAGCTCCACGCCCACGTTGAAGGCGAAAAGCGCGGTCGCGAGATGCGAGCCCGCGAACTGCAGCGACTCGCGCAGCGCGAACGCGAAACCGAATCCGTGTACCAGCCCGAAGGCGAAGGCGAGGATCCAGCGCCGCTGCGCGCTGGAGCCGAAGACGTTCTCGAGCGCCATGTAGAGGATCGACGCTGCGATCAGGGTCTCCACCAGCGGTGGAAACCACAATCCCTCGGGGGCCCATCCGAAAGCCGCGGCCGCGAGGGTGATCGAATGGGCCAGGGTGAACGCGGTGGCGATGATCACCAGCGGGCGCAGGCGCCGGAACGGAATCACCAGGCACGCGATGAACAGCAGGTGGTCGGTGCCTTCGAGGATGTGGCGGAACCCGAGTTCCACGAAACGCAGCGCCGCATGGTGCCAGCGTGGATCGAGCCGCAGCAGGCCTGCCTCGCCGTGCAGCTCGAAGGCACGCTCGGTGCCGCCCGGGGGCAGGAACCGCAGGGTGGTCGACACCCGCGCCCCCAATCTCGCCAGGCGCGCGTCGATCGCGAACTCGGAGCG
>JANMYH010000049.1:0-3858 GCA_031381925.1 Burkholderiales bacterium | reverse complement strand
AACGCGGTGATCGATCGGCTCGAGACGTTCCTCACGACCACGCTCGGCAAGGGCGTCATCCGCGCCAAGGACACGCCCAACTTCGTCGCCAACCGCGTGGGCGTCTTCTCGATGCTCGCGACGATGCATCACACGCTGGCGTTCAAGCTCGGCTTCGATGAGGTCGATGCGCTGACGGGGCCGGCGATCGGTCGCGCGAAGAGCGCTACGTACCGGACCGCCGATGTCGTCGGCCTCGACACCATGGCCCACGTCATCAAGACCATGGGCGACACGTTGCCTGCGGACCCGTGGGCGGCCTTCTACCAGGCGCCGGAGTGGCTCGCGGCATTGGTTGCGAAGGGTGCGTTGGGGCAGAAGACGAAGGCCGGGATCTATACGAAGAAGGGAAAGGACATCCTGGTCCTGGATCTCGGCAAGAAGGACTACGTCGTGGGGGGTGGGAAGGTCGCTGAGGAAGTGCAGGCGATATTGAAGGAGAAGAACCCCGCCGACCAACTGGCCAAGCTCAGGAACTCCCCCCATCCCCAGGCGCAATTCCTCTGGGCGATCTTCCGCGACGTCTTCCATTACGTGGCCGTGCACCTGGGCGACATCGCCCACAACGCGCGCGACGTGGACTTCGCCATCCGCTGGGGCTTCGGCTGGGCGCGAGGCCCGTTCGAGCTGTGGCAGGCCGCGGGATGGCAGCAGGTTGCGAAGTGGATCGACGAGGACATCAAGGCCGGCAAGACCATGGCCAAGGCGCCGCTGCCCAAGTGGGTGACCGACGGGCGCCAGGGCGTGCACTCGCCCGATGCGTCGTTCTCGGCCGAGACCGGGAAGATGGTCCCGCGCTCCTCGCTCCCTGTTTACAAACGCCAGCTCTTCCCCGAGCAGCTGATCGGCGAAAAGCCGATCGACCGCGGTACCACCGTCTTCGAGGACGACGGCGTGCGGATGTGGCACCAGGGCGACCGCATCGCCATCGTCTCCTTCAAGAGCAAGATGCACTCGCTCGGCACCGAGGTGCTGTTGGGCTTGAACCGCGCCATCGACGAGGCTGAGCGCAACTTCGACGCGCTGGTGATCTGGCACGAGGCACCGTTCGCGGTCGGCGCCAACTTGAAGGCCGCGCTCGAATCGCTCAAGGCCGGCAAGTACGACGAGTTCGAGAAGATGGTCGCGCTCTTCCAGCAGACTTCCCAACGGCTCAAGTACTCGCTCGTGCCCACGGTCGCCGCAGTCGAGGGTATGGCGCTCGGCGGCGGCTGCGAGTTCGTGATGCATTCGCAGCGGGTCGTCGCGGCGCTCGAGAGCTACATCGGCCTGGTTGAAGTCGGCGTGGGGTTGCTGCCCGCGGGCGGCGGGCTCAAGGAATTCGCGGAACGGTCCGTGGCATGGGCGGGTGGGGGAGATGCATTCCCTGCGATATCCCGGGCGTTCAGGCAGATCGCGATGGGCGAGACGTCCAAGAGTGCGCATGAGGCACGCGAGCGCGGATTCCTGAAGGAAAGCGACGTCATCATCTTTCATCCGGGCGAGCTGCTGCACGTCGCCAAGGAGCAGGCGCGCGCGATGGCGGAGTCGGGCGTGCGGCCGGCGCTGGCCCCGGCGCAAATCCCGGTGCTCGGCGATACCGGCATCGCCACCCTCAAGATGATGCTCGTCAACATGAAGGAGGGCGGCTTCATCTCCGAGCACGACTACGAGATCTCCAGCCGCATCGCCGAGGCGATCTGCGGCGGGCCGGTCGAGCCGGGGAGCCTCGTCGACGAGAAGTGGCTGCTGGACCTCGAGCGCAAGCACTTCGTGGAGCTCGCGAAGACGCCGAAGACGCAGGAGCGCATCGAGGCGATGCTGAAAACCGGGAAGCCGCTGAGGAACTGAATTGGGCGCGGCACTGCGCTTCCTGATCGCGATGGCCTTCCTGGTGGTCGGCAGTGCCGCGCTCGCCTGGGCGGCGGTGACGGAATTCTGGACTGCGCGGGGCTTCGACTGGGCCATGTGGGCGGCCCCGCACCTCGGCGAGGACCCGGTGAGCTTCGGCAACCGCGTCATCAACATGACCGGATCCATCGCCTTCGGGGGCATCATCGCCAGCGTCATCGGCCTGGGCCTGCTCAGGACCGTGCGCTCCGAATCCCCCGTATGACACGCGATACGATCGGCGCTCTCGGCGGCCTCGTGGTCTCCCTCGCATTCTTCGCGATCGCGGTTCCCGTGCTGGGATGGGTGGCGCTGGCGACGGTCGAGCCCGAGACGGGCGTCCGCGTGGCGACCTGGGCGGCCCGGCAGGCGCCTGTCATGGGGATCGAGCCCGGCGATTTCGGCAACCGCGTCGTCAATGCGCCGACGATCTGGATCATCGGCGTGCTCGGCCTCATCGCGTTGATGAGCGGCCTGGTTTGCCTGCGCGACGCGTGCCACAAGGGAGAGGACGACGATCACGGCGAGCCGCAGCTCGAGCTCACCGACGACAAGCTCCGCGTGGGCTGGCCCCTGCAGGGGCAGATCGTGCTTGCGAGCAAGGACGAGGTGGGCCAGCCCTACAACATCCGCGTGGAGTGCAGGCGCATGAGCGGTCGGAGGGGCAAGGCGTATCGGACCGACTATGAGAGTTCTGTCGAGGTCGTGGCGGTCGCTGGGGAGGGCGGTGCGAGGGTGCCGTTCCGCTTCGAGATACCGCTGACGGCACCGCCGTCCCGGGAGTGGGTGCCCTTCAGCCTTCGCGATCCGTGCGAATGGCAACTCGTCTTCGCGCGCCCCAAGGCCTGGTTCCGCGGGTCGTTTTTCGCGCTGCAGGTCGAGCCAGGGCCGGAGGAAGAAGTGGCCGAAGCGCTTGCCGCGATGCCGCCCGTGGTCGTGGGGGCGTTAGAGCGCCATGACCCGAGGAACTGAGGTGGACGCCCGCAACCCGCTCGGCGCAGCCGTATCGATGGTGGCCGGCCTTGCGGCCGGCGCCGTGGGGCTCGTCCTGGCGGGTGCGGCCGTACTGAAGTTTTTCGATATCGACGCGTCGGAATGGGCGACGGCGCATTCGCCGATTCTCCTTGAGGCGGTGCAGCTGAGCGTCGGCGGCGCCCTGAATCAAGACTATTCGCTCTCTCGCCTCGCGGTCTTTGCGGGGGTCTATGGGGTCGTCGCACTCGTACTGCTGAACGTGGCGCGGACCTGCCGGCAGCCCCTGGGGACGAGCGACGACGGCAAGTCCGAGCTAGACCTGAAGACGGTCGCGCCGCGGGTCGGTAGCGTCCTGGAGGGCGCCATGCGACTCGTCAAGGACGCGAAGGCCGGAGACATGTTTCTCGTGAGCCTCATTTGCAACTGCAGGCATCCGCCTTCCGATAGCGAGTCGTCTATCTACGAAGACCCCGTGAGGATCTTCGAAAAGCGGGAAGAAGTGAGGGTCGTTGAGGGTGCCCGTGGCTGGAGCGTCCCGTTCCGCTTCGAGGTTCCCATCACGGCCCCGGCCAGCCAGGCGGACGCATCGGGGCGCCGCGACATGTTTTCCTGGCGACTCGAGATGGTGCCGGCGAAGGCGCTGATCGCCTTTTCATCGGGCTTCGATATTGTATTGGAGGCTGCCTCGCCTGAAGACTTGAGGGCCGAGGAATTGAAGGAGCCCGCTGGGCTCGCGACCGAGTTGGACGCCCTCATGGCTCAGATGGCCGCGAAACAACGGAACGCCGCCCCGACGCAATCGACGCAGCTGACTCGGCTCAAGCTGCGCGCGATGACGCCCTCTGAGCGCGACAGCTTACGGAAGACGCTGGCCGCCCCTGGCGTATCGGCCACCGCGGTGAAACGGATGGCCGTCGGCTGCGGGGGCGTTGTCGCGATTACCCTGGCGCTGATATTTTCCGCGGCGTTGATATT
>JANMYH010000031.1:0-9751 GCA_031381925.1 Burkholderiales bacterium | reverse complement strand
CGGCGGTGGCGCGCTGCATCACCCAGAGCCTCACCTCCCCGCGCGCGCTCATTCGGCGTCGTTCCCGGAGATCGCAAGCCGCCACGTGGCGCGTTTCAGCCCCGCGATCGCGCGGGTGGGAGAGAGCTTCTTCGGGCAGTGCTCGGTGCAGCTCATCAGCGTGTGGCAGGCATGGCAGCCCGCGTCGCCGGCCACCGCGCGCAGACGCTCCGCCTGCCCAGCGTCGCGCGCATCGTTAACCAGCGTCCACGCACGGTTCAGCGCCGCCGGGCCGAGGTAGTCGCGGTTCCACTTGACCACGTCGCACGCGGCGTAGCACACGCCGCAGCCGATGCACTCGATGCCCGCGTCGGCCTCGCGGCGCGCGGGCGACTCGGGATCCACGACGGCAAAGGGATCGGCGCGCGTGGCGCTCGGCTTGAACTGCCCCCGGGCGCGAACCCACTTTTCGAAGAACTCGTCCATGTCGGCGACCAGGTCCCTCACCACCGGCAGGTTCGCGAGGGGCGCGATCTCGAGCCGGTCGTCCGGGGCGACCTTGTCGACGTGCGTGCGGCAGGTCCACCGCGGCGTGCCGTTCACCGTCATCGCACACGAGCCGCACATGCCCACGCGGCAGGCGAAGCGGTAGGCGAGCGTGGGATCGAGATGGCGCTGGATGTGCGTGACCACGTCGAGAACCGTCTGGCTGGGCAGTCGCGGCACCTGGAAAGCCTCGAAATGCCCATCCGAGCCGCCGCGCCAAACGACAACGCGTAGCGTTGTCGCCCTCGAGCCGTCGGGGGCCCAATTTTGATTCATTGCCATGCGAGCACCCCGAGCACGATTGCGGCGAGGAGCAGTGTCTCGAGGACCACGAGCATCACCGGCTTCAATCCCATGTCGACGAGGGACTTGAGGGACGTCTTCATGCCGATGGCCGCGATCGCCATCACCAGGCAGCCTCGCGAGATCGTCGACCCAGCGTCCACGGCGACCGCGGGTATCCATCCGAAGCTGTTGATCGCGACGAGGACCGCGAATGCCACCGCGAACCACGGCAGCACGGGCGCCGCATGCGCCGCCGCGGACCCACGGACGTGCAGCGCGAGCCCGATGGCGAGGCACGCCGGCAGCAGCATCGCCACGCGCAACAGCTTAACGATCGTCGCGGTGTCGCCGGTTTCGGGCGAGACGCCGTATCCCGCCCCCACGACCTGCGCCACGTCGTGGATCGTGCCGCCGAGGAAGATCCCGGCGGCGCGATGGTCGAGGCCGAACGCGCCCACCATCATCGGGTAGAGGATCATGGCGAGTGTCGAAAGCGCCGTGACCCCGATCACCGTGAAGCTCGCATCGCGCTCGGCGTGGCGATGCTGCGGCAGGATCGAGGCGATCGCGAGCGCGGCGGATGCTCCGCAAATGGCCACCGCGCCGCCCGTGAGCGTGCCGAAAGCGCTGCCGAGCCGCAGCGCCCGGGCGATTGCGACACCCGCCAGGATCGTGATCGCGACCGTTCCGATCACCAGCACCACCGTCTCCCAGCCGAGGGCCGCCACCTGTGCAAAGGTGATGCGCAACCCGAGGAGCGCCACGCCGGTCCGCAGGACCACGCTCGATGCGAGCTGGATGCCGGGCAGGCAGCGCCCCTCCTCGGCGAGGAAGTGGAGCGCCATCCCGAGCAGCAGCGCGAACAACATGACCGACGCCCCGTAGTGAATCGACAGGAACGTGGCCGCGATCGCGACGATGGCCGCGACCACGAGGCCCGGCCAATATCTCACGCGCTCTCGTACAGCCGGGTGAGGACGAACTCGCGGTGGCCCAGGGCTTCGGCGGCGGTCAGGCGGCCATTTGCGGTGCGGAACATGCAATCGAGCAATGCGTCGCCCGCCTGGTCGGGCGTCATCTCCTTGCGCAGCAATCCCGACACGTCGACGTCGACATGCTCGCTCATGAGCTTCACCGTGCGCGGGTTGGCGCAGAGCTTGATCACCGGAAGGATCGGGTTGCCGATCACGTTGCCCTGGCCGGTGGGGAAGAAGTGCACCACGTAACCCGCGGCGGCGCACAGCGTCACCATCTCCGCCGCGGCGGACGACGAGTCCATGAACCACAGGCCCGGATGGGTCGGCATCTCCGCCTTGTCGAGGATGCCGTCCACGACGCACTTGCGGCCGATCTTCTGGATGTTGCCGAGCGCTTTCTCCTCGATCGTCGTGAGGCCGCCGGCGATGTTGCCCTTGGTGGGCTGCGAGTCCGAGAGGTCGCTCGTCTTGTGGCGGTTGATGATTTCCTGGTACTGGTCAAAGACCTTCATGAACTTGGCGCGCACGGTGTCGTCGCGGCAGCGCGCGGCCACCAGGTGCTCGCCACCGGTCAACTCGGTGGTCTCGCCGAAGACCATGGTCACGCCGTGCGGGTAGAGTTTGTCGAAGGCGTTGCCCACCGTGGGGTTGGCGCCGCAGCCGGAGGTGGTGTCGGATTCGCCGCATTTGGTCGACACCCACAGGTCCTTGAGCGGGCGCTCCTCGCGGCGCAGCTCGCTTGCCCACTGCACGTATTCCTTCGCGGCCTTCGACGCGCGCATGATCGTGTCGTGGTCGCCGTGGCCCTCGATGCCGAATCCCACTACCGGCTTCCCGGTGGCGGCGATGCCCTCGACGATCTTCGCGGTCCAGCCGTCCTCGATGCCGATCACCACCACAGCGGCGACGTTCGGGTTGGCCCCGGTGCCGATGAGCGTGCGGAAATGCAGCTCCAGATCCGCGCCGAACTGCAGGCGCCCGTACGGATGCGGGATCGCCATCGTCGCCTTGATGTTGTGGGCGACCGCCTCGCAGGCGGCGTTGGACAGGTCGTCCACCGGCAGGATGATCACGTGGTTGCGCACGCCGATGCGCCCGTTTTCCCGCTTGTAGCCCCAGAACGTCGAATTATCGAGTTCCATTTCAGGTCACCACCGTTTGGTCTTGATGTTGTGGACGTGCGCGTGCTCGCCCACCTGGATGGGCGCGACCACGCGCCCGATGTCGACGCCATACTTGATCACCGTCGCGTCCTTCGCGAGCGATCGGATCGCGAGCTTGTGGCCGATGGGAATGTCGGACTTCGCATCGATGCTGATGTCCTTGTCCTGGTCCATGATCCAGCCGGTGAGCTTCTGGCCATTCTTCACGCCCTCCACGACGACGACCCCCACCGAGTCGTCCTGGTCGTGCACCACGAAATGAATCATCGCTTCCTCTCCGCCGCTTTCCAGGCCTCGATGCTAGGAGACAGCGCGACCCCGGGTCAAGGCAAGTTGCATGATAGGCTCGACGCCGTGCCGCCCAAGGACGTGCCCGAGTGAGCGCCGCGCTCCTCATCCTGCCCAATTTCGTGCTGATTCTCGTCGGGCTCGCGCTCGCCCGCCGCTTCGACTACGGACGCGGCTTCTGGGAAGGGCTGGAGAAGCTCGTCTACTACGTGCTCTTCCCGGCGCTGCTGTTCCGCTCGCTTGCGCTCGCCACGATCGACTTCACGCAGACCGGCTGGCTCGTGGCCGCAGCGTGCGCCTTCACCGTGGCGGGGTTCCTGCTCTCGCTCCTCGCCAAGCCGATCTTCGGGCTGGAGCAGCAGCTGCACGCGACGGGGTCACAGTGCGGCTATCGCTTCAATACCTACATCGGGCTCGCGATCGCGGGCAGCCTCTTCGGCGGCGAGGGCGTCGCGCTCGCGGCACTGCTCCTGGGCGTAATGATCCCGCTCGCCAACTTCGGCGCGGTCGCGGTGCTCGCCGCGCACAGCGAGCGCGGCTTCCTGACGGAGCTCGCGCAGCATCCCCTGGTGGTGTCGAGCCTCGCCGGCTTCGCGTGGAACCTCGCGGGCCTGCCGCTTCCGGGCTTCGCCGACCAGACCCTTGCGCTGCTCGGCCAGACGGCGCTTCCGGCAGGGCTGCTGTCGGTGGGCGCCGCGATGCGCGTCGAGCGCGGGCAAGGGCCGGTGGGCGCGCACGCTTGGTGGCTCGTGGTCAAGCTGCTGGCGGTGCCCGCGATCGCCTGGGCGCTCGCGCGCGCCCTGGGACTGCGCGGCGTCGAGGGCCAGGTGCTGATCCTGTGCGCGGCGCTGCCCACCGCCACCAACGCCTACATCCTTGCGGTGCGCATGACGGGCGACGGGCGCGCGGTGGCGACGCAGGTGACGGTGGGGACGCTGTTCTGCATGGTGACCATTCCCGCGTGGATGGCGGTGCCCCTCTAGGAATCCACGCTTGTAGGACTCCACGAATGCAACTTGGCTGCCAGCCGGGGGTCTGTCGGGAAGAGATTTCATCGATTCGGAGAACACCATGCAACTCGGCGGACAACGCGGCAGCGGCAACATCGAGGATCGGCGGGGGATTGGCGTCGGCGGCGGCCTCGGCATCGGCGGAGTCGTCATCGCGCTTATCGCCATGTTCCTGGGCGTCGACCCATCGGCGGTCCTCAACATGGCCAACGAAGTGGCGCCGCAAACCACCCAGGGGTCGCAGAAGGCGGCGCCCCAAGGCGCGCCCGCCGACGAGTTGGGGCAGTTCGTCTCGAAAGTCCTCGGCAGCACCGAGGACGTGTGGCAGCGGGAATTCAAGGCGATGGGCAAGCAGTATCGCGATCCCAAGCTGATCCTGTACACCCAGGCGGTGCGGTCGGCGTGTGGCATGGGCCAATCGGCGATGGGACCGTTCTACTGCCCCAACGATGAGCGCCTCTACATCGACCTGTCGTTCTACCGCGACCTGAAAGCACGCTTCAAGGCCCCGGGCGATTTCGCGCAGGCCTATGTGGTCGCACACGAGGTCGGGCACCACGTCCAGAACCAGCTCGGCATCATGAAGCAGATGGAAGCGATGCGCGGGCGTGTTTCCAAGGGCGAATACAACCAGGCGTCGGTGCGCCTCGAGTTGCAGGCCGACTGCTTCGCCGGCGTGTGGGGGTACCACGCAGCGAGAGCCAACCTGCTGGACGCCGGCGACGTCGAGGAAGGGTTGAACGCGGCCGCCGCGATCGGCGATGACCGCCTGCAGCAGCAGACGCAGGGCTACGTGGTCCCGGAGTCGTTCACCCACGGCTCGTCGGCGCAGCGTGTGCGCTGGTTCCGCAAGGGCATGGAGGCCGGGCGCATGCAGGACTGCGATACGTTCTCGACCCGAGCGCTCTGACAGAGCGCAGGGGGTCGAGAACTGTCATGGCTTGAGGGCCAGAAACCACGGCCTGAAGGCCGGACTCGAAGAAAAGCAAAAGGGCGTCCAAGGACGCCCTTTTTCATGCCGCAAGCCGTTACTTCGCTTCGGCGACTTCTTCTTCCACCGGTGGCAGCACTTCGCGCTGCTCGGCGCTGATCAGCTTCTCCTTGATGCGCGCCTTCTTGCCGGTGAGGCCGCGCAGATAGTAGAGCTTGGCGCGGCTGACTTCACCCTTGCGCTTCACCTCGATCGAGGCAACCGCCGGCGAATACATCTGGAAGGTCCGCTCGACGCCCTCGCCGCTGGAGATCTTGCGCACGATGAACGACGAGTTGAGGCCCCGGTTGCGCTTGGCGATGACCACGCCTTCGTAGGCCTGCTCGCGCTTCTTGTCGCCTTCGACCACCTGCACCTTGACGATCACGGTGTCGCCGGGGGCGAACACCGGAATTTTCCGGTTCAGGCGCTTGATTTCTTCCTGCTCTAGCTTCTGGATCAGATCCATTTCGCTTTCCTTTCGGTTTCCGCCCGTCTGGGCTTTCGCGTAGAGCCGAATCGCTTCGGAATGCGCGCGGTTTGTTGTCGTTACTGCTGTTGCTGTGCCGCCTGCCGCTCCCTACGGTACTCGTCCAGCAATTGCCGATCTTCCCGTGACATCCCGCTTTCATCGATCAGCTCGGGCCTGCGGTCCCAGGTTCGCCCCAACGCCTGCTTGCGGCGCCAGCGCGCGATCGCCGCGTGGTTTCCCGACAGCAGGACCTCGGGCACCCGCGCCTGCTTCCACTCCTCGGGCCGCGTGTAGTGCGGCCAGTCGAGGAGCCCCGCGGAAAACGAGTCCTGGGACGCGCTCTCCGCGTCGTTGAGGCTGCCCGGAAGCCGCCTCACGATGCAATCGATCATCACCATCGCGGGGAGCTCGCCCCCGGACGTAACATAGTCGCCGATCGAGACTTCGCGATCGACCGACCTCGCCACCAGCCGCTCGTCGACGCCCTCGTAGCGCCCGGCGATCACCACCAGGCCCGCCTCCAGCGACAACTCCTTCACCAGCCCTTCATCCAGCCGCTCCCCCTGCGGGGACATCAGCACGACCTTCGGCACCTCGACGCCGGCGGCGCGTTGCCGCGCCTTCGCGCCCTCGATGCAGGCCTCGAGCGGCTCCGGGAGCATGACCATCCCGGGACCACCGCCATAGGGCCGGTCGTCGACCCTGCGGTAATTGTCCGTCGCGAAACTTCGCGGGTCCCACGTCTTCAGCTCGAAGACTCCCTCCTCGAGCGCCCTGCGCGTGATGCCGTGACGAGCGATCGCCTCGAGCATCTCGGGGAAGATGGTGACCACGTCGAACTGCTTCACGTGTCGTAATCCGCCTTCCAGTGCACCGTGATGCGCCGCGCCTCGCGGTCGACGGCTTTCACGTAGTCGGGGATGAAGGGAATCATGCGCTCCCGGCTTCCCTTGACCACCATGACGCTGGTGTCGCCCGCCGCGAAGAACGCCTCGACATTGCCGAGGCTCTCCCCGCCCTCTTCCACCACTTCCAGGCCGACCAGGTCGACCCAGTAAAACAATCCCTCGTCCGCCTCGCCCAGCTCGGCGCGCATTACCGCCACATCGGCGCCCCGCAGGCGCTCGGCGCCCTCGCGATCGTCGCATCCGGCCAGCTTCGCGACCGGGCCCTTCGAATGGACGGCGAAATCCTCGACATCCATCTCGTACCAGCCGCCGCGCGTGCGCACCTGCCAGCGCGTGAACTGCGCGAGGCCGCCGGGGGATTCGGTGAACGGATTGACCTTGAGCCAGCCCTGCACACCGAACGCGCCGACGATCCGGCCCATCACCACCAGGCTCGATTCCTGCGCAGCCGACGGGCGAGGCCCGGCGGCCGGCGCGGGGACCGAGGCCTTACTTGGCGGCGGGGGCTTCCTGCTTGCCGGTGACTTCGCTCTTGCCACGCTTGATCAGCTTGACCACGGCGGCGGACGGCTGCGCGCCGTGGCCGACCCAATGGGCGACGCGATCGAGCGCCAGGCGAAACTTCTGCTCGTGCTCCGCGGCCTTGGGATTGTAGAAGCCGATGCGCTCGATGAAGCGGCCATCGCGCGGCATGCGCGAGTCGGCGACGACGATGTTGTAGAAGGGGCGGTTCTTGGCTCCGCCACGCGCCATTCTGATGACGACCATTCGGTTTCCTTTCCGGTTGGTAACCGGTAACGTTGAATCGGGAAAGCCATGGATTATACCGTAAAAACAGCCCTCTAGCCCAGCCCTACTCGCCCGCCGCGAGGGCCCTGGCGAGCCGGTAGTGGAACTCGAGGCCCTCGAAGAAGGCCCTCACCCCGAGGCGCTCGTCGCGGCCGTGCATCCGGTCCTCTCCACGCTCGACGAAGAGTCCCATCACCCCGTAGACGGGAATGCCGGCATTGCGAAGCCGTGAGCCGTCGGTGGCCCCGGCGCTCATCACCGGCAGGATCTCGGCGCTCGGCCAGAGGCTCGCGCCCACGCGCTCGATGGTGCCCATCACCGCAGAGCGGGCATCGGTGGGCTCGCTCATGAAAGCCGGATTCTTCGGCCGCACGACGACGTTCGGCCCGGCGAGGCGCTGCAGTTCGGACTGGACGAAGTCCAGCCTCTCCCCGGGAAGCAGGCGGCAGTTGACTGTGGCTTTCGCGCGTTGCGGCAGCGCGTTGTCCGCATGACCTCCTTCAAGGCGGGTCGCCACGCACGTCGTGCGCATCTGCGCGTTGAAGCTGGGGTTGCCGGAAAGCAGCCGATCCTGCGCGGAAGTGGGGGTGCCGGTCGCGAGCGCCTGGAGGGCGAGCGCCATGTCGCCGCGTTCGTCAGCAACGCTCTTGGCGGCGAACATGCGAGCCACGTAGCCGAGGCGCGCCGGGAAATCCAGGCCCGAGATGGCGCCGAGCGCCGCCGCCAGGTCGTAGATCGCGTTGTCGCGGCGCGGCAGCGAGCTGTGGCCGCCGGGGTTCGTGGCTTCGAGCTCGAACGACACATAGACCTTCTCGCTCACCTGGACGGCGAGCAATTTCGGCACGCCGTTCACCGTGCGGCCTTCGGCGCCTTCGTTCAGCGCGAATTCGGCGTCGATCAACGCGCGCCGCTCCCGCAGCAGCCAGCCCACGCCATTGTGCGTGCCGCCCTCCTCATCGGCGGTCAGGGCCACGATGAGGTCGCGCTTGCGTCCCCAGCCCTCGCGCTTGAAGCGGATCAGGTTGGCGACGAAGATCGCCGCCATCGCCTTGTCGTCGAGGGTGCCGCGACCGTAGAAGTAGCCGTCGCGCTCGGTCAACTTGAAGGGATCGAGACCGTCGGACCAGTCCTCCTTCCTCGCGTCGACCACATCGATGTGGGCGAGGAGCAGCATCGGCCGGCGCTCGCCGGTGCCGCGCAGCCGCGCGACCAGGTTGCCCTTGAGCGGCGCGGGCTCGATCACCTCGACATCGCGCGCGTCGAACCCGGCCTCGAGGAGGCGGCGCTGCACCGCGCGGGCGAGCGCGGTGTTGTCGCCATCGGGATGGACGGTGCGAATCTCGACCATCTCGCGATAGATGTCGCGGGCGAGCTGCTGGTGAGGGTCCAGCCCCTGCGCCGCGGCGGCGAGCGCCCCCGAGGCGAGCAGCGCCGCGAGCCCGCGCATCACTTCTGCGTCCCCTGCCTGCAGACGCTTTCCTCGCACGCCTTCTTCTTGGCGGGGGTGTCGGCCTGCTTGAGGCATCCGGCGCAATAGCCCTCGTACATCCTCGCGACATCCTTCGCGCAGGCGCCGACCTGGCAGGCCTGCATGAGGTCGCTCATCTTCTTGCCGCACGCCTGGGACGCGGGGGCGTCCTTCGCGGCGGCGTTGCAGGCCTTGTGCTGGGCAAGTGCGTCGTTGCGGCAGTCGCCGCAAGGATTCTGGGCGACAGCCGCGCCCGCGAAACAGCAGAAAAACGCAGTGGCCAGCAGCCGTGCCGTCATCGCCCCTCCCGTGGGTATTACCGCATCCGCGGCATCATGTTCTTCATGTTGCGCATCATCTTGCCGAGGTTGCCGCCGCGCATCATCTTCATCATCTTCTGCATCTGCTCGAACTGCGCGAGCAGGCGGTTGACCTCCTGCACCTGCACGCCCGCGCCCGCGGCGATGCGCCGCTTGCGCGATGCCTTGAGGAGCTCGGGCTTGCGTCGCTCCGCGGGCGTCATCGAGTTGATGATTCCCTCGGTGCGCTTCAACGCCTTCTCCTGGAGCTCGGGCGAGGACTGCGCCATCTGGGTGAGCTGCGCCGGCAGCTTGTCGGCGAGGCTTCCGAGACCCCCCATGTTCTTCATCTGCTGCAGCTGGCTCTTGAAATCCTCGAGGTCGAAGTCCTTTCCCTTCTTGAACTTGTCGGCGAGCTTCTGCGCTTCCTTCTCGTCGACCTTCGAACGCGCCTCTTCCACCAGCGACAGGATGTCGCCCATGCCGAGGATGCGGGAGGCCATGCGCTCGGGGTGGAACGCCTCGAGGCCGTCCATCTTCTCGGAAACACCCACGAACTTAATCGGCTTGCCGGTCACATGGCGCACCGACAGCGCC
>JANMYH010000027.1:0-1705 GCA_031381925.1 Burkholderiales bacterium | reverse complement strand
TTAGATCACCACGACGGACAGCCGCCCTAAACCGCGAGAGCGAGGGGTTGGCTTGACGACGATCTGAACATCGCGGCCGAGACGGGTGAGGCAGTCGATCAATCGGCGCTCGGAGACCCCATGAAAATGTCCCCGCAAAAGGTTCGATAGCTTCGGCTGGGTCAATCCAACGAGGTTGGCAGCCTCCGCTTGCTTGAAGCCGCGCGCAGAGATGATCGACGAAATCGCGGCGGCGAGCTCCGCCTTCACCAGCATCTGCTCCGCGTCTGCGAAACCAAGGTCCGCGTAGACGTTCCCGCTGCTGCGTTCGATACCTGGCGCCGCGATCGACTTTTTTCGTTTCATTGCAATTCCCCTGCGAGACTCCGTGCCGTCTTCATCCGATTCTTGATCAGGTCCAGGTCCGGCTTCGGCGTTTCAGTACCTTGCTTGGACTTCTTCTGAAAGACGTGGAGGACAAAGACTGCGGGACGAGTTCATTATACCTAAACAGGTATGGTTTGAGACACCATTGGCTTTTCCACGATGATTCCTCCTTCCGCCACCTTGCCGATTCCCAGGCTCGCCATGTGAGCTTGCGTCCCATCTTGAAGTCGCAATTTGCGACATCAAGATTCCAACCCGCTGATTAACATCGGAAACTGTCGATGCAGTAAACTCGCATCACCATGTCCGGCAACACCCTCGGTACCCTCTTCACCGTCACCACCTTCGGCGAATCGCACGGCCCCGCGATCGGCTGCGTGATCGACGGCTGCCCGCCAGGGATGTCGCTGTCGGAAGCCGACATCCAGCCCGACCTCGACCGCAGGAAGCCCGGCACCTCGCGGCACGTCACACAGCGGCGCGAGGACGACCTGGTGGAGATCCTCTCGGGCGTGTACGAGGGCAAGACCACGGGCACGCCGATCGCGCTCCTCATCCGCAACGTGGACCAGCGCTCGAAGGACTACGACAAGATCGCGAAGAGCTTCCGGCCCGGGCACGCCGACTACACGTACCTGAAGAAGTACGGCATCCGCGATCCGCGCGGGGGAGGGCGCTCGTCGGCGAGGCTCACGGCGCCGGCGGTGGCGGCCGGGGCGGTGGCGAAGAAGTGGCTCCACGAGCGCTACGGCGTCACGGTGCGCGGCTACCTCTCGCAGCTCGGGCCCAACAAGGTCGACTTCAAGTCGTGGGACGACGTGGACGCGGAGGGCAACCCCTTCTTCGTGGCCGATTCGGCGCGCGTGCCCGAGCTCGAGCAGTACATGGACAAGCTGCGGAAGTCGGGCGACTCGTGCGGTGCGCGGTTGACGGTCGTCGCGAGCGGCGTGCCTCCCGGCTGGGGCGAGCCGATCTACGGGCGCCTGGACGCGGACATCGCCCAGGCGATGATGGGCATCAACGCCGTGAAGGGCGTGGAGATCGGTGCGGGGTTCCGGTCGGTCGAGCAGATGGGGACCGAACATTCGGACGAGATGGCGCCGGAGGGGTTTCTCTCCAACAATGCGGGCGGCATCCTGGGCGGAATCTCGACGGGGCAGGACGTCGTGGTGTCGATTGCGATCAAGCCCACTTCAAGTATTCGGTTGCCGCGGAAGACGATCGATATCGAGGGGAATGCCGCGACCATCGAGACACATGGGCGGCATGATCCTTGTGTGGGGATACGGGCGACGCCGATTGCGGAGGCGTTCCTGGCGCTTGTCCTGATCGATCATGC
>JANMYH010000445.1:0-3141 GCA_031381925.1 Burkholderiales bacterium | reverse complement strand
GCTAGCCCTCGCCGAATCCATTGCTTATCAGGCGCTTCACCGCTGCCATTGCCGCGACCTCATCCGGGCCGCTGGTCTCGATCGATACCTTCGCACCCATGCCTGCGGAGAGCAGGAGGATTGCGATGAGGTGGCGCCCGTTGGCGCGTCGCCCGTTGGCGACGATCGCGATATCCGAAACGTACTTGGAAGACAGGGACACGAGCTTCACGGCGGCGCGCGCGTGCAACCCCAGGCGATTCACGATGGTCAAGCTGCGTTCTTGCATCTTTCCTCCTTCGCGGCGAGCAGCGCCGCCCCTTCCTTGGTTCGATAGTTACGTCTTTCGTTCCGCACAAACCGCTGCCGTTACAATTTGCATCATGTTGTTCTCGGAAAGGCCCAGTGACGGGATATCAGCGGCCGCGCATAATCATGACCATGCCAGACAAGGACATTGTGGTGAAGCGTACCGCCTCCGTGGAGCGGCGCCTCGATGCGATCCAGTCGGTCTTCGACGAGCGCGGCATGAAGGCGACCCAGACCGTCGAGGAGTTGCGCCACCTGGGCGAGGAGGAGTGGGGCCGCAACGGCGCACGCGTCGTGGCAAGGGCGTGGGTGGACCCCGCGTTTCGCGCGCGCCTGCTCGCCAATGGCAAGGATGCGGTTGCGGAGCTCGGCGCCTCGATGCCCAAGCACCATCGACACCTCGTGGTGCTGGAAAACACACCCAAGGTGCAGAACGTCATCTGTTGCACGCTCTGCTCGTGCACCGCCTTCACGATCATCGGGCTGCCGCCGGATTGGTACAAGGACCTGGCGTACCGTTCGCGCGTCGTTCGCGAGTCGCGCACCGTGCTGAAGGGGATGGGCCTGGATTTGCCCGCGGAGGTCGAGATCCGCGTCTGGGACACTACGGCGGATACGCGCTACATGGTGTTGCCCGAGCAGCCGCCCGCGACCCTCGGCTGGCCGGAGGAAAAGCTCGCGAGCATCGTGAGCCGCGATTCCCTGATCGGCGTCGAGCGCCTGTAACCGGAGATCGCGATGGACGGCATTCACGACATGGGTGGGAGGCAGGGTTTCGGCCAGGTGCGCTATACCCGCAAGGCGCCGGCTTTCCACGCGGATTGGGAAGTGCGCGTCAACTCGCTCTATGCGCTCGCCGTCCGCCTCGGCATTTTCAACATGGACGAGTATCGACACGCGATCGAACGCATGGAGCCGGGCCACTACCTCACGGCGAGCTACTACGAACGTTCGCTCACGAGCCTCGCCACCCTCCTGGTCGAGAAGGGCATCGTGTCGCTGGAGGAGCTGGAGCGGCGCGCCGAAGGCTCGTTTCCGCTGGCGGCGCCCAGTGCGCCGGGGCGCACCAACGCGGCCGCTCGTGAGCGTTTCAAGCCGGGAGACCGCGTTCGCGTGAGACTCGACTTCGTACCCGGGCACATCCGCATGCCCGGTTACATCCGTGGCAAGGCGGGCGTGGTTGTCGGCGAGTCACCCGCCTATCCATTCCCCGACGCCCATGCCCACGCGATCGCGGCGCAGGACGAGCCCACCTACGACGTGCGCTTCCGTAGCGAAGACCTCTGGCCCAATTCCGCCGACCCCGCGCTCATTCACGTCGGCGTGTTCCAGAGCTACCTCGAGCGGATTGCATAGCTGTCACACCCGCGTAGGCGGGTGCCCAAGTGGATGTCGCATTGCCAAGTGGATGTCACACCCGCGTAGGCGGGTGCCCAATCAGCTCTGCGAATCCTGGATCGCGTTGACGACCTTTCCCTCGCCTGCAAACTGCGTGGCGATCTCACCGGCCCTCTTCACTTGGGCGCGCGACGGCACGACGCCGGTCAGCGTGATGGAGCCGTTTTCCGGCTGCACCGTGATCTTCGAGCCTTTCATCGAATCCTCGGCAGTGAGCGCGTCGATGATGGACTTCGCGAGCTCGCCGTCGGCACCCGCGGTGCGGGAGGACGAGGCCACGGGCTCCTGGACGAAGGTGAGCGTTGAGGGGACCGGGTCCTTGCTGGGAGTCCACGCCGGGGTCGCTGCCGGGGTGGACGGGGACTCGGCGGAAGGCGTTGCGGTCGTTTGAGGGGCGGCCTGTGCGAAGGCGAGCGACGCGGCGCTGGCGGCAAGGGCGGCTACGAGGGGGGAAAGGCGCGATTTCATGGGGACATCCTCAGGTCGGTATCTCCGTTCGACCCGCCGCGGCCAGGATGTTCCCCGCGCACGCTCCGTTTGGCGCATGGCCCGCGGCACCACGCGCTGCGGGATGCGATGCGGCAGAATGGCTCTCTTGCCAACCTCGTGAACTCAGAAGGGATGACACCGTGGCCAAGGCCTATTGGGTAGCAACCTACCGTGCGATTCACGACCCCGCAGCGTTCGCGGCCTACGCGAAGCTCGCCGGGCCGGCGTTGCAGGCGGCCGGCGGGAGGTTCCTCGCGCGCGGCAATCCTGCGCAGATCTATGACAACGCAGTCCCGCTGCGCGTGGTTCTCATCGAGTTCCCGGGCGTCGCGCAGGCGATCGCAGCGCACGACAGCCCGGCGTACGGGGAGGCGTTGCGCGCGCTGGGCGATGCAGTCGATCGCGATATCCGCATCGTCGAGGCCGCGGAGTGACCGTGTCGAGCTCTCCCATCCCAAGGACCGCCACCATGTACGAAGACCTCTCCCTTTACATCAACGGCCAGTTCCTCAAGGGGGGCGGCCGCCGCACGAGCGACGTGATCAACCCCGCGACGGACGAGGTGGTCGGCAAGCTGCCCCATGCCGGCCAGGCCGACCTGGACCTGGCGCTCTCCAGCGCGCAGAAGGCATTCGAGACGTGGCGCAAGACCTCGCCGCTCGAGAAGAGCCGCATCCTGCGCAAGGTGGCGGAGCTCTCCCGCGCGCGTGCGAACGAGATCGGCCGCAACATCACCATGGACCAGGGCAAGCCGCTCGCCGAAGCGGTGGGGGAGGTGACGGTGTGCTCCGAGCATGCCGAGTGGGCCGCGGAGGAATGCCGCCGCATCTACGGACGCGTGGTGCCGGCGCGTACCGACGGTGTGCGCCAGATGGTGCTGAAGGAGCCTATCGGCGTCGTGGCCGCGTTCTCGCCATGGAATTTCCCGTACAACCAGGCGATCCGCAAGATCGTTTCCGCCCTGGG
>JANMYH010000420.1:0-8563 GCA_031381925.1 Burkholderiales bacterium | reverse complement strand
GGGCCGAGGCCAAGCGGCTCACTCCGGCTCCCGCGACTTGGGCTTCTCGACCAGCAGCGCGTGGACCTTGCGGCTGTCGGCGCGCAGCACCTGGAAGGTGAACCCGTCGATCACGATCGTCTCGCCGCGCTTGGGCAGGCGCCCGAAGCGCCCGACGACCAGTCCCGCGACCGTATTGAAATCGTCGTCGGGGAAGTTGGTGCCGAAATGGTTGTTGAAGTCGAGGATCTCGGTTCCCGCCTTGACCCGGTAGCGGCCGCTGCGGTCCACGAGGATGTTGTCCTCGGTTTCGTCGAAGTCGTACTCGTCCTCGATGTCGCCGACGATCTGCTCGATCACGTCCTCGATGGTCACCAGCCCCGAGACGCCGCCGTACTCGTCGACCACGATGGCGATGTGGTTGCGGTTGGCGCGGAATTCCTTGAGCAGCACGTTCAGGCGCTTGGCCTCGGGCACGAACACCGCCGGGCGCAGCATCTCGCGGAAGTTGAACTCATGCTCGGCATAGAAGCGCAGCAGGTCCTTGGCGAGCAGGATGCCGATCACGTTGTCGCGGTTGTCCTCGAACACCGGGAAGCGCGAGTGCGCCGTCTCGATCACGAACGGGATGAACTTCTCGGGGCTCTCGACCACGTCGATCATGTCCATCTGCGAGCGCGGGATCATCACGTCGCGCACCTGCGTCTCGGACACCTGCAGCACGCCCTCGATCATCGAGAGCGCCTCGGCGTCGAGGAGCCGGCGCTCGAAGGCGGAGTGCAGCAGCTCGACCAGCTGCCCGCGATCCTCGGGCTGCCTCAACAGGAGGGACGACAGGCGCTCGAGCAGGCTCGGCTTGGGGGGTTCGTTCATTCGAAGGGTCGGGGCGGGGATTACTCTACTATCTTTCGCCGTAGGGATCGGGATAGCCCAGCGCGCGCAGGATCGCGCGTTCGCGCCGCTCCATCCGCGCGGCCTCGGATTTCTGCTCATGGTCATGCCCCTGCAGGTGCAGCAATCCGTGCACCACAAGATGCGCGTAATGGGCGTCGACGGCTTTCCCCTGCACGCGCGCCTCGCGCGCGACCACGGCGGGGCAGATCACGACGTCGCCGGCAAGCGGCGCGCCGCGCGCACCTTCATAGACGAACGTGAGGACGTTGGTCGCGAAATCCTTGCGGCGGAACTTGCGGTTCAGCCGCCGCCCCTCCGCCTCGGCGACGAAGCGCAGAGTAACGGTGGCCGCCCTGGAGAGCGCCGATCGGGCCCAGCGGCGCAGCCGGGCATCGGAAGGGATGTGCGAGGCGCGCGAGGCGCGCTGGATGGCGAGCCCGGCCCGCGCGACGCTCACTTCTTGCGGGGTGTTTCGTGGCGATCGTAGGCATCGACGATCGCCTGCACCAGCGGATGCCGCACTACGTCCTCGGACTGGAATTGCACCATGGCAATGCCGCGCACGCCGTCCAGGACGTTGCGGGCATCGATCAACCCGGACGCCTGCCCCTTGCCCAGGTCAATCTGGGTCACGTCCCCGGTCACGACCGCTTTCGACCCGAAGCCGATGCGGGTGAGGAACATTTTCATCTGCTCGGGCGTCGTGTTCTGCGCCTCGTCGAGGATGACGAACGAGTGGTTGAGCGTGCGCCCGCGCATGAAGGCCAGCGGCGCGATCTCGATCGCGCCGCGCTCGAAGGCGCGCATCACCTTGTCATAGCCCATGAGGTCGTAGAGCGCGTCGTAGAGCGGGCGCAGGTAGGGATCGACTTTCTGCGCGAGGTCCCCGGGCAGGAAGCCCAGCTTTTCGCCCGCCTCGACCGCGGGACGCGTGAGCACGATGCGTTTCACCGCGTCACGCTCCAAGGAGTCGACCGCGGCAGCGACCGCGAGAAACGTCTTGCCGGTGCCCGCCGGGCCCACGCAGAAGGTGATGTCGAACTTGCGCATCGCCTGCAGGTACTCGGCCTGGCGCGGCGTTCGCGCGGTGAGCTCGCTGCGCCGCGGCAGCAGCAGCGCGGGCGAGTCGGTCTCCTCCCCGGTGCGCTTGTGCGAGATCTCCACCAGCCCCAGCTGGATATCCTCGACCGAGAGCTCTTCACGTCCGGTGCGCTCGTAGAAGCGGCGGAGCGCGAGGGCGGCCTGGCTTGCCTTGTCGCGCAGCCCCGCCACGCTGAAGCGCTCGCCGCGCCGCGCGATGGTGACATCGAGCGCGGTTTCGATCTGCCGCAGGTTCGCGTCGAGGGGGCCGCAAAGGGCCGCAAGCCGTGTGTTGTCGACCGGCTTGAACGCGACCTCCTCGGCGCTCGGGCGGCGGCGCGTCGCCATCGGCCCGGGCTTCAGATTCCGACGCGCTGCATCGGGGCCTTCAGCGCCTCCTCGAGCGTGTTGCGGCTGTCGGCCAGGTGCGCCCTCGCCTCCTTGGTCAGGCCCGGACGCGCTTCGGCGCCCTTGAGCTGGACGACGAGCGAGCGCGCGTTCTCGCGCTGCAGCGCGCGCGCGTCGGCGGGCGTACCGTTGGCGCGCGTCAGCATGTAGGTCACGCGGCGCACGTGCTCGCGCTGCAGGTTGCGGCGCATGAGCGAGATGTCGCCGCGCCCCTTGAGGTCGCTCCAGATCGAACCCTGCAGGTTGTCGTAGAGGTCGGCGAGCGAAAGCCCCTTCCTGGCGTCACCCACCTTGAGGCTCGAATCGAGGAGACGCGTGGCGACCGCGTCGCTCATCAGGCGATCGAGGACCTGCGTCTGCGCGGCGAGCACCCGCGAGGCGAGCGTGAAGCCGGCCTTCTCGCCCGCGCCGGTCTCGAACGGGTCGGCTGCCAGGCGCGTGAGGAACTCGGGCTTGAACTTGAAGCTGTCGGCCTGGAAGAGGCCCTGGGTCACGAGCTTCAGCGCCTCGCGCTGGCGCTCGGGTGAGATCGGGGTGAAGCTCGCGCGCGGGCTGCCGGCATGGTCGCGAACGTAGACGACGCCACCGACGTATTTGGCAGCCACCTGGGCGGCGAGCGAGTACTGGCTGAACCCCGAGACCACGTTCCGGTAGAGGATGTCGCGTGCCTCGTCATCGGCGAGCTTGCGTTCCTGCCAGCGGTCCCAGAGCTCGCGTGACAGCGCCATGCGGCGCTTGGCGAACACCAGCGGATCGTGGCCCAGGTCGCGCTGGTTCACTTCGGGATCCGCGGACTCGGTGCCGATGCCGGTCTCCTCGTCGGTGGCGTAGGCGAACTGCGGCTCGTTGCTGCGCGCGGCGATCCGGGAGAGCTCCTTCGGCTCGTTGGCTTCGTCGAGCTCGCGATAGGCGTACTCGACCGCCCAATAGTCGTAGGGGCCGAGCGTGCTCATCACGTACTCGCCCTGCTTCTCCTTGTCGAGCGCGATGTTCCAGGCGTTGTAGTCCATGACCGATCCGCCGATGCCATTCACGCGGGTGAACGCGGGGTCGGCGATCTGCTCCTCGGTGTAGATCGTGGACGCGCGGAAGTTGTGCCGCAGTCCCAGCGTATGGCCCACCTCATGGGTGACCACGTCCTTGAGCGTCGCCTTCACGATCGCATCGGCTTCGGGTCCGAACGGGTCGAGCTCGCCACGCGCCTCGAGCAACCCGGTGGCGAAGGCCGCTTCGCTGAAGGCCTCTGCGCCGTACGCGCAAAGGCTTGCGTCGTCCTGGGCGTGGGCATGGCGGGCGGGCATCGGTTTCGGAAACTGCTCGCCGGCCAACCTGCGCGGCAGGCGCGTCCACCCCTGGGAGATGGCAATGTCGGCATCGAGGATCTCGCCAGTTCGCGGGTCGACCCGGCGCGGCCCGATCGCGAGCGCGCCGTCGCTCGTATCGAGGTACCAGCGAATCGAGGCGTGGCGCAGGTCGGCGGTGTCGAAATCGGCATCGTCGGGCTGCACCTCGACGCGAATCGCATCCTTGAACCCGATCTTCTCGAAAGCCTTGTTCCATTCGAGCACGCCCGCCTTCACGGTATCGCGGTACTCCAGCGGGATGTTGCGGTCCATCCAGAAGACCACCGGCTGCTTCGGCTCCGACAGCGGCGCGTCCGGCTCCGTCTTCTCGAGGCGCCAGCGGTTCACGAAATACTGCCGCGGCGAGGGCGCCACGTCGTTGGTGAACTCATGGTGCCGCGTCATGAAATGGCCCACCCGCGCATCGGCCTTGCGAGCGCGCATCGGCGTATCGGGCAGCTTTGCGAGGCTGTAGTGATAGCCGAGGAACATGCTGCGCGCATCCTCGAGCGTGCCCGGCAGGCTCGGGCCGGTGGGGTTGTTGGTCACGACCGGCAGCTTGGGCATGGCGAAATGCGCGGAAACGCTGAAGGTCGCCATGTCCGACGAGGCGCGCACCTTGGTGAAGCTGGAATTGCGCTGGTCGAAGGCGTAGGCGGTGCGATAGGCGGCCTCGAGCTCGGTGGCGGTGCCCGCGATGTCGGCGAGGAACAGCGGATTCGCCTCGATCAGGACCGCCTTCGTCTCCGGATGCGGCTCGCTCGCGACCGTGGCACTTCCGAGGAGGCTATCGGTGAAGCTCTGCTGCGCGGCGAGCGCGAGCGGCGTGCCCGCCTTGGCGCTGAAGCGCGAGTTCTTCGCGATCATCTGCACCAGCCCGCCGACCTTGCGGAATTCCACCAGGTAGCCGCGCATCATGAACGGATAGATGAAGTTCTCGCCGAGCCCGCGTGTGCGGTTGATCGACAAGTAATAGGGCGTGTTGAACTGCTCGGGTTTCAGCTCGATGAAGACCTTCTCGTCCTTCTCGTAGAGCGTGAAGAACCCGGGGAGCGCCTTCGCTTCGCGGATGACCGAAGCGAATGCGCGGGGGCTCGGCAGCGGCGGCGAAGTCTGGGGCGTGCCCGGCAGCGTCGTGGGGAGCGCAACGGTCGAGGTTGCCGCGGGCACCTGAGGTGCGGAGGGCTGTGGCGGCGACGTGGGCGGTGGCGTCTGCGCAGGCTTCTGCGCGAAGGCGGCGCCCGTGCCGATGGCCAGCACGAGGGCCGGGAGGAGTCGGGCGTGGAGGCGAGACAGTTTCATTAACGCTCCTCTAGGGCGGGGGCTCGCGCCCCCTGGGAATCCGTGGTGACCGCGCGGCCCCGCAGGCTGTGGGGAAGGGCGGCCGTGATCTCGACCTCGACGTAACGCCCCACCAGGCGGGACGGGCCGGCAAAATTGACGACGCGATTGTTTTCGGTGCGCGCGGCGAGCTCGGCCGCGCTCTTGCGTGACGGGCCTTCGACCAGCACGCGCTGGCGAGTGCCCACCATGGATTGCGAATAACCCTCGGCGAGCTCCTGGATTCGGGCTTGCAAGCGCTGCAAGCGCTCGAGCTTTACCGCGTGCGGTGTGTCGTCCCTGAGGCTCGCCGCCGGCGTGCCGGGGCGGGGGCTATAGATGAAGCTGAAGGAGCCGTCGAAGCGCACGTCCTCGACCAGCTTCATCGTCTGCTCGAAATCGGCCTCGGTCTCGCCGGGGAATCCGATGATGAAGTCGCTCGAGATCGAGATGTCGGGACGCGCGACGCGCAGCCGCCGCACGATCGAGCGATATTCCATCGCCGTGTAGTTTCGTTTCATCGCGGCCAGCACGCGATCCGAGCCCGACTGAACGGGAAGGTGCAGCTGCGACACCAGCTTGGGCAACTTCGCGTAGGCGTCGATCAGCCGCTGGGTGAACTCGAGCGGGTGGGAAGTCGTGTAACGGATGCGCTCGAGGCCTTCGATCCTCGAGACCTGCGACAGGAGCAGGGCGAAATCCGCCGACTCTCCGCCGGGGAGCTCGCCACGGTAGGCATTCACGTTCTGGCCGAGGAGCGTGACCTCGACCACGCCTTGGTTCGCAAGATGGCGAACCTCGGCCAGGATGGCATCCAGCGGCCGCGAAACCTCCTCGCCGCGGGTGTAGGGCACGACGCAGAAGCTGCAGTACTTGCTGCACCCTTCCATGATCGTGACGAACGCACTCGTGCCGTCGACGCGCGCCGGCGGGAGGTGATCGAATTTCTCGATCTCGGGAAACGAGATATCGACCTGCGGTTGGCCGGTCGCGCGCCTCACCGCGAGCAGTTCGGGCAGGCGGTGCAGGGTCTGCGGGCCGAACACCAGGTCCACGTAGGGCGCGCGGCGCACGATCTCCGCGCCTTCCTGGCTTGCCACGCAGCCGCCGACGCCGATCAGGACCCCTGGATTCGCCGCCTTGAGGCCGCGAACCCGCCCGAGGTCGGCGAACACCTTCTCCTGCGCCTTCTCGCGCACGGAACAGGTGTTGAAGAGGATGAGGTCGGCTTCGGCGGGATCCGAGGTCTTCTCGAAGCCCTCGGCGACGGCGAGGACGTCGGCCATCTTGTCCGAGTCGTACTCGTTCATCTGGCATCCGAACGTGCGGATGTAAACCTTCTTGTGGTTCATGGCGTCCTGGTTCGCGGAGTTGATTCCGGGCAGGTGAGCTACGGAGCTGCAGGACAAATCCTACAACAAAGAGCTACAGATGTCGGACGCCATGCACGACAAATGTAGGTTTTGGCCTACAAACAGTCCGATTGGATCACGCCCGCGGCTGCCTTGTCCGTCCCGCTGTGGACCGGCAGCGGAGTCGGCGTCAGCCGCAGCCGGAACTTTCGCCCTCCAGGCAACGCTGGCTTGGCGACGCCGTCCTATCCATGAGCGCGACGTTCGTACGCGTTCTTTTCTTTCGTGACCCCAGGAGGCATCAACATGATCCGTTCCCAATATCTCAGCACCCTCGCCATCGCAGCCCTCATCGGCGCCGCTCCGGCCTTTGCCCAGAGTACCGCCCCCAGCACGATGAAGGAGCCGACCGCGAGTACGCAGAAGGTCGAGGGTAAGACCAGCGCGAAGGCGAAGGCCGGTGCCGCGCAGCAGGACGCCGCGACCAAGCCTCTGTGCAGCGAGCTCAACCATCCCAATGCCGGGAAGCTGGCTGACAAGAACACCGGCAAGGCAAAGGACCATTCGAGCAGCCCGGTCCACATGGATTGCACCCCGGACTCCCCGACCAGCGCATCTGCCACCGGCGCCACGACGGGTTCTTCGTCGAGCTCGGCTGTGTCGAACCCCTCCGCAACGAGCAACCCCGCCGCTTCATCGCCGACGTCCAGCGTAACCTCAACCCCATCGGTCGCCGGCTCCAGCGCAACTGCGGACTCGAAGGTCACTGGATCGAGCTCGGACGTGAATTCCTCGGTGACGGGGTCCACTTCCAATTTCACCCCGTCCATCGATCTGCGCGGACGTTCGAGCCTCACGATCGACAACACCACGACTACGGGTGATCAGTCGCTCAGCAGCACCACCAGCGCCTCGACCGGCGACCAGTCACTGAGCAGCAGCACCAAGGCCAAGAAGAAGCAGTAGCCTCGCCGGGCGCAGGGAACAAGAAAAGCGGGCCGCAAGGCCCGCTTTTCTTTGGCCGTCGCGGCCTGAGTAATCAGCTCCCACCCTTCCCCGGTCTGCCCGAGTTTTGCTTTCCTTGGCTGCCCGGGTCGCCCTGGTGGCCTGCGGTGCTCTGCCCCCTGCGCGAACCCTGCTGCTCGCCTTGCTTGCCTTGGTTGCTCTGCTCTTGCTGACCGCCCTGCTTGTTCTGGCTTCCCTGCTTGTTGTCGTCGTTGCTGACCTGCTGGCTCGGTTGTCCTTGCTTGTTCGACATGAATGGATCTCCGTGTTTATCGGCGGTGGCCGGTTCCATGGGACAGGCCTCTCCCGGGCTTTGTTCAGGGCGCGGCCGCCGGCCCGGTCTGCTACCATTCCGCCCCTTCGACCCCGAAAGACGCGCACCGTGGCCCGGCAACCCTGCGCCCTCCTGCTCACCGCTCTCGTCTGAAGGGGGAAAAGCGTGTCTGCCGCCGAGACCCCGCTTCCGAATCGCCGCTGGCGGTTGTTCTGGACCAGCCTTCCGATCGGTGTCGCGCTCACGGCGCTCAAGCTCGTGCTCGACGAGACGCTTGGCTTCAAGGGGCTGCTGGAATTCAATTCCGACCTCAACGTGATCTTCACCGCGTTGGTGTTCATCATGGGCTTCCTGCTCGCGGGAACGATCACCGACTTCAAGGAGGCCGAGCGCCTTCCGGGCGAGATCGCCTGCCAGCTCGAGATCATGGAGGATTGGTTCGTCGAGGCCTCGGTGATCGCGGCCCGGACCCCGGGCTATCCGGCCGATGGCCCGACCCGTCGCGAGCTGCTCGGCGTAGTGCGCGACAGCGCGCACGCAACGCTCGCCTGGCTCAGGAGCACGGACAAGCGCTCCGAGGACATCTTCCCGGCCGTCAAGCGGCTCGACGAGCAGATCAAGCGCATGGAGCAGGCGGGCCTCGACAAGATCACCGTGCGGATGCTCGGCGACGTGAACCAGCTGCGCCGTGGGGTGACGCGCGCGTACACCATCGCGCGCACCGAGTTCATGGGTTCGGCGTACGCCCTGCTCGAGTTCTTCCTGGCGTTCGTGTTCCTGCTGCTGCTCGCGTGCAGCTTCCGTACACCGGTGGTCGCCGCCGTGGTGACCAGCTTTCTCAGCGTCACCTACTGGTATCTCTATCGGCTGATCCGCGACATCGACAATCCGTTCGACTTCAACCAGGG
>JANMYH010000408.1:0-1533 GCA_031381925.1 Burkholderiales bacterium | reverse complement strand
CGGTGCCGAACTGCTTCGCGAGGTCGCGGGTGGCCGCGGCGGCGTCGAACTGCCACGAATCGAGGCGCTTGACCGCGACGTTGCGCGTCTGCAGCTCGAGGTCGTGGGCGACGAGGATCTCGGCGGGCTGCAGGCGTTCGAGCTCGCCCGAGAGCCTCTCGACCGGCACCTCCGTGATGGCGAGGCTGCCGCTCGCGAGGGCGATCCACGCGATTCCCGCGGTGGGGCCCACGATGTGGACCGCCGCGAGGAGCGCTTCGCGCGACGCGGGCAGGAGTGCCGCGTCCGTGATCGTGCCAGGGGTCACGATGCGCATGACCTTGCGCTCCACCGGGCCCTTGGACGTCGCCGGATCGCCGACCTGCTCGCAGATCGCGACCGACTCGCCGAGCTTCACGAGCTTCGCGAGGTAGCCTTCGACCGCGTGGTACGGCACGCCCGCCATGCGGATCGGCGCGCCCGCCGATTGGCCGCGGGTGGTGAGGGTGATGTCGAGCAGCTTCGCGGCGCGCTCGGCGTCGGAGAAGAAGAGCTCGTAGAAGTCCCCCATCCGGTAGAAGAGCAGCATGCCGGGGTACGCCGCCTTGAGGGCGAGGTACTGCTGCATCATCGGGGTATGGGCGGGCGCGCCGTTGAGCATCGGAAAAAGAAAAGGGGGCACAGAATGCGCCCCCTTCGATTCTACAGCGGCGGTCCTGCCAAGCGTCGTTGCGTCGTTGAGCGGCGTAAGCGTCCGCTCCAACGACCGCCGTGCTGCCCGCAGTTACTTTACTGTGAACTTCTTGGTCTGCACGACCTGGTCGTTCACCATCACGTCGACCTGGTAGTCGCCCGCCGGCCAGCCGTCGGGCTTGCTGATGTGGAACTCGGTCGTGGACGGCCCCGACGCCTGGATCGTCTGCGAGTCCTCCTTCACCGGCACCGACTTGCCACCGGACATATAGGTCCACTTCGCCTTCAGGGTCGCGGTGCCGCTGCCCGCGGTATCGACCGACACGTAGATGGTGTCGTTCTTCGCGAACGCCTGGGTGGCGGCGGTGACCTTCTTGTCGGCGCCGACCGCCGAGCCGAGCGTGGCCGTGGAGATGGAGACGACGGTGGGAGCCGGGGCAGGAGCCGGCGCAGGAGCGGGTGCCTTCGGCGAGGCGGGCGGCGCGTCTTTCTGGCACGCGGCGAGGCCGACGGCGACGAGCGCGAGGGCGAGGAATCGGGCGGTCTTGTTCATGAACGGCTCCGTGGGTTTGTCGTTACTTGGGGGGAATCCTGAGCTTCTGGCCCGGGAAGATCTTGTCGGGATCCTTGAGGATGTCCTTGTTGGCCTCGTAGATCCGCTTCCACGCCTGGGCGTCGCCGTACTCGACCTTGGCGATCTTCGAGAGCGAGTCGCCGGATTTCACCACGTAGATCTTGGTTGCCGTGGAGCTGCCGCCGCTCTGTACGTTTGAAAAATCAGGGGGTTCGTTCATGAAGAGCACCTCTCGGATAGGAAGCCTCGGGAACAGGCAGACGAGGGACCGCTCCGGCGCCGAATCG
>JANMYH010000389.1:0-10462 GCA_031381925.1 Burkholderiales bacterium | reverse complement strand
GGCCGAGCAGATCGTGGCATCGCTGAAGCGCCGCAACGCGCCCTTCTGGTTCATGATGGCGCGCGACGAGGGGCACGGCTTCGTGAAGAAGCCTAACGCGGACTACCTCTTCTACGCGCTGGTGGAGTTTTCGCGGCGGACCTTGCTGCAATAGGGCGCGCTGCGGACTTCGCCTTCGGCGCCGCGGCATCGAGCGTGATCCAGGTCGGCGCATGGTCGCTGGCCTTTTCCAGGTCGCGCACCCACCGGTCCACGCCCGCGTCGATCAGCCGCGGCTTGAGCTCGTCGCTCAGCAGGAGGTGATCGATCCGCAGCCCCGAGTTGCGCTGCCAGTGCTGCCGGAAGTAGTCCCAGAAGGTGTAGATCTGCTCCTTGGGATACTTGTGCCGGATCGAATCGGTCCAGCCCTGCGCCAACAGGCGCCGGTAGCATTCGCGGCTCTCGGGCTGCAGCAGCGCATCCTTCAGCCACGACTTCGGGTTGTAGATGTCGAAGTCGGTCGGCACCACGTTGTAGTCGCCCGCCATCACCACCGGATGGCCGCTTGAATAGAGGCCCTTTGCGTGCTTGATGAGGCGTTCGAACCACGCGAGCTTGTAGTCGAACTTGGGGCCCGGCCGGGGATTGCCGTTGGGCAGGTACAGGCAAGCGACGAGGATCCCCTCGACCGCCGCCTCGAGATAGCGGCTGTGGTCGTCCTTCGGGTCGCCCGGTAGCCCGCGGCGGACTTCCACGGGGTCGGCGCCCTTCGCGAGGATCGCCACGCCATTCCACGAGCGCTGGCCCTGCCAGATCGCGCCGTATCCGGCCGCCCGGATGTCCGCGATCGGGAATGCATCGTCGAGCGACTTCAGTTCCTGCAGGCAAACGATATCCGGCGACTCCCGCTTGAGCCAGAGCAGCAAGTGGGGAAGGCGGGATTTGATCCCGTTGACGTTGAAGGTAGCGAGCTTGAGGGAGTCCATGCGGCGAATCGGTTGACCCACGTATATTACTTCGATGGACACGACCACCCTGCTCGGCCTCGTCGCCGGATTTCTTACCACCCTCGCCTTCATTCCCCAAGTGGCGAAAATCTGGAAGACCCGATCCGCCAGGGACGTGTCGCTGCGGACCTACGTGGCGTTTTCCCTCGGCGTGGCGCTGTGGATGGTGTACGGGATCCTCAAGCAGGAGATTCCCATCATCCTGTGGAATGCGGTGACGCTGGTCCTCACCGGCTCGATCGTGGCGATGAAGCTCAAGTTTCGCTGAGAGCGGCGTTCGTGACCGGCATCACCATCAGCGAGGAGCGCGGTGTGCGGTACCTGCACTTCGGCTCGCCATGGGTGCAGGGTGCCATGCGGATCGCGCGTCCCTGGGCGCTCGAGCTCGAGTACACGCGCGACCTGATGTTTCCGCTCCTCCTGCGGCCCGAACCCGATTGGCCCGCGAGCGTGCTGCAGGTCGGCCTCGGATCCGCGTCGATCACGAAGTTCCTCTATCGCAACCGGCCGCAGGCACGGATCACCGTGATCGAGATCCTTCCCGAAGTGGTTGCCACGGCGCGGCAGTACTTCAAGCTGCCCGAGGATTCGAAGCGCCTGCATATCGAGATCGGCGACGGCCACGACTACGCGAGCGGCAGCCGCGGGGGCCGATTCGACCTGGTCGTCGTCGACGGCTATGACGACAAGGGCCGGCCCGGGATGCTCGATACGGTGCCGTTCTACCTGAGTTGCCGCGAGCGGCTTTCGCGGGGCGGCATGGTGTCGATGAACCTGCTGACGCGTCGTCGCGGCTCGGACCCGAGCGTCGGTCGAATCCGACAAGCCTTCGGCGAACGAGTGCTGGTGATTCCGCCCTCGGACGCGGGCAATGCCGTTGCGCTCGCCGCTCGGGGGGCCTCGGTCCATGAATCCTTCACCGCGCTCCGCGAGGCGGCACGAACCCTGCATGCGTCCACGGGGCTGAACCTGATGCCGGCAGTAACGCGGCTCGCCGAAGCGAGCCGCGGAGACGACAAGTTGGCACTCTAGGGATCAGCGCTGCCGGTTTCGGCCGATGTAGTCGTACACCTTGCCCGAGGAGTTCCCGACGGCTTCCACGGCACGCTGGAGCTCTTCCTTCGTCACACCCAGCGACCGGGTCCAGTTGCGGACTTCATCGGGGTCGTTCATGTCGATTCGATCGCGATCGGGCGATCCCGTGTTGGTCTTGTCGTCGCTCATCTGCTTCTCCAGGGTCGAGGGTCCTCGTTGGACGACCCTTCAGGTGCGGTTGTTTCCCGGTGTAGTCCGAGCGGGGGGGATAGCCCTTGCGCGCTCGGGCATGGGGAACAGGGTCACGAAACGCTTGATCGCATTTCGGTCGCCTTCGACCTTCAACTTCCCCGAGCGGACGGCTTCGGAAAGTCTCAATCCGCCGTAGACCACCGCGGCAAGCATATTCGGGTCGCCCTCGATGAGGGCATCGGCAGCGCCCGCCCCGCCGCGGTCCAGGCCCATCCTGCCGGCCGCGATCCGCGCCTGGAACCGCTCCTCGCCCAGCACGAGGTCGATGCGGGTCTCGAGTCCGGCCGCGGCCTGCGAATCGAACATGGTCCGGAAGGAAAGGATCAGGGCGTCGACACTGATCGGATTGCCCATCGGCAGCACCGGCGAGCGTGCGGCCCATCGGCCGAGCGCCATGATGACGGGCTCGAGCTCGCGACCCCAGTCGGACAGCTCGTAGACCCAGGAGCCGGCGGGAAGCGGGAGTTTGCGCCGCTGCACCACCGAGACCCGCTCGAGCTCATCGAGGCGTTCGGTGAGCACGTTGGGGCTGATCCCGGGAAGCCCCGCCCGCAGGTCGGTGAACCGCTTCGGGCCGAGCACCAGCTCGCGCACGACCAGCAGCGCCCAACGCTCGCCGATGAGGTCGAGGCCGTGGGCGGAGGCGCATCCGTCCTCATAGGTCCGTTTCGTCGCCATGGCGCAGTTTACCCCTTCAGTCCTGAATTTGCATCTGGTAGTTGCTTTTTAGGACTAAAGCGGCTAGCCTGCGATTTCACGACGACGAAAGGGATCTTTCATGCGCCAGCAGCTCGACCCCTACATCTTCTTCGGCGGCAACTGCGCCGAGGCGATGCGCTACTACGAGAAAACCCTGGGCGCCAAGCTGAACGCCCTGATGACCTACGGCGAGTCGCCGGATCCGGCCCAGTGCCCCGCCGGCAGCGCCGACCAGATCATGCACGCGCACCTGGTGCTCGAGGGCGGCTCGAACCTGATGGCCTCGGACTGGATGGCCCCGCAACCCTACCCGGGCATGAAGGGTTTCTCGGTGTCGCTCTTCTATCCGAAAGCCGCCGACGCGCGCCGCGCATTCGAAGCGCTCGCCCAGGGCGGCCAGGTGATGATGCCGATGGCGAAGGTGTTCTGGTCCGAAGCCTTCGGGATGCTGGTCGACAAGTTCGGCACGCCCTGGATGGTGAGCGGGGGCTCACTGGTCAACGCGGATCCGGGAAAGCAGCCGGCTTGACACCCGGGCCGGGCGCTTGTAGTTTACCAATCAGTTAAATACAAAATCGCCATGGCCCCCGACCGACTCAGCACCACCTTCGCGGCGCTCGCAGACCCCACCCGCCGCGCCATCCTTGCGCGGCTGGTTTCCGGCGAGGCTTCGGTGAACGAGCTGGCGGAGCCTTTCGCGATGAGCCTGCCCGCGGTCTCCAAGCACCTCAAGGTGCTCGAGGGCGCAGGGCTCATCGCAAGGGGTCGTGAAGCGCAGTGGCGTCCGTGCCGGCTCGAGGCGGCCCCGCTCAAGGATGCAGTCGATTGGCTCGAGCATTACCGCCGTTTCTGGGAGGACAGACTCGATGGCCTGGGCGTTTATCTCCGTGAGCTCCAACGAAGGGAGAAGAAGCATGGTCGCAAGGGAAAGTGACGCCGATACGGCAGGTCGCGAGCTGGTCGTCACGCGCGTGCTCGATGCGCCTCGCAGCCTCGTCTTCGAGGCCTGGACCGATCCGCGGCACGTGGTCCATTGGTGGATGCCCGAGGGATTCGGGAAGCCCGACATCGAGAAGATGGATGTCCGCGTCGGCGGCGAATGGCGCGTGCGCATGCCTTTCTCCGACGGCACCACCTTCACGGCCCGTGGGATCTACCGCGAGGTGATTCGGGACCAGCGGATCACCTGGGACGATTATTGCGACGACGAGAACGGCAAATACTTCCACAAGGCTTTCGTCACCGTGACCTTCGAGGACCACGGCGCCGCGACCAAGGTCACCCTGCGCGCACGGCTGGAAGAGGTGCCTGGCCGCGATCCGCGCTGGACGCGCGAAATCATGGAGAAGGGCTGGGTCGACGGCTGGAAAAACAACCTCGATCTGTTGGCGGGCTACATCCCAGCGCTCGTCTCGAGGATTCGCGACGAGGTGCACCCATGAAAGCCTGGATCGTGATGGCCGCCCTCGCCGCCGCGCCGGCTTCGGCGGCCACGTACACGGTCGACAAGGACCACACCTATCCGAGCTTCGAGTTCTCGCACATGGGCATCTCGGTGTGGCGCGGCAAGTTCACGCGCACTTCGGGCACGGTGACGCTGGATCGCGCGGCGCGCAGCGGCGCCGTACAGATCCTGGTCAACACCGGAAGCATCGATTTCGGGCACAAGGCGATGAACGAGTTCGCGGTCGGGGAGGACTGGCTCAACACGCAATGGCACCCGACGATGAGCTACCAGGGATCGCTGCGGTTCGAGGGCGATGTGCCCGCGTCGGTCGAAGGCCGCCTCACCCTGCTGGGCGTGAGCCGCCCCCTCACCCTGAAGATCAACAGCTTCAAGTGCATCGAGCACCCGATGTTCAAGAAGGAAGTCTGCGGCGCCGACGTCGAGGGCGAACTCAATCGCGCCGACTACGGCATGAAGCTCTACAGCGAGGGGGAGGCCGGAAAAATCCGCCTGCGAATCCAGGTCGAAGCCCTCAAGGACTGAGCGGCCACGGGCGCAATTTGAGAAGAAGGGCTAACCAGGAGAATCCGAATGGCGAACTATGTCGATGGTTACGTAGTCCCGGTGCCGAAGAAGAAGCTGGCGGCTTACCGCCGCATGGCGATTAAAGCCGGCAAGGTGTGGCGCGATCACGGGGCTCTCGAGTTCCGCGAGAATGTCGCCGAGGACGTGAAGGTGGGCAAGCTCACGTCGTTCCCCAGGGCAGTGAAATTGAGGCCCGGCGAGATCGCGGTGTTCTCGTGGATCGTGTTCAAGTCACGCGCCCACCGCGACCGCGTCAACAAGAAGGTGATGAAGGACCCGCGCCTTGCCGACATGATGGACCCGAAGGCGATGCCCTTCGACGGCAAGCGAATGATCTACGGCGGGTTCACCCAGCTCGTGAAGCTCTGAGGGTCAGTCGCCGCCCTTGTGGGTACCGGGCTGGCGGCGATTCCCCTGGTGGTCGTTCTGGCCGTCATTCTTGTGACGGCCGGCGACTTCCTGCTGTTCGGCCTTCTGCTTGTTCTCGGCAACCGGATCGGTCGCGGGCGGCTTCGAGCTCTGCTGCTGCGGGTTGAAGTCCTTGTCACGCTTGGGCATGGCGATCTCCAGTGGGGTGGCCGTCCTTCTTTGAGCGGCGTTGCCGGCACAAGGTTCAGGTCTCGATCCATCCCGCCAGCACGTCGAGCAGCTCCTCGCGAACCTGCGCATCCTTGCGCCCGGTACGCGCGGGAACGTGGAACGAGTGGTCGGCGTGGTCGAAAAGCGCCAGCGTGGCGCGAGCCCCGAGCTTTTTCACCACGGGCTGCAGCAAGTCGAGCGTCGCCAGGTCGTCGCGCGTTCCCTGCAGGAAGAGCATCGGTACAAGTACTTCGGACAGATGCTGCGCTCGCTCGTCGGACGGCTTGCCCGCCGGGTGCAGCGGAAACCCGAGGAAAACCAGGCCGCGGACTTCCGGCAACGCCTCGACGGCTTGCGCCTGCGAGGTCATGCGCCCGCCGAAGGACTTGCCTCCCGCG
Organism: Burkholderiales bacterium; assembly: GCA_031381925.1. GTDB lineage: Bacteria > Pseudomonadota > Gammaproteobacteria > Burkholderiales > Usitatibacteraceae > Usitatibacter. Next base: position 4,481 of record JANMYH010000389.1, on the reverse strand, counting down.
AATATCGGCAGCCCACGCGCGCGTCGCCCGGCCTCCACGACCGCGGCACGCACCGCGGCGTGCGCGACCTTCGGCGTGTCGGGACGCTTCGAGCCGCGCTCCATGTAGGGGAACTGGTAACGCAGGGTGGCGATGCGACGCCCGGCGAGGCCTTCGGAAACGGCCGTCATGAAGGGATGCGTCATGCCCGCTCCCGCGCCATGCGCGAACACATAGCACGCCCGCGCATCCGGGGTCGCCTGCCATAGCCCCGAGACTTGCGTCACGTCATCGAGGGCGATGGTGACGGGTTGCGCGCTTGCGGCACTCATCGCGGTGAGGCGGCAAAGCCCATCAGGGCTTGTGCGTACGCGGGTGCGGTCGGCTCGTGCATGAAGTACACGAAGGAATCTCGCCAGCCGGCCGCGGCGATGCGATCGGCCCACTCGCGCAAATCGCCGTCGGAGTAGGTCTCGAGGCGGAGTCTCACGTAACCCCAGGGCGCCGTCTCGACCAGCGGCGGCGGCGCGTTGTCCTCGCGCTCGGACAGCACCAGCGCCGCGCCTGCGCCTTCGAGCGCGGCGTACACGTCGTCCTCGAACCACGTCTCGTTGCGAAACTCGAATGCGGCGCGATGATCCTTCGGAAGGAGGGCGAGGAAGTCGACGAGCCGTGGCAAATCCTTTTTCAGGTTTGGCGGCAGCTGGAACAAGACCGGACCGCGCTTCGAGCCGAGGGCCGCGAGGTTCTGGTACAGGTAGCCCAGCGGCTCCGCCGACGACTCGGCCTTGATCCGCGACATGTGCGTGATGCGCCGTGAGGCCTTGATCGCGAAGCGGAAGCCCTCGGGCACGGTATTCGCCCAGTTCTCGAGCACCGACGCCTTGGGCATGCGATAGAAGGTGTTGTTGATCTCCACCGTCGGCAGGCGCTGCGAGTAGAACGCGAGCATCTCCTCCGGCTTGCACTTCTCGGGATAGAAGACGCCCTTCCACTCCTTGAAGGAATAGCCGCTCGCTCCGGCGAGCACCGTCGAACTAGAATTCGGCATGGCGAAAGACAGTCTCCGCGAGTACTCCGAGAAGCGGGCCTTCGAGGTCACCCCGGAGCCGGCCCCGGTGCTGGCCCAAGGGCGCAGCGGTCCCCTGCTCTTCGTGGTCCAGCAGCACCACGCGCGCCAGCTCCACTACGACCTGAGGCTCGAGTGCGATGGCGTCCTCAAATCGTGGGCTCTTCCCAAGGGTCCGTCCCTCGATGCTAGCGAAAAGCGCTTTGCCGCGCAGACCGAGGACCATCCCTACGAGTATGGCGGGTTCCAGGGCGTGATCCCGGCCAAGCAGTACGGCGCGGGGGAGATGATCGTGTGGGACTGCGGCGTGTACTCGCCCGACGAGGGCAACGTCACGTTTTTCGACGACCGTGCGCGCGCCGAGCGCGAGGTGCGTGACGGCCTCGCGAATGGCAAGTTGAGCTTCCAGCTGCGCGGCGAGAAGCTGAAGGGCTCGTTCGCGCTGGTGCGCATGAAGGATCCCAAGCAGTGGCTGGTGATCAAGCACAAGGATCGGTTCGTCACGACCGCGGACCTCACTGCACGCGATCGGCCGGTCCTCCCCGGGCCGCTTCCCGCCGAGCGGCTCATACCCTCGGGCCCCATCGATCCGATGCCCGCGAAGCTCACGCCCATGCGCGCCGAACCGGGCGATCGCGCGTTCAATCACGACGATTGGATGTGGGAGCCCAAGCTCGACGGCTACCGCGTGATCGCATTCATCGGCGCGAACGGTGTGAGGCTTTGCACGCACCGTGGAGTCGAGCTCTCGAGGGCTTTCCCGCGCCTTGCCGCGGAGCTGGCCAAGCAGGGCAGCCACGACATGATCCTCGACGGCGAGCTGGTCGCCTTCGATGCAAAGGGAAAGCCCTCCTTCGCGACGCTGCAGGCCCGCGCGCAACTCAAGACCGAGCGCGACATCGCGACCGCGGACGAGAGCGTGCCCGCCGCAATCTGCTGCTTCGACCTGCTGCACTTCGCCGGCGTCGACCTGCGAGGGGCGCCCTACCGCGACCGGCGACGCTACCTGGCGCAATGCATCCTGCCCTCCGCGCGCGTGCAGCTGGTGCACGCCACCGGGGATGGCGTGGCGCTCGAGGCCGCGGCGCGCGCAAGCGGCTTCGAGGGTGTGATGGGCAAGCGCCTGGACGCGCGCTACGAGCCCGGGCGGCGGTCGAAGTCGTGGCTCAGCGTGCAGCCCGCGAAAAAGCCCCCGAAAGACCGCTAGAGACAGCAAAAACTTCTTGCATTACAATAGCTTCCCCGCGAAACTCAACGTAGTTGCTTAGTTGGGAGGCTGAAATGGCTGCGAGATCGATTGCGTCGTTGACGGTGTCATTCGGGCTGGTGTCGATTCCGGTGAGGCTTTTTTCGGCCACCGAGGCGAGCCGCGCGATCTCCTTCAACCTCCTGCACAAGGGCTGCGGCTCGCGCCTGAAGCAGCAGTACTTCTGCATCAAGGAGGAGATTCCCGTGGCGCGCGAGGACATGGTCAAGGGCTACGAATTCGCCAAGGACCAGTACGTCATGTTCGCACCCGAGGAGCTGAAGGCCATGGAGGAAGCTGGCAACCAGATGGCCGAGATCACCGAGTTCGTGCCGCTCGAATCGGTCGACCCGGTCTACTTCGACAAGGCCTACTATCTCGCGCCCGACAAGGGCGGTGCCAAGCCGTACGCGCTCCTTACCCGGGCGCTGCGCGAGTCCGGGCGCTGCGCGCTCGGCCGCTGGGCCGCGCGCGGCAAGCAGTACATCGTGATGATCCGGGCCGTCGAGGAAGGCCTGGTCATGCAGCAGCTCCTCTACGCGGGCGAGGTGCGCTCCATCAAGGAAATCGAGATTCCCGACACCGAGGTCAAGCCCGCGGAGCTGAAGCTCGCCCAACTGCTGATCGAGCAACAGGCCTCCGAGACCTTCGACCCCAGCCAGTACGTGGACGAAGTCGCCAAGCGCATCGAGAAGGCCGTGCAGCAGAAGGTCGAGGGCCAGGAGATCGTCATGACCGAAGAGCCCCAGGGCGGTGGCGGCCAGGTGATCGACCTCATGGAAGCGCTGCGCGCGAGCCTCGAGAAGAAGAAGGCGCCGGTCCGCGCCAAGGCGGCCCCGCCCCCGGCCGAGACGCGCAAGCCCGCCAAGCGAGCGCAGCAGGCCGAACCGGCAGCCGGTGCGCGGAAGGCCCGGAACAAGGCCTAGCGCGCAAGACGACGGGGACATGCACCCGTACGGCGTTCGCGACCTCGAGCGCCTGCTTCGCCTGCCGCGCAGCACCATCCGCGCGCTGATCGCCGCGGGCTTCGTCACTCCCGCGCGCGGCGCGCGCAATGCGTGGCGCTTCTCGTTCCAGGACCTGATCGTGCTGCGCACCGCGCAAACGCTCGTCGCCGCGCGGGTCTCCAACCGGCGGATCGCGAAGTCCATGAAGGAGCTTCGCCGCCACCTGCCCGAGTCGATGCCGCTGTCGGGCCTGAGCATCGGCGCCGTCGGCGATCGCGTGGTGGTCCGTGAAGGCGACAGCCGCTGGCAGGCGGAGTCCGGGCAGTACCTGCTCGAATTCGAGGGCGATCCCGCGCAGGGCTCCCTCAACGTGATCGAGCGGCAACCGGCGGCACAGCAACCCCACGCCGATCCGGACTGGTTTTCCGAGGCACTCTCATTGGAGCGCGTCGACACCCGGGGCGCTCTGGTCGCGTACGCGAAGGCGATCGCAGCCGATCCGGCGCGTGTCGAGCCGCGCGTGAACTTGGCGCTCCTCCTTCACGAGGCTGGCCGCCTCGCAGAATCCGAACGCGCCTATCGGGATGCCCTCGGGGCGTGCGGTGGGCAACCGCTGTTGCTGTACAACTTCGGCCTCCTGCTGGAGGACCTCGGCCGGTTTTCCGAGGCGGTGCAAGCGTACGGGTTGGCGGTGCAGGCCGATCCCAATCTTGCCGACGGCCACTACAATCTGGCCCTGGTCTACGAGAAGCTGGGCAAGCCCAGGGAAGCGATCCGGCACATGTCCCAGTATCGGCGGCTGGTTGAGGCCGAATCGAGGTCGCAATGAAATCGAAGGGCGAGGCGATGTCGAGCGTTCCCGGGAGTCCGCCCACGCGTCACGAAATCGCCGCCTGGGTGATCGCTGCGTGCCTTCTCGTGCTCGCGTTGCAGCTGCACCTCCTGCCCGCCCTGCTCGGGGGATTGCTCGTCTACGAGCTGGTGCACGTCATTGCGCCGCGGCTCCCGGTGGCGCGCGCCGGGGGCGGAAAGCTCGCCGCCGTCGCCCTCCTCGCGGTGGCGATTGTCGCGATGCTCACCCTGTTGCTGGCTGGAGCGGTCGCTTTCCTGTGGAGCGACGCGGGCAGCCTTCCCCGGCTGCTGCAGCGGATGGCCGAGATCATCGAAGGCTCGCGCGGCAAGCTCCCCGAATGGATGCTCGAAACCATTCCAGGCGACGCCGACACCTTGAAAATCGCCA
>JANMYH010000303.1:0-19091 GCA_031381925.1 Burkholderiales bacterium | reverse complement strand
ACGGTGGTTGCGCTGGCCGTGATCTATTACGCGATCCTGGGCGTGCGCTGGGTGTTCGGCGAGGACAACGCCGCGTGGGCGCTGGGCGGGCTCACGCTCGCAGGCTACGTGGCGCTGCTCGCCTACTCCTCGCGCTACCCCGACCTGCCGATCGACGATCCGAACGCGAAGGCGGTGCACCTGCCGGAGCCGTGGCCGACGGTGCGCGCGGGAATGCATTTCTTCATCCCCATCATCGTGCTGCTGTGGTGCCTGATGGTCGAAGAGCTCTCGCCCGGAACCTCGGCCTTCTGGGCGACCGCCACCGCCATGGCGCTGGTGGTGATCCAGCCCACCCTGGTCGCCTACTTCCGCAAGACCGGCGACGTCGCCGCGGGATGGCGCAAGGGGCTCGCCGACCTGTGGAAGGGCCTGGTGCTCGGCGCGCGCAACATGATCGGCATCGGCGTGGCGTGCGCGAGCGCAGGCCTCATCGTCGGCGCAATCACGCTCACCGGCATGGGCCTCATGATGACCGACTTCGTGGAGATGATCTCCGCAGGCAACGTGCTGCTGATGCTGGTCCTCACCGCCGTGATCTGCCTGCTCCTGGGCGCCGGGGTGCCGACGACGGCGAACTACATCCTGGTCGCGACCCTGATGGCGCCGGTGATCGTCGAGCTGGGCGCGCGCAGCGAATTGGTGATCCCGCTGATCGCGGTGCACCTCTTCGTCTTCTACTTCGGGATCATGGCCGACGTGACCCCGCCCGTGGGCCTCGCCTCCTACGCCGCGGCGGCAATTTCGGGCGAGGATCCCAACGCGACCGGATGGCAGGCGACGTGGTACAGCATGCGCACGGCGCTGCTGCCGTTCGTTTTCATCTTCAACCCCGCGATCCTCCTCATCGGCGTGGGATCGTGGATCGATGTCGTGCTGGTGTGCGTGAGCGCGACCGTCGCCTCTCTCCTGTTCGCGGCGGCCACCATGGCGTACTTCCGAACGCGCGCCAACGTGCTCGAGATCGCGCTGCTGCTGGTGGCGACATTCCTCTTCTTCAGACCCGACTACGTGGTCGACCAGATCGCACCGGAATACGTCGCCGCACCGGCGGGCGAGATCTACCGCGCTGCGGAGGGCCTCAAGCCGAACGAGTGGGTGGTGGTCTCGATCGCGGGCCAGTCGATCGAGGGCGCGGAGGTGAAGAAGATGGTGGCGATCCCGGTGGGCGAAGGCAAGGACGGACGCGAGAAGCTGCGCAACGGCGGCGTCACGCTCGCGCAGCTCGGCAACGAGGTCACCGTTGCCACCGTCAAATTCGGCAGCCGTGCCAAGAAGCTCGGCGTGGAGCAGGGATTCAGGATCATCGAGGTGAAGCTGCCCAACCCCGACCGACCCTCGCCCCACTGGGTCTTCATTCCCGCGGCGCTGATTGCGGCCCTGGTCTGGTTCCTCCAGGGGCTGCGAGTCCGCAGGCGCCCGGCCTGAGGCCGCCTTATAATCCGGCGAAGCGCGCACCGACGATGACGTCCCCCCGGAGGACCGAATCATGGCCACGAAGCCCCCCGCCGACGACCTGAGCTCCCTTCTCGACAGCTATGACGGCGCGAAGGTCAATCCGCCGGGCAAGGCACCCGGATCAATGCCGACCGCCGCCCCCACGTGGGCTTCACCACCAATCACAAGAACCAGACCGTCAACGTGATCATCTGCGACGTCACGTCGCGGGGCGGAATCGAGTCCAAGGTCGCCGAACTGCCGTTCGACAAGATCGACGCCGCGTTCATCCGGGACAAGTTCGTGGCGCTCTTCAAGCGGCTTCTGGCTGCCGCCTGAGCGCACGCCGGGCATGTAGGAATCGCCCGACATTTCCGTATTCGGATACGGCCTACAGACTTCCGGCTGCCGGTGTTGTCTGATCGAAGTGCCCACAATCCGTCTGCCGACATGTCTTCTCATCCCCGGCCGAGATCGCCAGACCCCACCCTCAGCCGCCAGGCCCAGCTCGGCGCGGCTACGTCGGAAGCGGCGGTGGTCGCACTCGCGCGCGAATTCCTCGCCTCGATATCGCCCTACGAGCTCGCCAGGATTCCCGAGTCGTTCCGGCCGGGCAAGCTCGTGGATGCGGGTGACGTCTCCGACTATGCTTTCAAGCTGGTGCGCTACGACTGCGACGACAGCGACCACGCCGCGCGTTGCATCGGACGGCTCGCGAATTTTTTCTCCAGCGCGTCCATCCAGCTCTCCAAGATCACCGCGCGCGGGAATCGCGGCGACGACGACCCCCGTACATCCGCCTGATCGCGGCGAAAGGGGCATGACGACTCGGGAACGCGTGCGATAATTTCGCTTGGCCCGCGCCCCGGTAGCTCAGTGGATAGAGCGGCCCCCTCCTAAGGGGCAGGTCGCACGTTCGATTCGTGTTCGGGGTGCCACTTCCTTCTTCGGAGAGATCCGTGCGCCTCGTCCTGCTTTGCGTCGCGCTACTGGCCTGCGCAGCCCATTCGCAGCCGGCCGGATCGCCCTGCGCGACGGGCGACAGGGCATGCGCCCGCAAGGTCCTGGAGCGCCACCCCGCAAAGCAAGCCGGATTCTGGAAGGCCGCCCTCGCCAAGCCCGTGGAGGAGCGCATCGGGCCGGCACCCGCGGAGCTGATCGAGATCCTCACGCTCGACAACGTAGTCCACGGCTATCCCAACCAGCCGCGTGCGCCGCGCCTCACGCCGGAGTTTCTCGCCGAGGTGCGGCGCGCATTCACCGACCTGCCCGAGGTGGTGAAACGCGCCGTCGCCCCGAAGCTCGCGGGCATCTATTTTGTCGATGACATCGGCGGTACCGGCTTCACCGACGAGATCGGCGGCGCAAAGGGCAACCCCACGCTCGGATTCGTCGTGCTCGACCCGTCGGTGCTCATGCCCCACACGGCCAACGGATGGGCTTCGTGGAAGGACGGCACGCCGTTCAGGCCAGCGCCGGGCTGGAAGCTATCCGCGCGAATCGAGGATGCCGGCAACGACACGCGAGCCAACGCCATCCAGTACATCCTCCTGCACGAGCTGGGCCACATCCTCGCGATCGGGGCTGGCGTCCACCCGAGCTGGACGGTGTCGCCGCAGGACGTTGGGTCGACCCGTCGCTACCCCTACTTCGAGGAGTCGTGGAGGATCGCGGGCGATCGTTACTCCACGGTTTTCGACGACGAGTTCAAAGCGCGCGAGCAGGTGGCGTTTTATTTCGGCGCGAAGCTCGATGCCGAATCGATGCCTTCCATCTACGAGGTGCTGGAGCGCACCAACTTCGCCACGCTCTACGCGGTGACCCACCCCGCCGACGACTTCGCCGAGGCGTTCGCCAACTACGTGCACGTGGTCCTGATGAAGAAGCCGTTCGAGATTCGAATCGAGCGCGACGGGGTCACGCGGAAGACCTACGGGCCTTGCTGGGACGAGCTGCGATGCCGGTCGAAGAGGGCGTACTTCGACCGGCTGCTCGCGATTCAGTGATGGCCGCGGCGTGCGATCTTTGAAAGCGCGATGCCCATCGCCACACTCCCCAGCCGGCGCACAAGCTCCGGGTGGTGTGCATAGAAGCGGCTGACGCGTTCCAGCACGCCGGGGTTCTGCCGGCGAGCCTGTCGGGCAACTTCCTGCACCTCGAGGGGGTCCACGTTGGCCGCGCGAGCGGGTGACACCCGTGCGCCCTCTGCGTAGCGCCGCCAGACTTCCGCGAGCCCGCCCCGCGAGCCGGAGGCTGACGGGCTGAGCCCCGCCAGCAGGTTATCCAGCAATCCGGCGCGCACGCTCGGCTCGGAGTGCTCGAAGAGCCGCGCAACCATTTCCTCGAACGGCGGGGTGGCGTCGGACCTGAATGCCTCGGCAATCCCGTCCTGCAGGGCGTCGGGCGCCGCCTGGTGGGCGATCTCGCTGAAATCGCTCTCGATTTCGGGGGGTGGGGCGTGCCGCTTCGTATCGGCGTATCGGCCCAGGATCTCCATCATTCCCATGGGTGCTCCTCCGTTATTTGTGTCGCATTCCAACAAAGTTGGATGGAGGAGCCGACTTCTTGTTGCATCGTGCCGCCGATTGGCGCACGGGCAGACCCGTGCGCCACCCGGCTGTAGGTCAATGCCGCTTCACGCCCTCGGAGATGTTCTCCAGGGTTTCCCCCATCCGGCTGTCACGATTCTCCTTCACGGCCAGGTCGCCCAGGGAGACGATACCGACCAGGCGATCGTCCCCGTCGATCACGGGAAGGCGGCGGATCTGGTGCTCGCCCATGAGCTCGGCGGCCTCCGAGGTCGTCATCTCCGGGGTTGCCGTGATCACGTCATCCGAAACCACGTCGCTGATCTTGGCCGTGAAATCCCCATCGGCGACGGCGCGCACCACGATATCGCGGTCGGTCACCATGCCGACGACCCTTCCGCCCTCGACGACCGGCACCGCGCCCGCATCCTCTTCGCGCATGATGTTCGCCGCGGTCTGGATGGAGTCACTCGGCTTTACCGTCTTGGGATTGGGCGTCATTACGTCGCTGATCTTCATGTTCGCTCCTCGGTCGGGGCGAGTTTAGACCGGGCACGCCGGGCCAGGTTCTCGACGCGCGATGCAGGGCGCCAGAGCGTGCGAGTGGGACGGGCGCGCGACGTTCGCCCCATATACTGGGGGTCGACCCGATTGACCGTCCCGCATGGAGAAACGCATGGCCGATGGCTCGACGACGACGTGGAAGGGCGGTACCGATCACTGGACCCGGAAAGGCGAGGTCAAGCTCTTCCTCTGGAACAAGAAGCCCGCCGTGGGCGTGGAAAAGCGCGGCACGATTTTCTTCGTTCACGGCTCGTCGATGGCGTCGCAGCCCACGTTCGACCTCCACGTCCCGGGGCGGGCCGACTCCTCCGTGATGGACTGGTTCGCCGCTCGCGGCTTCGATACCTGGACGATGGATAACGAGGGCTACGGCCGCTCGACCAAGGACCGTCCCCAGAACAACGACATCTCCAACGGCGCCGATGACCTCGCCGCCGGGACCGCGCACGTGATGAGGACCGCGGGCGTGAAGAAGATGCACATGTACGGTATTTCCTCGGGCGCGCTGAAGGCAGGCCTCTTCGCAGAGCGCCATCCGGACCGAGTCGACCGGCTCGCGCTCGACGCCTTCGTGTGGACCGGCGAAGGCAGCCCCACGCTCGCCGAGCGCAAGAAGAAGCTCGCCCAGTTCCAGGCGATGCACCGCCGCCCCATCGATCGCGCCTTCGTGCACAGCATCTTCGAGCGCGACCACCCGGGGACCGCCGAAAAGGCGACGGTGGAAGCGTTCGCCGACGCGATCCTCGCCCTCGACGACTCGATGCCCACGGGAACCTACGTGGACATGTGCTCGAAGCTGCCGCTCCTCGATCCCACGAAGATCGTGAACCCCACGCTCGTGATGCGCGGCGAGTACGACGGCATCGCCGGGTTCGACGACCTGATCGAGTTCTTCAGGAAGCTCCCGAATGCCGACAAGCAGTTCGCGGTGATGGCCGGCATCTCGCACGCGAGCTTCCAGCAGAAGAACTACAAGGTGGTCTACCACATCCTGCATTCGTTCTTCACCCAACCGGATCCCGTCTACCGCGCATGAAGACCCTCGTCGCCGCAACCGTCGCCGCCGTCGCACTTGCCCTGCCCGCGGGGGCGCAGACCTTCCCGGACCGCCCGATCAAGATCATCGTGCCCTTCGGCCCGGGCGGCTTCACCGACGTCGCCGCGCGCATCCTGCAGAAGGAGCTCGCGCCCGCGATCGGGCAGTCGGTGATCATCGAGAACAAGCCCGGCGCGGGCTCCACCATCGGTACCGCCGAGGTGTCGAAAGCGAAGCCCGACGGCTACACGCTGGTGATGATCTCGACGGCGCACGTGATCAGCCCGCACCTCTACAAGCAGATGCCGTACGACGCGCTGCGCGACTTCTCCCCGGTCATGAAGCTCGCCGAGGGCCCCTACGTGCTGGTGGTGCATCCGAGCCTCGGGGTAAAAAGCGTCGCCGAGCTGCTGGCGCTCGCCAAGTCCCAGCCTGGCAAGATCGACTACGCCTCGTCGGGCAACGGCAGCGCGCAGCACCTGGTGGGATCGCTCTTCACGACCATGTCGGGCGCCAACCTGAGCCACGTGCCCTACAAAGGCAGCAGCCAGGCGATGAACGACCTCATCGGGGGCCAGGTGAAGGTGAGCTTCGTCGGCGTGCCCAACGCGTTGCCGAACCTCGCGAGCGGCAAGCTCAAGGCGCTCGCGGTGTCCACGGTCAAGCGCTATGCGGAGATGCCAGACGTGCCGACGATCGACGAGGCGGGAGTGCCCGGCTACGACGCCACCATCTGGCTCGGGCTGCTCGCGCCCCCCGGAACGCCGCGCGAGATCGTGCAGAAACTGAATGCCGATATCACCCGCATCCTCTCGACCCCCGAGGCGCGCAAGCTCATGGCCTCGGCGGGCGTGGATGTGGCCACGAGTACGCCGGAGGAGTTCGGACGGCTGCTCGCCACCGAGATGGATCGCTGGGGAAAGGTCGTGCGCGAAACCGGCGCGACGGTGAACTGACGATCGCCAGATCGTCACCCCCGCGAAGCCTGCCCCAGCAATCCTCAAGCCGGGGGCGGGGGTCCAATCATCAGATGGTGTTGGGCGGCTGCCGGCGAAGCACGATCTCGCCGGTACCCGAGGCCGCGGCGCGCTCGGCGAAGCGGATGTTCTGCTTGAGCGCGTCCATGTAAAGGTTCGGTCCGTTGAAGTGGGCCTGCGCGTACTGGTAGGCGCCGCCGAGCTCGCCATCGAGGCGCTTGGAGGCATTGTGGTAGAACGACGGCGTCTTGCGCAGCAGGTCCTCGGCCGAGGCGAACACCACCACCTCGCCGGTATCCGTGCTCTTGCGCGTGATCCCTCCCGCGACGAACTCGGGATAGAGGCGGTCGCGGCATTTCTCCAGGTAGCAGCGGTCCGACATCTGCGCGATGATGTCGGCCGATCCGAGCAGCGAGCCAATCAGCCGGTACATCGGGTTATCGAGCTTGATGGTGTCGACGCGGCGTTCGTAGCCGGTGAAATGCAGGATCTGCCCGGCCACTTCGGCGAAATCCTCCATTCCGATCTGCGGCAGGTATTCCTTGAGGAAGCGCCCGCCGCGCGTGACGTGGGTGGCGGTGTACTCGGCGCCGCTGCGGTGCTTCGTATCGGTCGCTTTGCGGATATAGCCGCAGTCATGATAAAGCGCGCAGATGACGCCCAGCTGGTAGTGACGCTCGTCGATGTGCGGGCCGTCACCGCGCGAGCGCTCGTAGCCGTCGAGCAGGCGCGCCATCGCGAGCGTGACCTCGAGGACGTGCTGCATGTCGTGGTACTCGGTATCGCAACGCGCGTACCCCGGCAATTCGCCCCGGTACATGCGCACCATGTCGTCCAGCGCACGATCGAGAATCGGTGCCTGGTTGCGCGAGTAGAGGGACTTGAAAATGCGTACAACCTCGAGCTTCACGCATACCGGGTCGGTGGTGTTGATCCGGTTGGTGACGTCGAACTCGCTCCGGCGGAAGTTCATGTGCGCGCTCCTGCTACAACCCTTGTTTTTGTTGGGCTTTTTTGTTCAAGCCCCGCCCCCCGGTTGGACGACATTTGACCCTATTCCAACCCCGGTCGCAAGGGGTGGCGTGCCGATCGGAAGGGGAGTAGTGTTTTCGTCAAAGGCTTCGGAAGGGATGGACCGATGGTGACCGCCACAATGGAAAGCGCCGAGGAGATCAAGCGGCGCATCGGGGAGCTCAATCTCGAGCATCGAGACCTCGACCGCGCCATTGAAGCCCTTGAGCAGAACCCCCTCCACGACGAGCTCCAGCTGAAGCGCCTGAAGAAGCGCAAGCTCATGCTCAAGGACCAGATCTTCATGCTGCAGCGCCAACTGGTCCCCGACATTCCCGCCTAGAGACATTTCGATACAAAAAACCCGGGACGGACCCTCATTTCCCTGCGCGGAAACGAGGGGCCGTCCCGGGTTTTTGTATCTGCCCCTTTATAATGGGCGTTTCCCCCCGGAAACCCAGATTTCGCCATGCGAAAAGTGATTCTCGGCGTGTTGGCCGTGGTGCTGGTGGCCGGTGTGGGCGCCCTGTCGTTCTGGGCCGGCTCGCGCAACGCGGGCGGCAAGTCCGCGCCGGTCGCCGCCGCGCCCGCGAAGGCGGCTGCCCCGGCGGGAATCGTGGTCGAAGCCATGAAGGTCGCCGTGGTGAATTCCGCCCAGGCCCTCGCCGCGGTGGGAAGCCTGCGTTCCGACGAGACCGTGATCCTGCGGCCGGAGGTCGCGGGACGCGTCTCCCAGATTCTCTTCAGGGAGGGCGAGCCCGTCGCCAAGGGCGCGGCGCTAGTGAAGCTGGACGACTCGGTCCAGCAAGCCGACCTCGATCGCGCCCAGGCGAACCTCACCCTGTCGCGGACCAAGCACGAGCGCTCGATCGACCTGCGCAACAAGGGCTTCCTTTCGGGACAGGCGCTCGACGAGGCCGTCAACAATCTCAAGGTGGCCGAGGCCGACGCCGAGCTGATGCGCGCGCGCGCCTCGAAAACGACGATCCGCGCGCCGTTCGCCGGCACGATCGGGCTGCGCCAGGTGAGCGTGGGCGATTACGTGAAGGAGGGCCAGGACATGGTGAACCTGGAGTCGCTCGATCCGCTCAAGGTCGATTTCCGCGTGCCCGAGCTCGCGATGAGCCAGGTGAAGGACCGCCAGATGCTGCAGATCACCCTCGACGCCATCCCCGACAAGGCCTACGACGGACGCGTGGTTGCGATCAATCCGTTGATCGACGCAAACGGGCGCGCGATCGTGATCCGCGCGCAGGTACCGAACCGGGACGGGAAGCTCCGCCCGGGGATGTTCGCCCGGGTGCGGCTCTTCACCAGCGGCACCCGCGACACCCTGGTGGTCCCCGAGGAGTCCCTGTTCCCGCTCGGCGAGGACAAGTACGTCTACAAGGTGGTCGAGGGCAAGGCGATGCGCCAGAAGGTCGAGATCGGCACGCGGCGCGAGGGGCGGGTCGAGGTGTTGAACGGCCTCGTTGCCGAAGACGTCGTCGTGACCGCGGGCGTGATCAAGTTGCGCGAGGGGGCGCCGGTGAAGATCGCCAACTCGCCCAGGACCGAGACGGTCCCGGTGGGCCGCGCCGAGCAGCCGAAGACCAAGGGCTAGGCGATGACGCTCCCCGAGATCTGCATCCGGCGACCGGTATTCGCGACCGTCCTGTCGATCGTCGTGCTGCTGGTGGGCTTCATCTCGTTCTCGCGCCTGTCGGTGCGCGAATACCCGCGCATCGACGAGCCCGTGGTGACGGTGGAAACGCGCTACCTGGGTGCAAGCGCCGAGGTGGTCGAGTCCCAGATCACCAAGATCCTCGAGGACTCGCTCGCCGGCATCGAGGGCGTCGACGTGATGACTTCCATCTCCCGGGCAGAGACTTCCCAGATCACGGCGCGCTTCAAGCTGTCGCGCGACCCCGTTTCGGCCGCGGCCGACGTGCGCGACAAGGTCGCGCGGGTTCGCGCACGGCTACCAGAGGCCGTCGACGAGCCGGTGATCGCGAAGGTCGAGGCCGACGCTTTCCCGATCATGTGGCTCGCGGTCTCCACGACCACCAAGACGCCGATCGAGGTCTCCGACTACGTGAGCCGCTACATCAAGCCGCGGCTGTCGACGCTGCCCGGCGCGGCGGACGTGCGCATCTTCGGCGAGCGGAAGGTCTCCATGCGTGTCTGGCTAGATCCCGCCAAGCTCGCCGGCTACCGCGTCACTCCCCAGGATGTCGAGGAAGCGCTGCGCCGCCAGAACGTCGATATCCCGGCGGGGCGCATCGAGAGCGACAAGCGCGAGTTCTCCGTGCTCTCCCAGACCGACCTGCAGTCGCCCGAGCAATTCGAGGCGATCGTGATCCGCGACGTGGCTGGCTATCCGGTCCGGATCCGCGACATCGGGCGCGTGCAGGTGGCCCCCGTGGACGAGCGCGTGATCGCGCGCTTCATGGGCAATCCTGCCGTGAGCATGGGCGTCATCAAGCAGGCCGTGGCCAACCCGCTCGAGCTCTCCAAGGCGGTTCGCGCGGAGGTCGCCGAAATCAACAAGACGCTCCAGGAGATGAAGATCGAGGTCGTGTTCGACTCGTCGCGCTTCATCGAGCAGTCGATCAAGTCGGTTTTCAGGACCATCATCGAAGCGATCATCCTGGTCGCCGTGGTGATCTTCCTGTTCCTGCGCAACCTGCGCGCGACCATCATCCCGCTGGTGACGATCCCTGTATCTCTCGTGGGCGCCTTCACCTTCATGTACCTCTTCGGTTTCAGCGTGAACACGCTCACGCTGCTGGCCATGGTGCTGGCCATCGGCCTGGTGGTCGACGATTCGATCGTGGTGCTCGAGAACATCCACCGCCACCTCGAGTCGGGCATGTCGCGCCTCGACGCGTCGATGCTCGGCGCGAAGGAGATCGCGTTCGCGGTCGTGGCGATGACGGTGACGCTCGCCGCGGTGTATGCGCCCCTTTCGTTCCAGACCGGGCGAACCGGGCGCCTCTTCATCGAGTTCGCCCTCGCCCTCGCCGGCGCGGTCCTGGTCTCCGGGTTCGTGGCGCTCACGCTCTCGCCGATGATGTGCTCGAAGCTCCTCAGGCACGAGGAGAAGCACGGGCGGTTCTACAACACGACCGAGCGCTGGTTCCAGAAGCTCATCGCGGGCTACAAGCGGGCGCTCGACAACGCCCTTCACCATCGCCTCTACGTCTTCGCCGCAGCGATCGGGGTGGCGATCCTGAGCGTCGTCCTCGGAATGGTTTTGCGCTCCGAGCTCTCGCCGATCGAGGACCGCAGCGTGATCTTCGGCTTCGTGAGCGCGCCGGAAGGCGCGACGGTCCGGTACACCGCCGACAACGTGAAGAGGCTCGAGGAGATCTACCGCGCCCTCCCGGAGATGGTGAGGTACAACGGCTTCGCGGGCTTTCCGACGGTTGCCGACGGCATCGCGATCGCGCAGCTCAAGCCCTGGTCGGAGCGCTCACGCAAGCAGCAGGACATCGTGACCGACCTGATACCGAAATTCGCGCAGATCCCGGGTGTGCGCGCGTTCCCCACCAATGTGCCCTCGCTCGGCCAGCACCCGCGCAACCGGCCGGTGGAGTTCGTGATCATGTCGCAGGCGCCCTTCGAGGTGCTGCAGCGCCATGTCGACGCGATCATCGCCGAGGCGTCGAAGACGCCGGGCCTGCAGAACCTCGACTCCGACCTGCGCCTCGACAAGCCCGAGCTCAAGGTGAGCGTCAACCGCGAGAAGATCAGCGATGTGGGCGCTTCGGTGGAGGTAGTCGGGCGTACGCTCGAAACCATGCTGGGCGGCCGGCAGGTCACGCGCTTCAAGAAGGACGGCGAGCAGTACGACGTGATCGTGCAAGTGGCCGATGGCGACCGCCGCTCACCCACCGGCATCTCGGATATCTACGTGCGCGGCAAGAACAACGAGATGGTGCAGCTCTCCAACCTGGTGGTGGTGCGCGAGTCGGTGGCGCCGAAGAACCTGAACCACTTCAACCGCATCCGTGCGGCGACCATCACCGCCACGCTGGCGCCGGGCTATCCGCTCGGGGACGCCCTCGCCGCGATGCAGGACGCGGCGAAGAAGGCGCTGCCGCCCACGGTCCAGACCGACCTGAACGGCTTGTCGCGCGAGTTCCGCGATTCTTCCACGGAAATCTACTTCGTCTTCATCCTCGCCCTCGCCTTCATCTTCCTGGTGCTCGCGGCCCAATTCGAGAGCTTCATCGATCCCTTCATCATCATGCTCACCGTGCCGCTCGCGATGACCGGCGCGTTGATCGCGCTCTGGCTGGCGGGCGGGACGCTCAACATCTACAGCAAGATCGGGCTGGTGACCCTGGTGGGGCTCATCACCAAGCACGGCATCCTGATCGTGGAATTCGCCAACCAGATCCAGAAGCAGGGCAAGAGCGTGATCGAGGCGGTCGAGGAGGCGGCGGTGCTGCGCCTGCGGCCGATCCTGATGACGACCGGCGCGATGGTGTTGGGGGCGGTTCCGCTCGCCTTCGCGAGCGGAGCGGGTGCCGAGTCGCGCCAGCAGATCGGCTGGGTGATCGTGGGCGGCATGCTGCTCGGCACGCTCCTCACGCTCTTCGTGGTGCCGACTGCGTACACGCTCCTTGCACGCCGCCACAAGACCTTCGAAGAGCGCCTCGCCGAAGAGCGTGCGGGCGCGCCGCAACCGGGGCACGCCGCAGCCGACTGAGAGGGACGCGCGCGCGAGCTTGGGCGAGGACGCGGCCTGGATCGACGCCGTCGCCCTCCCCGCCCGCACCCCATAAAAGGTTTGGGCACAGACCCCGGTCTTTCGACCCGAGCCTGTGCCCAATGTGCGGTAGCGCCCTAGCCCTGGCGGGACTGGAATTTGCGGTAGAAGCCGAGGACCTTCGGGACGTAGTGAACGGTTTCCGCGTAGGGCGGGACGCGATGGCCATGGCGGATCACCGCGTTCTCGCCGGCGTTGTACGCGGCGACGGCGAGCTCCATGTTGCCGTTGAAGAGCTTCATCAACTCGCGCAGGTAGCGCACCCCGCCATGGATGTTGTCCGACGGGTCCATGATGTTCTGCACCCCGAAGCGGCGGGCGGTGTCGGGCATGAGCTGCATGATGCCGCGGGCGCCCGCGCGGGACACGGCGCCGGGGTTGTAGCCCGACTCGGCCGAGATCACCGCGTGCACCAGCGCCGCATCGACGCCATGGGTGCGGCTCGCGCTCTCGATGATCGGCGCGAACAGGCGGATGCTTTCTTCGCGCGGCATGAGGACCTGCGGCATGCCGGCGGCGGCGGTCAGCGGCGGGGTGCCGGCTTCCTTGCGCACCATGCGGAAACGCTTGTCGCCGGTCGGAATGTTGGTGAAATGGACGACGCCCTTGTCATCCTTGAACATGAAGATGTCGGCCATGGCGGGCTGCGCCACGGCGACCAGGGCCAGGGCAGCAACCACACTCGACAACGCGCGTCGGACCATTACGACACCAGCCTTCCTGAAGGACTACAACCGTGTCGTATTTTAGCGCAAAAGCTTGTGGCTCGGCCATTACAATGGCAATCTATGATCGCTTATTAATCAATTAGTTGTAAAATATACCTAAGGAAAAATCTGCGATTTTAGGTGGTCCGGGCGGACCAGTACCATTCCTTGGAACGGGTTGCACTGGGTCCAGTCGTACCTGTTCACAACCCGTTTCGAGGAGTGCATTCCATGAATCGCGATCAGGTAAAGGGCCGTGCCAAGGAAGCCACCGGCAAGATCCAGCAGGCGGCCGGCAAGGCCACGGGCAGCCTCACCCAGCAGGCGAAGGGCGTAGCGAAGCAGGTAGCAGGCAAGGTGCAGAAGACCGTAGGCGACGTCCGGAACGACGCCGAGAAGGGACGCTACTAGCGGGGCTCCCTCGACATCCGTCGAAAATCCCAAACCCCGGCCTCGCCGGCGATCAGCCGGCCGGCCGGGTCGTAAGCCTGCTCTCCGTTTTTCATCCCGACCGAGCTCACCAGCATCTCGCTGAACTCATGGGCGGCGGCCGCATTCTCGGCGCGGCACGCCTTGCCCTGCGTCCTCGCCCAGAACATCATCGTCATGTGCCCCACCTCGAGGCGGCATCCGGCGTACTCGCGCAGTTGCTCCGGCGTGACGCCCTCGAAGGGCTTGGGCTTGCGCCACTCCCCAGCGAATTTATCCGGGTCGCCCGGCAGCGCAAATACATCCGCAGAGAATTTTCCCTCCGACTGGGTGAAACGGTAGATCCGCTGGCGGAATGGCTTGGGATCACTCGCGATCCTGGCGTGCTCCACGTACAGCCAGTACTCGCCCGCCTGCTGGCGCTCGATCCACATCGGCGCGATACGCATGCGTGTGCCGACGCCCGGCCCCTTCTCCTGGGCGATCGAATCGAAGGTGCCCGACATGAAACTCATGATCACTGCCAGTTCGCGCTCGCGCGCCGTGACCGGGCGGGGCTTCGTGCGGGGAACCTGCGCCGCGGCTGTCGGGGGCGGTGGCTCCGGGGGCGCGGCGCAAGCGGCAAGCAGGATGAGGGTGAAGGAGGCTGCAAGGGCTCTCGTCATGCCCCCAGTCTAGCGGTGTTGCGGCGCAAGCACGCATCGACGACATTCAGGTTGATCGTCGCGAGTTCTGCATCACGTCGGCGTCATGCTCGCCGGTGAATATGTAGCCCGCGCCGCCCATGTCCGCGGCGAGCTGGTACACCTCGTCGAAGCGACGGTCGATCACGCTGCGGCAGAACTGGGGGTCGCGCAGGTCGCCGATCACGAAATCGTCGGCTTCGGTGCGCCGGTAGGGAGCCTCCTACTCGCGGTTGCGGCGCGCGACCGCAGACACGAGAGCGCCGCGCCCGCAAGATTGTCGTGTGAATCCCCGCAAGCTCGTCGCGCAGCTTTGCCTTGCAGCCATTGCCGATGGTGCCTCGGCGTATGCGCTCGCCCAGGTCGACGTGCCGGCGCGTGCCGCCCAGGCGTTCGAGATCGTCCGCTCGGTGCTGCAGCATCCGCGCTGCGCGAACTGCCACATTCCCGAGGACGCCCCTCGCCAGTACAACACCAGCATCCCCCATTCGATGAACGTGCAGCGCGGCAACAGCGGCCACGGCGCCACCGCGATGGAGTGCTCCACCTGCCACGGCCAGGAGAACCTGCCGGCGAGCTACGGCTTGAACGTCCCGCCGGGCGCGCCCAACTGGCACCTGCCCCCGCCGGAAACGAAGATGGTGTTCATCGACGTGGCGCCGGCCCAGCTCTGCGCCACGTTGAAGGACCGCCGAGCCACGGGCGGCAAGGACCTGCCTGCGATGCTCGCGCACAACCGTGACGACAAGCTGGTGGGCTGGGGATGGGAGCCGGGGCTAGGACGCCAACCGGTGCCCGTACCGCGAGAACAATTCGTGGCGGCCTTCAAGACCTGGATGGATCTCGGGGCGCCCTGCCCTCGCTAGCCAGGTCAGGATTTCGCGTCGTCGTTCGGCGTGACTCTATCGCGCACAGGGACGGAGAGCGGGTCGTTCAGGTCGAAATGCGGCCAGAGCTCGGCGGCGATCTCGGTTAGCACCAGATCGCATTTGTGCACGCACGGCTGCGGTGTACCCAGTCGCCAGTTCGCCGACGCTTCGTCGGGTCGCTCGATGAGGTACGGCAGCGGAACCCGGCACGTGTCGCACCCGGCGGGCCTGCGTCGCTTGAACTCCGACTGGAGCCGCGCATACAGGCCGCCCGGTGTAAGCCGCGGCTTCATTCGCGGCGCCGCCTCAGGAAATTGCCGATATATCCGAAGCGGGTCGTTTGCGCGGCCTCGGGCGCGTAGCGTCCATGGGCGTCGACTGCGGAACGCAGGACTTTGATTCCCGTTTCCGTCATGGGCGTACCCAATCCATCCTTGATCGCGTCGAGGGTGAACATGTCCTTGGACTGGATGTTTTCGCCGCGGTCGGAATCCCAACGGCTATACCGGTAGACGAGGACAAACTCGGAGGTGGCGTAGTGATCCATCGGTCGCATTGATTTGTTCAGCGCAGCCTATTCACCCGTACCTGCGTACTGTCTGTAGGGAATGTCCTACATTTTAGAAAGGCTATGGCGACCACAGCTCACGCCGTCGTGGCAGTGGGAATGAAGGCGATCGACGTGGAGAAGCGACGGAGGAAAAAAGGAAGGAATCAGGCCGACTGGCGAGGCTTTTAATGCTCGTTTGCGAACGAGATGATGCGAGCCAACCGGATCGACGCGTGCGAAAAGAAAGCAGCAAGTTTTTCGACGAGCATAGCGCCTTCGGTATCGCCTCCAGTGCAATTCTGGGCGATCCTCGCCTGGTACCTGGCTTGCTACTCACAAAAGGCGGCCCGCCCGAGGGCGGGCCGTCTCACTCCGCATCAATTGATCAGGATATAGAAGGCGCGATCCGTGCCCGGCGTGCCGCCATCCTGCGATTGCTGCCGGGTGATGACGTAAGCCATATTGGGATCGAATGGTCCGCAGACGCTCGCGGACGCAACTGCAGCTTGAACACTTCCCCCCACGTTCGGCATCGAGTCGAGGCTCGCCACGGCGACGCGTGGTGTGCCGCTGACGACGCGCACGCAATAGCCGCCCGGATGAGGATGGGTGACCGTCACATTGAAACTCTGGGCTGCGTCGAGCGTGCCGTCAGCACCCACGTGCGCGAATGCCAGCGCGGTGCCGGCGGGGCCTTGCGGTCCCTGGGGACCCTGAGGGCCAGCGGGGCCAGCGGGTCCCGCGTTTCCCTGGATACCTTGCGGGCCTTGTAGCCCCTGCGGACCTTGCGGGCCGGCGGGGCCTGCGGGGCCTGCGGGACCGGCAGTACCAGGAGGACCCGCGGGACCGGCAGGACCGGTCGCGCCAGTCGGACCCGTCGGCCCGGTGGGACCTGCAGGGCCGGCAGCCCCTCCACCGCCAAGGGTCACGAAGAACTCGTCCTGGCCCTCGTCGTGATCGTGTTTTCTTCCCTTCGAATCGGTGATCACGATCGAGTAGGAGCCGGGATCGGTGCCGGCCGGGAGCAGCGCAACCAGGACGCTGTTCGTCTTCGATACGATCGGCAGCGGAGTCGACGTACCGCTGAGGAAGACCTTCAGGTTCTTCAGGCTGTCGAAGTTGCTCCCCTCGATCGTGAGGTTGACGAGGCCTGCGTCGGATGATGCCGAGAAGATCACCGGCTGCTTGCCGGCGGCAAAGGTGGCTTGTGGAGTGATGAGCAGTGAAGCGGTTGCGATGGAAACAGCGAGAACGAGGTGGCGCACACCAGATTTCCTCATGTGAATCCTCCGTGTATGGCGCGGGACCGCGGGGGCCCCGCGGCGGGTCCTGGAGACGGGCGTCTCCTTGCTTGAGCGCCGAAAGACACGCTCGCGCCTCGGTCGGGCACGAGTCGTTTGGGAAAGAGGGTTGGAGTATGCGCCGCTGGGCGGGCGGGCGTGCAATTCGGGCCTAGCGCGAGTCAGTTCTTCCGTCGCTCGCGAATCGCCAGCAGCACTTCGGCTGGCGCCCAGTGGCCGCCCGGTCTCGCACGGTGGCGCGCCAATGCACGACGGGCGGATTCCATCGCCTGAGAGAAGCCGTAATCGCTTCGCCATTCGACGACGGCGAGGCAATCGCCCCCGCGCATTTCCGCCGCGAAGGATTCAGCCGCGCCGACCAGGCGCTCGAGGGCCGCTGCCAGGTGCTGCTCGTTGCGTTTCATGGGGATGCCGTGAGGGGCAAAAAAGATGCAACTCTACCGGCACCCAACCCTGGCGGACACGGAAGTTGCAGCGCCCGAAAGCGGGAAAATTCGGCATTTCGAACCTCGCCCGGGGGTCGCTGGCATCCTGGCAAGAACTGCACGGCTAGATTCTAGACGCGGTCCGAACGGAATACCGATGAAAAACGCCGGCACGAAGCCGGCGTTGCCGTGTGGGTGTAAATCCAGCCCTACCCCTTACTCATCCGGGGGTCGTTGCCGTGGCTATTCTTGGCGGCAATCTTCCCCCCTTCATTCTTGATCACCAGCTCTGTTTGCTTGTTTTCGGCCAGCTGCCGGGCGCGAGCGACAGCGTCCGACTTCCGATCATGAAGGGAGTCCGCGCGTTGCGTGCCGTCCGTCTGGACCGCCCAGCGCCCGCCATCGCGGGGTTCAACAGCTACTTGCGGCTTGCGTGCCATGGGTCATCTCCGTTGGGTGATATCGCCCCACTTAGACGACGGTAATCCCACTTGGTGCCATAGCAGCATCGCACCCCGTGACAAAATGTGGTGCCTCTAAAGCCTCTGCCGCCGACCTTGACTCGCCAGGTTCCAGGGCTTTCAGCGTGTGGACCGGGACGAGCTCGGGCCAACCGGTCGCGGGGCCAGACTCCCCCGGGGAGCGACGTCCCCCAGATCTGATTCGACGGCGCATTGCCCTGGTTGACGACCGTCACCTTGACAGGGACGCGCGAGGGTCGCCTCGGTGACGTTGTTGTCCTCGCGTCCGCCGGCGCGCTCCCGCGCGCTCACCACCCTGCACGCCTTATTCGAGGCGCCCGGGTCGTCGAGGAGATTTCGTCCTGAATATCACTTCTTCAGTTCGCCTTCACTCGGCACTGCGTCCACCGGCGACTCAAATGCGATGAACAGAACGCAGGGGCCAGCCTTCTTGCACTCTGCCTTGTGTGGCAGCTTGGCAGGGCCAAACGCATAAGTACCGGGCTTGAGTACCGCCGTCTTGTGCCCATCATATGTGACGTGAAGCTCTCCCGACACCAACACCATGCGCTCGGCCGATGTGTGCCAGTGGCGCGGAATAACGGAATTGGCAGGCACTTTGAAAAAGATGTCGGCGTTATTTTTGGCAGGATCGCCATGAAGAACCGAGATCTCGCACCCCTTCGGCAGGAACGCGGGGCAGGGCCCCCACTTGAGTTCGGAATCCTTCGCAGTCCTCGTTACGGGCGGCTCCTGCGCGGACACAGGCGCGGCGGCAAACGCGCCGGCGAGAAGCAGCCCCCACATCAGCGCAACTTTCAGCGACGGGCGTGTCACGGTTCGGCAATACATGAATCACCTCCTGTTGGTGAAGAACGGACTAGTCGGTTGCTGCCCAACGACCGAGTTGAGCGGTCGCCCGCCGCCCGTTTGACGAAGCACGTTTTCCACGGTCGGCTCGAACGGATATTACTCGAACGTGTTGTTAGACAGCACTCGCACATCAAGCGAACCTCCCGGAGAGGCGCGATCTAGACACAGCAATCTGTCATCACAGCTCCAAGCGACACACACCCATTTTAAAGCCGAACACAAAACAAAACCGGCCCTTGCGGGCCGGTCTAGATGGGGAGGAAGCTGGTCCGGGTTGTTCGGACTTCGATCAGCTTCTACTGCGTCCGATTCACGTCCTGCGTAGTGGAGGGCGATGGGGTTGAGGCCTCGCTCGTAGCGGCGGATGGCGGCGCGGCGCGTGCCGTGGCGGTGCTCGCAGAGCTGGCCGAATCGCTCGTCGACGGCGTGGAAGCCGCGGAAGCCG
>JANMYH010000309.1:0-1694 GCA_031381925.1 Burkholderiales bacterium | reverse complement strand
CGGGACCGAGGCCGGCGCGGTGCTGGGCCCGCTCATCGACGACGCCGCCGTGGCGAAGGTCGAAGAGCATGTCGCCGACGCACTCGCCAAGGGCGCGAAGGTCGCGATCGGCGGCAAGCGCCACGCGCTCGGCGGGCGATTCTACGAGCCCACCATCCTCACCGGCGTGACCAAGGAGATGAAGGTCGCCACCGAGGAGACGTTCGGCCCCGTGGCGCCGCTCTTCCGCTTCAAGGACGAGGCCGACGTCATCGCCCAGGCCAACGACACCGAGTTCGGGCTCGCGTCGTATTTCTACGCGCGCGTCATGGGCCGGGTATGGCGCGTGGCCGAGGCGCTCGAAGCCGGCATCGTCGGCGTGAACACCGGGCTCATCTCCACGGAGGTGGCGCCTTTCGGCGGCGTGAAGCAGTCGGGCCTGGGCCGCGAGGGCTCGAAGTACGGCATCGACGATTTCGTGCAGATCAAGTACGTGAGCATGGGCGGGATTTGATCCGGCGACGTCACCTTCTCCTCGCTCTGCTACTCGCGGCCTCGTTCCAGCTTCCCGCGAAGCTGCCCGCCGCGGCAAAGGACTACATGGTGGTCACGAGCCACCCGCTCGCCGTCGAAGCAGGGCTGCGGATGCTCGAGCGAGGAGGCAACGCGATCGACGCGATGATCGCGACCCAGGCCATGCTGAACCTGGTGGAGCCCGGCGCCGCGGGCCTGGGCGGGGGCGCGTACCTTCTCTATTACGACGCTACGGCCCGCCGCCTGCACGCGCTGGACGCGCGCGAAACGGCCCCGGCCGGCGCCACGGCAGCCATGTTTCTCGATTCCGGCGGCAGACCGATGCCCTTCGCGGATGCGCGCAGCAGCGGCCTGGCGGTGGGCACGCCGGGCACGCCGCGGCTGCTCGAGGTGGCCCATGCGCGTTACGGGAAGCTGCCGTGGAAGGATCTGTTCCAACCCGCAATCGCGCTCGCCGAGCGGGGGTTCCCGGTCTCGGAGAGGCTGCACCGCCAACTGGGGCTGGAACAAGTGGAGTTCAACCCGGCCGCTCGCGGGCTCTTCTTCGGCACTGACGGCCGACCCAAGCCGGTTGGCACACTGATTCGCAATCCGGAGTTCGCCGCGACGCTTCGCGCCCTGGCCGAGAAGGGCGCGGACGCGCTGTACAACGGAGCGATCGCTCGGGACATCGTGGCTGCCGTGCGCGCGAATCCGACTCGCGCGGGCACGCTTTCCCTCGACGACCTCACGGGCTACCGGGTGCGTGACACCGAGCCCATATGCGGGGGATACCGTTCGTGGACGGTTTGCGGCATGCCGCCTTCCTCCTCGGGCGGCGTCGCGGTCATACAGATCATGGGCGCCCTCGAGCGTTTCGACCTGCCCAGCGTGCGTCCCGGGTCGGTCGAGGCGGTGCACCTCAAGTCCGAAGCCGAGCGTCTCGCGTTTGCCGATCGCGGGAAGTACCTCGGCGACGATCGCTTCGTCGACGTGCCGGCCAGGGCGCTGGTGGACCGCGGCTACATCTCTTCGCGAGCCCAGCTCATCGGCCGCGAAAGGTCCATGGGCAAGGCGAGCCCGGGGATGCCGTCTGGAGTGAAGAAGGCATTCGTCGAGGATTCCCACGAGGAGGTCGCAGGCACTTCGCACATTTCCATCGTCGACAGCAGCGGCAATGCAGTCTCGATGACCACCACCAT
>JANMYH010000288.1:0-52361 GCA_031381925.1 Burkholderiales bacterium | reverse complement strand
CGTTGCGGATGGAGGCGCTGCGGCCGTCGCGGCGGGTGGGAGCGTTGCGACCGGCGCGGGAGGTGCGGGAGGTGCGACGGGCGCGTACGCCGAGAGCTCACCGCAGGTGACGAAGATCGAGTCCAGCTCCCGGTTGTAGGGAAGGATCTCGAATTCCACCTTCGCGCTTTTCTGCGACCAACCCTGGGGCAGGACGACTTCCTGAATCACGCGGATCGAGACGCACTCGCGCAGCGGGAAAGGGCGGAAGCCCTGCGCCAATGCGTCGCCGATCTCGTTCACGTCCCAGCGCGCCAGCAGTTCTTCCTGCACCAGCTTTTCGTCCCAGGGCTGGATCGGCCGGTTGCAATAGAGGCGCGGGTCGGTGTGGGGCCGCAAGCCTTTGGGATCATCCGGCGCGGTCGCATTCGACAGCTCGATCGCGAACCTGCCGCCTTTCTGGCAGGAGAAGTAGGCGCGCGAAAAGACCTTGTCTTTTCCCACCGGCGTCTCGACCGGGGTCTTGAGGTATGCGAAACGGATGTTCCCCAGGATGGGATGGCCGGCGTCGCGAATTTCCCATTCGAGCTTCGAAGCGGCGGCGCGCTGCTTGCCTAGGGGGGCCGCGGGGAGTTCCGCATGCGCGGGCAGGACCGCGAGGCCAATGGGCAGGAACGCAACCGCAAGCCAACGGGCCTTCGCTTTGGGAGTCACGGTGAGCAGCACTCGGTCGGGTCGAGGAAGTGCTCGGATGATACCGGGGCGATGGTCACCTGCGCTTTGCGCCAGCCTCCTGGTCCGCCAGGACCGCCAGCCAGGTTCCAGCCTCCCGAAATGGTGCGCTGGATTGCTCTGCGCGTCCCCGGATGTAGGCGCCCTCGATCGTGGTGAGCACGAGAGCGGCGAATGACTTCGAGCGCGCCGGACTGCTGAACGGAAAATGCCTGGCGATCGCGGCTACATAGTCGTCGAAGGTGCCCCTCACCACCCGGCGCAGCGCTTCGAGCTCCGGATCCAGGTC
The DNA here is from genome assembly GCA_031381925.1 of Burkholderiales bacterium. GTDB lineage: Bacteria > Pseudomonadota > Gammaproteobacteria > Burkholderiales > Usitatibacteraceae > Usitatibacter. The sequence continues at coordinate 51,361 of JANMYH010000288.1, read as the reverse complement.
CAGGCACACCGCCCCCGAAGGGCAGCTGAGGCGGAATTCGCCCTTTTCGATGCGTTCGGCATAGGCCTCGAAGAGCGCCTGGATCTTGCGCCCGGGTGTACGCCGGCTGGAGAGCGCCGCGTCGATGAACGCGACCACCCGGAGCGAATACTGCGAGAGCGCCGCTGCGACGATCTGGTTCTTGCCCTCGGGGAAGAAGTGGTAGATCGACCCCTTGGGCGCGCCGCTTTCGCGGACGAGCTCGTTGATGCCGGCGCCGGAAAGGCCGGAGCGGCGCAGCAACGTGGTCGCCGCCTCGATCAGGCGCTCGCGGGTGCCGGGCTGGGGCTTCGATTTGGTCTTCATTGACTTCCCAAGTAGACCAGTCTATATAGAAACCGCCACGCATGGCAAGGAAAGGCCGATATGGGAGCACCAGACAGGGCCGGGCGGGGAATGGGGTCGCTCACCGTGGAACGCGTGGAAGCGCGCGCGGTAGTCCTCAAGCTGCAGCGGCCCATTGTTGCGCGCATTGCGACCATCACCGAGTGGCCGGTGCTGCTCGTGGACCTCCACACGCGCGAGGGCCTCGTCGGTCGCAGCTACCTCGAGCCCTATACCGTCAAGGCGCTCCGCTACCTGCTGCCCGCGGTTCAGGATCTCGGCGAGCTGCTTCGCGGCCGCTCGGTGTCGCCCCTCGAGTTGTACGCGGCGGCGCGCAAGTCGCTCCATTTCGTCGGCTACCAGGGCCTGTCGATGATCGCGGTCTCGGCGATCGACATGGCCGCCTGGGACGCGCGGGCCAAGGCGGCGGGAATGCCGCTCTGCGTCCTCCTCGGCGGCTCCGTGGGCCCGGTGCGCGCATACAACAGCAACGGATTGTGGCTGCGAGATCCCCAGGCGGTGGCGATGGAGGCCGTGGAGCTGCGCGACGAAGGAGGGTTCACGGCTTTGAAGTTGCGTCTCGGACGTGAACGGCCGCGGGATGACGTCGCGACGATCGAAGCGGTGCGCAAGGCGCTCGGCGACGATATCCGCCTGATGGTGGATTTCAACCAGGGGCTCAACCGCGCGGAGGCCCTGGAGCGCTGCCACATGATCGACGGCATGGGCCTCGCGTGGATCGAGGAGCCGCTGGTCTACGACGATCTCGATGGGCACGCGCAGCTCGCCGCGGAGCTCGATACGCCGATCCAGATCGGCGAGAACTTCTACGGCCCGCGCGACCTGCAGGCCGCCCTGCAGCGCAAGGCCAGCGACTTCGTGATGCCGGACTTCATGCGCATCGGCGGCGTCACCGGATGGCTGCGCGCGGCCGCCATCGCGGGCACCGCGGGGATCCCCATGTCCACGCACCTGTATCCCGAGGTGGCGGCGCACGTGATGCGGGTTACCGAGACCGGGCACTGGCTCGAGTGGCAGGACTGGATCGATCCCTTGCTGCAGAAACCGTATCGGATCGCGGACGGCTTCCTCCACATCCCCGACGAGCCGGGCGTGGGTCTCGAGTGGGACGAGGACGCGGTCGCGGCGCACGCGCTCGCGGGGTGAGGCGGGCGCGTTCAGCGCGCGGCAAGCCGCCAGAGTGAAGTGACCTCAGCCTGACGCGCTTGATGAAATGGGTCGGTCGCATCGGCAACCTTGGGATGGCGCGGTCGCACGTCGATACGATTCATTACCTTGAGGCCGGCGCCCTCGATCGCAGCGAGGAGCTCCTCCCGCGAGCGCAGGCCGAGATGCTCGGCGAGATCGGACAGGATCAGCCACCCTTCGCCGCCGGGCGCGAGGTGCGCGGGCAAGCTTCGCAGGAATCCCTGAAGCATGCGGCTCTCGGGATCGTAAATGCCGTGCTCCAGCGGCGAGCTCGGTCGCGCAGGAACCCACGGCGGGTTGCAGACCACGAGCGCCGCGCGCCCCTCGGGAAAGAGATCGGCCTGCAGCACCTCGACCTGCCCCGCCAGTCCGAGGCGCTCGAGGTTTTCGCGGGCGCACGCGAGCGCGCGGGGATCCTGGTCGGTCGCCACCAAGCGTTGAATGCCGCGGCGGGCGAGAACCGCGGCCAGCACGCCCGTTCCGGTCCCGATGTCGAAAGCGACCGACAATGATTTCGCGGCGGCGGGCAGCGGGGCATTGGCGACGAGATCGACGTACTCGCTGCGAATCGGCGTGAACACGCCGTAGTGGGGATGGATCCGCCCGCCGATCGCGGGGAGCTCGATGCCCTTGCGTCGCCACTCGTGCGCACCGACCACGCCGAGCAATTCCCGCAGCGATACGATGGAGGCGTCCTGCCCCGGACCGTACGCTTCCACACACGCTTGCCGAATGTCGGGCGCGCGCCGCAGTGGGATGGCGTAGTCCGCATCGAGCGGGATCAGCAGCATGCCGAGCGTGCGCGCGCGCTGCGCGCGGGATTGGCGCTCGAGGTTGAAAAGCTCGGCAGGAGATTTCGAACCCTCTCCCCGGCCCTCTCCCAAGGGAGAGGGTGAATTTGCCCGCCGGATCTTCCCCGGCATGCGCGGCGGGCGATCGGCGCGATTCGCGAGCGCGGTCAGCATCTGGCGGGCGTTCTGGAAATCGCCTCGCCACAGCAGGCCGATGCCCTGGGATGCGAGCCCGTATGCATCGTCGGCGGTCAGGGTGTCGTCGGCGATGACGATCTTCTTCGGAGGCGAGGCGCCGCGTTCGGAGCGCCAACGCACGGAGCGCGCCTCGCCGTCCTCGCTCCAGTGAACGCGAGGCGCTTCCTGCACTACAGCTCGGTGTACTTCTTGGGGCTGCCCCGCGCCTTCTCCACCGGGTACTTCTGCGCGTTCGCGACGAGCTTGCGTCGCGCCGCAGCGACCGGATCGATGCCCAGCTGGTCGCCGAGGCGGACCAGGTACAGCAGGACGTCCGCGATCTCTTCGCCGGCCGCCGCCTGTGCCTCGGGCGCGAGGGTGCGGCTCTGCTCTTCGGTGAGCCACTGGAAGACTTCGAGCAGCTCGCCGGCCTCGGCCGACAACGCCATCGCGAGGTTCTTGGGCGAGTGGAACTGGTTCCAGTCGCGCGCCGACGCGAAAGCGCGCAGCTGGTCGCGCAGGTCTTCGAGCTCGGTCATCAGAATTTCTCGTCCTTGCGAAGGTAGCGCCACTGGCCCACCGGCAGCGGGCCCAACGGGACGCCGCCGCTGCGCACGCGCTTCAATCCGGTGACCACGAGGCCGACCTGCTCGCACATGCGGCGGATCTGGCGCTTTCGTCCCTCGCGCAGCACGACGCGCAACTGGTCCTCGTTCGCCCACGACACCCGCGCGGGCTTGAGCTTCACGCCGTCGAGCTCCAGGCCGTACTGCAGCAGCTTCATCCCTTCGGGCGTCAGCGTGCCCTCGACGCGCACGAGGTATTCCTTCTCGACCTCCGAGTCCTGGCCGATGAGGCGCTTGGCGACTCGGCCATCCTGCGTGAAGACGATGAGGCCGGAGGAATCGATGTCGAGGCGGCCGGCGGGCGCGAGGCCGCGCAGGTGTCCGTGCACGAATCGCGTCGTGGACGGATCCTGGGACCAGCGGTTCTCGGGCTTGATGAGCACCATCGCGGGCTCGTGTCCGTCCTCGGGTTGGCCAGAGACATAACCGACCGGCTTGTTGAGCAGGATCGTCACCTGCTCGCTCTGGTGCCGGGCCGCGGCGGGATCGATCTCGATGCGCGCATCGCGGGGGACGCGCACGCCGAGGGTGGTGACGACCTTGCCGTCGACCTTCACCCAGCCGTTCTCGATGAATTCGTCGGCTTCGCGCCGCGAGCACAGGCCCAGCTCGCTCATCCGCTTTGAAAGCCGGGGCCCGTCGGGACTCTCGGGAGCCGGCGGACGCGGGGTCGCAGGTCTTGGTGGAATCGGGGGCCTCGGCGGCATCGCGGCCTTCGGCATCGCGGCCTTTGGCGGCGCAGTCTTCGCCGGCGCAGGCACCTTGGCGGGTGCGGGTGTGGGCGCGGCCGATGGCCGATTGGTGTGCTTCTGCGCTTGCCGCCCCCGTGCCGTCGAAGGTGGGGACGTCGTGCTCCGATCGATCGCCTTGGGGAGCTTGAGGGTTGTTCGAGCCATGATCGGGATTCTGGGCGAAAATGGCGCCATGCGCATCCGCTTCGACCGCGTCACCCAACGCTACGACGGCAACGCGCTCTTCACCGACCTCGATCTCGAGATCCCGTCCGGCCGTTTCTTCACTCTCCTTGGGCCCTCGGGGTGCGGCAAGACCACGCTCCTTCGCATGCTCGCGGGTTTCGTCGTCCCCGATGCCGGCCGCGTGTGGTTCGGCGACCGCGATGTCACCGCGCTCCCGGTCCACAAGCGCGGCGTCGGCATGGTGTTCCAGGACTACGCCCTCTTCCCCGACCGCTCGTCGCTCGCCAACGTGATGTACGGGTTGGAGGCGCGCGGCGTCGCGGCGAAGGATGCGAAGGCGCGCGCGATGGCGATGCTCGAGCGCGTGGGGCTGGGTGCGCTCGCCGAGCGATCGCCGGCCACGCTCTCCGGCGGGCAGCGCCAGCGGGTGGCGATGGCACGGGCGCTGGTGATCGATCCGCAGCTCCTGCTCCTCGACGAGCCGCTCGCCGCCCTCGACGTCAAGCTGCGGGTGGAGCTTCGCGCGATGGTGCGCGAGTTGCAGATCGAGTCGAAGGTCACGACGGTATTCGTCACGCACGACCAGGAAGAGGCGCTGGCGCTCTCCGACATCGTGGCGGTGATGGACCGCGGGCGGATCGTGCAGATGGGCGCGCCGTCGGAAATCTATGCGCGGCCGGCGAATGGCTATGCGGCGGATTTCCTGGGGAGCGCGAATCTCGTTCCGGTGGGTGATGGGAAGTTCAAGGTGGTTCGGAGGGAGGAAATTGAAATTGGATCCCCGACGATTGCTGGCAGCGCCAGCCTCGGGGATGACGTGCGTGGCGTGATCGAAGGGGTCGAGTTTCGCGGCTCCGTCACCGGATATCGGGTGCGCACGGCGGTGGGCCTCATCCACGTCGACACGTGGAGCGTGCAGCACGGGCGCACGCATGAGCGGGGCGAGGAAGTGGTGCTGCGCATTCCGGCGGACGCCCGCGTGGTGGAGGGGAAATGAGCGCCGTCATGCGCTGGAAGCGCGATCCGGCCTGGACCCTCGTGATGCTCGGCGGTTTCGCGGTCCTGGGTTTGTTCCTCGCCTGGCCGCTGGTGACGACGTTCGCGCACAGCTTCCGCGGCAACGACGGCGGCTACGGGCTGGGTGGGTATGCGACGTTCTTCAAGAGCCGCGCCTACCGCGACTCGCTCTGGAACACGCTGATCCTCGGCGCGGCGGTGACGGCGACCTCGATGGTCGTAGGCGGCGCGCTGGCGATCCTCGTCGCGCGTTGCCGGTTCCGCTTCGCGGGCTGGGTCGCGGCGCTGCCCCTGGTGACGCTGGTCATCCCGGACGTCGTGGTGGCGGCGGCGTGGACGCTCATCCTCGGGCAGCAGGGCATCGTCAACACCTGGCTGCAATCCACGGGATGGCAGATCGGCTCGCTCTACTCGTGGTGGGGCCTCATCTTCGTGATGACCCTCAACAGCTATGTCTACGCGTTCGTGATGATCCTCGTCGGCCTGAAGGCCGTCGATCGCAACCTCGAGGAGGCGGCCATGAGCCTCGGGCAGCCGCTTCGGCGCGTGCTGACCGGGGTCACGCTGCCGCTCATCGTGCCGTCGATCTTCGGCGCGGCGCTGGTGGTTTTCACCCACGTGATCGGCAGCTTCGGCATTCCGGCGATCCTCGGCGCGCGCATGCCGGTGCTGGCGGTGAAGGCGTACAACGAGTTCGTGAGCGAGCTCGGCGGCAACCCGCAGATGCAGACCATCATGGCCTCGATCCTGGTGATGCTCGGCGTCGTGATGCTCGCAGCGCAGAAGCTGCTGATCGAGCGGCGCCAGTACCAGATGGAGTCCGGGCGCACGCCGGCGCAGATCGCAATCAGCGGTGTGCCCGGCACACTCGCCGCGGCATTGGTGGTCTTGGTCGTGGTGCTGTCGCTGGCCCCGGCGGTGGTCGCGGTGATCACCGCCTTCACCCCGTCGCGCGGGCCGGTGCTGGGCTACGGGGGATTCACGACGCTCCACATGGCGAGCGCGTTGGGCAAGTCGACGCAGCCGCTGTGGAACTCGCTCTCGCTCGCCGCGATCGCCACCGTGGCGGGCGTGATCTTCTCCGTGGCGGTCGCCTACCTGGTGGTGAAGCGCCGCTCGGCGCTCACCGGCGCGCTCGACGTGCTCGTCATGCTGCCGCTCACCATCGCGGGGACCGTGCTCGGGATCGCGCTCGTGAATACCTTCAATACGGGGTGGCTGGTGCTCACCGGGACGTGGATCATCATGGCGCTCGCCTATTTCCTGCGCCGCATCCCCAATAGCGTCCGCGCTGCCGTGGGGCCGCTGCACAACGTGCGCGATTCGATCGAGGAAGCGTCGGTGAGCCTCGGCGTGCCGCCGCTGCGCAGCTTCTTCAAGGTGGTCATGCCGCTCATCCGGCCGGCGGTGGCCGCGGCGGCGGTGCTCATGTGGGTCACCTCGCTCTCGGAGCTGTCGGCGACCATCGTGCTGTACTACGGCGGCATGAGCACCATGCCGATCGAGATTTTCCAGCAGGTCGACAGCGGCCGGCTGGCCCTGGCGAGCGCCTACAGCGTGATCCTGATGCTCGCCATATTCGTGCCCCTCGCAATCGCGCGATGGGTGTTTCGCGTGAAAGTGGACGCAGTCCAATGACGACGACTTTCCTCAGCAGGCGAGTGCAGGACGTGAAGCCCCCGGCGACCCGCGAGATGACGCGGCTGGGCAACGAGCTGGCGCGCGCCGGCCGCTCGATCATCGGGCTCGCCCAGGGCGAGCCCGACTTCGATACCCCGGTGCACGTCCGCAACGCCGGCAAGGCCGCGATCGACGCGGGCAAGACGCGCTACACCGACGTCCCCGGCACGCGCGAGCTGGCGGAGGCCATTTGCCGCAAGTTCGAGCGCGACAACGGACTGCGATTCACCCCCGCCGAGATCACCATCGGCGTGGGCTCCAAGCAGGTGCTCTACAACGCCTTGCAGGCGACGGTGGACGCGGGCGACGAGGTGGTGGTCGCCACCCCTGCATGGGTGTCGTACATGGACATGGTGCGGCTCGCGGAGGGCGTTCCGGTGATCGTGCGGTGTCCGGCCGCCGCCGGCTTCAAGATCACGCCCGCGCAGCTCGAGAGCGCGATCACGCCGCGCACCAAGTGGCTGATGCTCAACTCCCCGAGCAATCCCAGCGGCGCCGAGTACTCGGCGGCGGAGCTGAAGGCGTTGGCCGAGGTGCTGCTGCGCCACCCCCACGTCTGGATGATGTCCGACGACATCTACGAGAAGATCCGCTATCTCGAGACCCCATTCCCGACGATGGCGAAGGTGGTGCCGGAGATGGCGTCTCGCACGCTCACCATCAACGGCGTCTCGAAGGCCTTTGCGATGACCGGGTGGCGCTGCGGCTACGGCGCCGGGCCCGCGGAGCTGATCCGGGGGATCAACCTCGTGCAGGGCCAGTCGGTCTCGCACACGAGCTCGGTAACCCAGGCGGCCGCGGTGGCCGCTTTGGACGGCCCGATGGATTTCCTGCCGCCGTTCGTCGCGGCCTATCGCCGCCGGCGCGATCGGGTGGTGGCCGCGATGATGGAGATCGAAGGCGTCGATTGTTCGGTACCGGACGGAGCGTTTTACGTTTTCCCCGGTTGCCAGGCGCTCCTCGGCCGGCGCACTCCGAAGGGCAAGGTAATCGCGACCGACATGGACCTGTGCATGTACTTCCTCGAGGACGCGGGCGTGGCGCTCGTTCCGGGAAGTGCCTTCGAGCTTCCCGGGCACTTCCGGATTTCGTACGCCGCCGCCGATGCCGCGATCGAGGAGGGAATGAAGCGATTGACGCGGGCCTGTCGTGAGTTGGCCAACTAGGGTTACGATTCGGATATGAAATCCATCGGCCTCCTGGCGCTCCCCCTCCTGCTGGCGGCCTGCGCCTCCATGGGCGATGCGCGGGTGCTGAGCCAGCCGGACCTGCAGCGCGTTCGCGCCGGGATGACGCGCGACGAGGCGCTCCGCCTCCTCGGCACGCCGTACCAGACGATGAAGTTTCCGCTTTCCGGTTACGAATCCCTGGACTACCGCTACCAGGACCCGTGGGGCTATCTCGCGATGTTCTCGGTGAGCATCGGTGCGCAGGGGGTGGTGATCGGGACGATGACACAACGCCTCAACGACGGCGGCGACCATAGCAACAGCAAGTAGCACCGGAAGAACCGCCGCACTCGTCCTCTTCCTCTGCTTCGCCTGCAACATGTTCGGCCGCGGGGTCGGGGACTCGTACCTCGTCTTCCTGCTGCCGCTCTCCGCGGATTTCCACTGGACGCGCGCCGAGGCGTCGAGCGTCTACTCGATCTACCTCATGGTCACCGGGTTGTCGGCGCCCCTCACCGGCATGCTCATCGACCGCTGGGGCGCGCGCGTCGTCTATCCCCTCGGATTGCTGCTGCTGGGCGTGACGTGCTTTCTCGCGAGCCGCCTCACGCAGCTCTGGCAATTCCAGGCGTGCATCGGGCTCCTCGGAGGCATGGGCGTCTCGATGCTCGGCATGGTCCCGGCCTCGATGCTCATCAGCCGCTGGTTCCGTGACCGGATGAGCACGGCGATGGGCGTGGCGTACGCGGGATTCGGGACCGGCACGCTCCTGATGCTTCCCCTCGCGCAGTACTCGATCGAGAACCAGGGTTGGCGCGAGACCTATGGCCTGATCGGGCTCGCTTCCCTCGTCCTGATTCCGCTCCTCTTCCTCCTGCCGTGGCGCGCGATCGCGGGGGATTCGCCGCGCCGCACACCAAAAGGCGCGCCGCTGCCGGATGCCGCCCGGCCGTGGGCGCTGAAGGAGGCACTGCGCACACGCCCCTACTGGCAGCTTGTGCAGGTCTTCAGCTTCACCTCCATCGGGATGATGGCCGTGCTCGCCCAGGTCGTGCCGTTCCTCGTGAGTGCCGGCCTCACGCCTCTCGAAGCCGCGACCGCGTTCGGCATCGCGGGCCTGCTGTCGGTGTTCGGCATGACGGCTTCCGGTTGGTCGGCGGATCGCGTGGGATATCGCGGCACCGCCACCACGAGCTTCGCCTCCACGTTCGTGGGAATCGGCTGCCTGCTCCTGCTGTCGTACGTGCCGGCGGGCTGGCTGGTCGTGCCCTTCGTCCTCTTCTTCGGAATCGCCCAGGGTGCCCGCGGCCCGCTGGTCGCGAGCCTCGCCGCGAAGCACTTCGGCAGCGGAGGCTTCGCGACGATCTACGGGACGATGTTCATGTTCATGTCGATGGGCGGGGCGTTCGGCTCGTGGTTGTCGGGCCTGCTGTACGACCTCACCGGGGGCTACCGTGCGGGCCTCGCCTTCTCGATGGCGTGCGTGGTGGTCGCCGCAGCGCCGTTCTGGACCTCGAAGCCGCTGCGCGCCGAGGCCCAGCCCTAGCGCTACTTCCCGAGACGCAAGATCCGTATCTCGCTCTTCACCAGGTCCGGCACGTAGACCGTGTCGCCCAGCACGCAGAAGTCCGCCGGGCCCTTGAAGTCCTTGGCAAGCTGGGTCATGCCACCCTCCAGCGACCAGTAGTTGAGCGAGCCGGTGTTCCAGTCGGTCACCAGCAGCCCACCGTCGCGCGTCTCGTACACGCCGTCGAGGCGCCCGAAGGGCTGGACGAGCGTCGCGGTCTCGCCGCCGCGGCCGATGGTGTGGATGCCGCGCGGCTTGTCGGCGCTGCCCACCACGATGAGGGTGCCGTCGCGCGCCGGCCAGATGCCATTCGGGTTGATGCCCCGCTGGGTCCACTCGGTGGTGATCCGGGGCTGCACACCCGCGTCGAGGAAGTCGGCGGGCTCGATGCGGAAAAGCGAGTCACTGAGGTTGTCGGTCACGTACAGCACGCCCCCGCTCACCGCCGGGTCGTTCGCGAACTCGGCGCCGGGAATCGGGAGCTTGCGGCCCTGCCGGGTTCGCGTGTCGAAGATCCAGACGCCGTCGATGTCGGTGACCCACAGGCGGGAGCCCGCGATCCAGATGCCCTTGGGCTTGTTCATCGTCACGTTGAACGCGCGCTCCTCGAGCACCCGGCCGTCGAGCGACACTTTGCTGACGTAGCCCTTGCCGTCCTTCTCCGCGGACTTGGGCTCGGTGCCGCCGAAGTTGCCGATGTAGAGGACGCGCTCGTTCGCATCGCACCCCACGGACTCGGGGAACACGAACCCGGTGACCGCCCGGTCGGAGACGACGCGCCATGGGCGCGGATCGTGGCGTTCGACGCGGTCCTGGCGTTCGTGGTGGACCACGACGCAGCCCGCCATGATCATCGAGACGCAGGCCAGAAGTGATTTCGCGTGCATGTCTTTTCCTGTCGGCGGATGGTGGAAGTATAGCTGCAGCTCCCTCGTATATCGCCTCGACCGGCCACCTACCGCCGCCGGCTAAGGCGAGCCTCCGAGGGGATGTCGCTTACGCACGACATCCGGCAAAATGTCCCCACGGAAAGGACCTTCCATGAACCGATTTCTCGCAGGCCTGCTGTTCTGCTCGTCGACGCTCTGCCTCATTTCCCCCTCGGCCGCTGCGCAACAGCCCCTCCAGATCAAGCCGTTGGCTGAAAAGAAGGTTGCGGAGCTTCCCGCGGGGGCGCTTTTCTGGCGGATCGAGAATTTTCCGTCGGCCGCGGAAGCCCAGGGCGCCGCAGGCCCCTATGGCCTGGTCGCCGAGTCGCGCGGCAAGGTCTGGCTCTTCACGTTGGGCGCGGCGGGCAGCTCAGGGACGGGGACGAAGGTGGCCGAGCTGGGCCCGATCCCACGCGTAAGCGCCCCGCAGTACCTGCTTCGAATCAACGAGGCGACCGGCGCGCCCGGGGCGGTCACGCCGATTCATTCGCATCCGGGATCCGAGGCATTCTTCGTCCTCGCCGGGGAGCAGAGCATTCGCGGCGCCCACGGCGTGATGCGCGTCGCCGAGGGAAGGGCGGAAACCGGGCACGGCGCCGACATGGCGATGCAGGTCTCCAGCAGCGGATCGACCGACCTGCATGCGCTCGTGATGTTCGTGGTGGATGCGACCCGCCCGTTTTCGTCCCCGGCCCAATTGCCGGGAAGCTGACTACTTGCGTGCAGCCTTCCGGACCATCGCTTGCGCCTCCGGCCGGTCCTTGTAGCCGTCGAGGTAGATCTTCACTTTCTCGGGCGGAAGGCGATACCCCGCGGCGAGCAGCTCCTCCAATCCATCGTGGCCCATCCAGAGGCCCGACTCGAAGGGCGTGAAGCCTCCCGAATTGACGGCGTTGACCTTGGCCCCCGCCTTGATCAGCACCCGGGTGAGGTCGCGGTCGCAGCCCGCGCCAGCGGCGGCCATCAGCGGCGTGTTGCCGTTGTCGTCCGTGGCGTTCACGTCCGCTCCACGCTCGAGCAGCAGCTTCACCATCGCCAGCGCCTGCGGCTTGGTGGGCCGCTGGCCCGGCGCGCAGGCGCGGCCGCTGAAAATCATCGCGCGTATCGGTGAGCCCATTCCCCCCACCGGCGTCAGGGGCGACCTGCCGGCGTCGAGGAAGGCGCGTACCACTTCGACATCCACCTCCGTGAGCGCGCGGGCGAAGTAGTGCTCCTCGAAGGGCACTTTGCGCGCGCGCAACAAAGCCAGGCCGCTCGATTCCGCGCCCTCGGAGGGTGGGGCAACGGCGGCGAGCCGGGTTGTGGCGCCGATCTTCGCGAGCGCGCGTTGCGCCTCCGTGCGAACGTCGGCGTCCTCGTCCTTTTCCATCGCAGCGTTCAACGCGGGGGTCGCGAGGCTCGCGACCCGGGCCTTGGAAGCGGCAGGGATCGCCTGGTTGGACTCTCCGATATACCCGATGGCGTTGGCGGCGGCGCGCCTGACGGTTTTCTCCGGATCGCCCAGCGCCGCGACCACCTTGTCGACCTCGCCGGCCGCGAGCCCCGCGGCGTTACCGAGGGCCGAGGCCGCACCGGCCCGCACCGACGAATCGGGGTCCCGCAGCATCGCCGCGGCGCGTGGCACCCACAACGCGACCTCCTTCTCCTGCTTCACATCGCGAAGGTGCCGGAGAGCCGCAACTCGAACGTGGGGTTGGGGTGCATCGACCTGTCCGAGGAGCACCTGCGTCCATCCCTCGGGCGTGGGCTCGAAGGCCGCCAGCGTCTTCATGAGGATGACGTGGCCGCCCTTCGAGTTGCCGAGCGCCTGGACCAGCGGCGCGACCAGCGCGCGGTCCTTGCTGTTCTTCACCAGGCGCTCGAGCGCGTTCTCGGCGAGCTCGATGTTGTGCCGGTTGGTATCGTTCCCGCTGCCCGTGGAGTTGCGGGTGGCGCGTTCCAGGTAGGCGATCATCGGCTCGAGCAACCGCACCGGCGGCTCGTGCCCGACGAGATTGCGCGCGACGAGGAAGCGCGAATCGAGGGCGGCGTCCGCGGATGCCAGCACGCGCCGGCGCGCGGGAGCGAGCTCCGATTCCTTCATGCCGAGCGCCTGGAGAGCGCCCGCCGCACGCGCAACGACGTCCGGACTCACGTCGTCGAGCGCGGCGAGGAGCTGCGCGCGCGCCGGCTCCGCCGCCTTCTCCATCCGCCACAGTCCGCTCGCGGCGGCAACGCGCACCGTGGCATCGCGGTCGGAGAGCGCAGCCCCGAGTGCTGCGATCGCCTCCGGCTCCTTCCGGCCCGAGAGCCACTCCGCGGCTTTCACGCGGGCCGCCGGGTCGCGATCCCTGGCGAGCGTCTCGATCGTCTCGCGCTTCCAGCTCTCCGTCTGCCGGTCGATGTGCTTGTCGATGAGCTTCTCGAGGTCGAAGGCCGATGCCGGCAGTGCGGCGAGCGAAACGGCGAGGATGAGGGCGCGAGTCATGGGGTCTCCTGGGACCAGCGAGCCATTATCCCTGCTAATGTGTTCGCCGGTCCATCGCCACTCGGGAGAAACCGTCATGTTCGCGACCCAGCTCTGGATTCCGCTGCTCGCCTCCGCCGTGTTCGTGTTCGTCGCGAGCAGCTTGATCCACATGGTTCTCAAGTGGCACAACAGCGATTTCCACCGGCTGCCCAACGAGGACGAGGTGCGCAGCGTCATCCGGGCCGGCAATCCCGCGCCCGGGCTCTACATCACGCCGTATTGCGACGACATGAATCAATTTGCCGCGCCGGACTTCCAGAAGAAATTCACCGATGGGCCGGTGGGGCACTTCACGCTCAGGGCCCCGGGGTTGCCCCTGTTGCGTGTCACGGGACTGCTGTCCTTCCTCACCTACTTCGGCGGCAGCGTGCAGGCCGGGATCTGGATGGGCAAGCCGTGGGGCGCGGTCGCGAAGGATTTCGTCGACAGCCTCATTTACGGCGCGGTGACCGGTGCGGCATTCGCCTGGCTCTGGCCCCGGTAGATGCCGCGTTCCCTCTTCCTGCTGGGGCTCATGGCGGCCGCGACGACGCTCGCATCGGGCGCGAGCCCCGAGCTCGACCGCGTGGAGCGGCTGGTCGTCGAGCGCACCAACCAGTTGCGCCGCGCCGAAGGCCGCGCGAAAGTCGATCCGGAAGTCCACCTGCAGCGTGCCGCGCAGGCGTTCGCGGATTTCATGGCGAGGACGGACAAGTACGGCCACGAGGCCGACGGCCGGAAGCCCTCGGACCGGGTCACCGCGCACGGTTACGCCTATTGCCTCGTGTCCGAGAATATTTCCTACCAGTACAGCTCGGAGGACTTCGCAACCGCGGAGCTCGCGATCCGCTACTTCGAGGGATGGAAGAAGTCCCCCGGCCATCGCGCGAACATGCTCGAGCGCTCGGCGGTGGATACCGCGGTCGCGGTCGCCCGGAGCGCCAGGACCGGCCGCTATTACGCCGTGCAGCTCTTCGGGCGGCCGCGCTCCGCGGGGTGTCAGCGGGCCAACTGAGCGTCGCGCAGGTAGCGCAGCACGCCGGGATGCAGCGTCGCGGGGTCGGTGACCGCCGCGACGGTATTCGCCCCGGTGCTCTCGCGCGCCTGCACGAGCCGCGCCGCGATCGTCGCCTCGCCCTTGTGCAGCGCGCGCGCCACCCGATACGCGACATCGTCGGGGAGGTCGGCCCGCGCGAAGACGAAGCTCCACGATCCCACCGAGGGCAGGTCGCGGTCGATCCCCTTGTAGCTGCCCGCGGGGACCATGACGCGCTTCAGGAACCGGTGCTTCGCGAGGATCCGCGCGATTTCCGCGTCGCTCGGCGTGATGAAGCGCGCGCCGCCCGGCGAGCTCGCCAGGGTGGTGAAGCCGGGCCAGCCGATGCCGCCACCCCAGAGCGCCGCCGCGCGCCCGTCCTGCACCATCGCGGGACCGTCGCCGGCGCGATCGAGATAGGTCGCCTTGAAGTCGCGGTCGCGATCCATGCCCAGCGCATCGACCACGAAGCCGCCGAGCAATACCAGCCCCGAGCCCTTGGCGCCCCACGCGACGGGCTTGCCACGGAGGTCCTCGATCGTGCGGTAGGGGCTGTCGGCGCGCACCACGAACATGCCCGGTGAGGAGTACATCGCCCAGACGATCTTGATGGTCGTGGGACCCGGGCGATTGACGCCCGCGAGCGCTTCGTACGCGGCCTCGCCCTGCACCAGCGCGAGGTCGAGCTTGCCCTGCTCGAGGAGCGGGATGTTCTCCGCGCTCCCCTTGGTGTTGCGCGCCTCGATGGTCAGCGTGGGATCGGCCTCGCGCACCGTCGCGACGAACGCCTCGCCGTAGACGGGGAACCCGCCGCCGGGCGTGGCGGTGCCGAGGCTCAACGTGAGCGGCGCGTTGGAGAGGGTGGGCGAGGCGCAGGAGGCGAGCATCAGGCAGGCGAGCGCGGCGAGGCTATTCGACTTTGACATTGGCGTCTTTCACGATGCGCGTCCACTTCGAAAGGTCGTCGCGAATGTAGGCGCCGAACTGCTCGGGCGAGCCCCCGGTCGCTTCCGCGCCGATGCCGGCGAACTTCTCGCGGATCGCGGCCTGGGCGATCACCTTCTGCGTCGCGGCGTTCAGCTTGTCGATGATCTCGCGCGGCGTTCCGGCGGGGGCGATGAGGCCGGTCACGTTGGTCGCCTCGAACGCGCCGTAGCCCGCTTCGGCCGAGGTGGGCACGTCGGGCAGCATCGCCACGCGCGCGGGCGCGGTCACCATCAACGCCCGCAGCTTGCCGCCCTGGATGTGGCTCGCGGCCGACGTCAGCTGGTCGAAGTGCAGGTCCACCTGCCCGCCCATCAGATCGGTGAGTGCCTGGCCGCTGCCCTTGTAGGGGATGTGCGTGAAGCGCGCACCGGAAATCTCCTGGAAGAGCTCGCCCACGAGATGGTTCGAGCTGCCGGTCCCCGCGGAAGACATCGTGAGCTTGCCGGGAGAAGCCTTTGCCAGCGCCACCAGCTCCCTCGCGTCCTTCGCGGCGACGCCGGGGTTCGTTACCAGCACGAATGGCGCCGAGGCGATCATGATCACCGGCGCGAAATCGCGGATCGGGTGATACGGATTCTTCGGATAGAGGCTCGGCGCCACGCTGAAGGTGCTGTTCGAGCCCATGAGGAGCGTGTAGCCGTCGGGCGGCGACTTGGCGACCATGTCGGCGCCGATGGTGCCGCCCGCGCCGGGTTTGTTCTCCACCACCACCGGCTGGCCGAGCGCCTCCGAGAGCGCCGGAGCCACGAGGCGCGCGGTGATGTCGACATTGCCGCCGGGAGCGAAGGGAACGATGACCTTGATGGGCTTGTTGGGATAGCCCTGCGCGAAGGCCGCCGCGCAAGCCAGCAGCAGCGCGATCGGGATGCTGCGGGGGATCCACCGGATCATTGCGTTCCTCCAATGCCTGCGTAGAAGCTCTCCAACGCCGCGTTGAAGGCGTCGGGCTGCTCGAGATTCGAAAGGTGCCCGGCGTCGGGGATGACCGCGAGCTTCGAGTGGGGCAGGTGACGCGCCAGAGTCTGCGCCATGACGGGCGGCATGGCGATGTCGTCGGCGCCGACGAGGGCGAGGCACGGAATCGTGATCTCGCCCAGGCGGTGCGTGACGTCGATCGTGGGAATCGCGGCCGAAGTGCCGATGTATCCATCGACCGGCGTCGTGCGGATCCAGCCCGCCACGCGCGCCATGAGCGCGGGTTGCGTCGCGCGGAACGAGTCCTTGAACCACCGCCTGAGCGTGGGATCGACCATCACTTCCATCCCCCCGGCGCGCACCATCGCCACGCGGTCCCTGAACGCGGCGATCCCCTCGTCGGAGAGCCGGCTCGACGTGTCGGCCAGCACCATGGATGAAAGGATATTCGGGTACTTGAGCGTTGCCGCCAGCCCGAACACGCCGCCCATCGAGAGCCCGATCCAGTGCGAGCGCTCGATGCCCAGGTGGTCGAAGAGGCCCTTGATGTCGTCGGCGATCATGTCGAGCGTGTACCCAATCGCGGGTGCCGACGTCGCGCCATGCCCGCGCGAGTCGTATGCGAGCACCGTGAAGCGACTCGAGAGGCGCCTGACTTCCTCGTCCCACATCTCGAGGTTGCACGCGAGCGAGTGGGAGAGGGTTACCCACGGCCCCTTGCCGGTGACCGTGTAGCGAACCTCGATTCCGTTGACGCGTGCCGTCGGCATGCCGTGATTGCCTGAAAGGGAACCATTATGCCGAAGGGCCCGGTGTACGAGCCGTGCCGGCGATCGGATGCTGTGCCAATCGGCGAGAACGGCGGTAAGCGTGATGGATCAAATCCATTCACCGCAGTTTCACCCTACCGGAGTTCTGCCCCGATGCGTCCCCAGCCCGCCAGCAACACGAATGAATTCGCCCACGCCGAGCCGAACGCGCAGATGCGCGCGGTGCTCGACGCGCACGCCGCGCTCAAGCCCAAGCCGATCACGCAGCTCCCGGCGCCCGAGGCCCGCAAGCAGCCTTCCCCCGCGGACGGCGTGAAGGCGCTGCTCACCAGGAAGGGCGAGAGCACCGCACCCGAGGCTGTGGGCCGGGTCGCGAACCGCAACATCCCGGGCCCTGCGGGGAACCCGATCCCGATCCGGATCTACACGCCCGAGGGCGAGGGTCCGTTCCCCGTAGTCCTATACATCCATGGCGGCGGCTGGGTGATCGCCGACCTCGACACCTACGACGCTTCGCCGCGCGCCCTTGCCAATGCCGCCGAAGCCATCGTGGTCTCGACGCATTACCGGCAGGGACCGGAGCACCGCTTTCCCGCGGCCCATGACGACACTTTCGCGGCTTACCAATGGGTGCTCGACAATGGCGAGTCGCTGAAGGGAAAAGTCGATCGCGTCGCGGTGGTGGGCGAAAGCGCGGGCGGCAACATGGCGCTCGCCGTGGCCCAGCAAGCGCGCGAGAAAGGCCTGCAGATGCCCTCGGGGCTGGTGCTCGTCTATCCGGTAGCGGGCTGCGACTTCGACACGCCGTCGTACCAGGAGAACGCCGACGCGAAGCCCCTGAACCGCGACATGATGAAGTGGTTTTTCGAGAACTACATGAAGAGCGAGGCCGATGCGCAGAGCCCGCTGCTGAATCCGCTCGCCCACGCCGACCTCGAGGGCATGCCGCCGACCACGGTCATCACCGCGGAAATCGATCCGCTGCGATCCGAGGGCCGCGCGCTCGCGGACAAGATGAAGGCCGCGGGCGTAAAGGTCGACTACCGCAACTATCCTGCCGTGACGCACGAGTTCTTCGGCATGGCGGCCGTGGTGAACGATGCCAAGGCCGCGCAACACCAGGCGGCGCAAGGCCTGAAGGCCGCCCTCGGAAAGCGCGGCTAGCCGGGCCCTCGGAAAGCGCGGCTAGCCGGGCCGTCGGGCGCGCGGTGACCCTCGGCGGAACCATCCGCCGAGGGAGCCGATGCCCTCCCACGCGATCGCGAGCGCGTTGCCGATCGCTTCGCCCATGTAGAGGCTGTGCTCCATGCCCGCGCGGCGGGCGATCTCTTCGATCCGTTTGGGGTACTGGGTTTCGGGTTTCATGCGTACAACGTACGGCCGGATGTTGCCCCGCACAAACCATTTTTTCTCCCGCGATGGATGAAAAATCCGTCGCTGTTTTTGCGGTGCGCGCGCGCCCCGATCCGGGTCGCTCCCGGGAACAGGATTTCAGCGGCATATACTGGAAGCAGATCAGAAGGGGGAGACATGCGTCGACGCGCATTCGTGCAATCCGCCGTTTCGCTCGGCGTGGCCTGCGTCGTGCCGTCGCTTCGGGCGCAGCAGGCGGCCTACCCGAGCAAGCCGATCAAGTTCGTGGTGCCGTTCGCCGCGGGCGGGGGCGGCGACGTCGTCGCCCGCATGCTGGCGCAGCGCCTCACCGAGCGCATCAACACGCCCGTGGTGGTGGAGAACCGCACCGGCGCGGGCGGCAACATCGGTTCGGATTTCGTCCTCAAGTCGCCGCCCGACGGCTACACGCTGCTCAACATGTCGAGCACCTATCCGATCCAGGCCGCCGTGAGCAAGCTGCCGTTCGACGCGATCGCCGACATGCAGCCGATCATCATGGTGTCGCGCGATCCCGTGGTGCTGCTGGTCAGTTCCGCCTCGCCCTTCAAGAACGCCAAGGACCTGTTCGAGGCTGCGAAACGAAGCCCCGACAAGTTCACGTACGGCTCCGCGGGCGTAGGCTCGATCGCACACCTGGGGATGGAAGAGCTCGCCTACGTGATGGGCATCAAGCTGGTGCACGTGCCGTACAAGGGCTCGTCGCAGGCGTTCACCGATGTGCTTGGCGGGCAGGTCGACATGATGCTCACCAGCGCGACCTTCTCGGGGCCCCACATCAAGGGCGCGAAGGTGCGCGGGCTGGGCATCGCCGGCACGCGGCGCATGCCGACGCTCGCTGACGTTCCGACCTTCGAGGAGCAGGGATTCCGCGGCTACGACGTGGTCGACTGGAAAGCCGTCGCGGGACCGAAGGGCATGCCCGCCGACGTCGTCGCCTACCTCAACCGGGAGCTGAACGAGGTGCTCCGGCACAAGAGCATCGCCGAGAAATTCGAGGCGGAAGGCACGACCGCGGTCGGCGGCAGCCCCGACGAGATGATGCAGGTCGTCCGCGCGGACGTCGCCCGGTGGAAGAACATCGCCGAGAAGGCCAAGGTGAAAATCGAATGAAGCAGACCCTCAACCAGGTGATGCGCGCCAAGCTGGTGGCGGGCGCGGGGCACATCATGCCGGGCGCGGCGAACGCGCTCGCCGCGCGCGTGATCGAAGCCGCGGGCCACGAGATGATGATGGTGAGCGGCGCGGCCGTCGCCAACACCTACCTGGGCGTGCCCGACATCGGGCTGGTCTCGGTGACCGAGCTCGCCGCCCACGTGGGCGCCGTGCGTGAGGCCGTGAACATCCCGATCCTCGCTGACGCGGACACCGGCTTCGGCAACGCCATCAACACGCGCCGCACCGTGAAGCTGCTCGAGCGCGCGGGGGCGAATGCCATCATGCTCGAGGACCAGACCTATCCGAAGCGCTGCGGCCACTTCGAGGGCAAGGACGTGATCCCGAAGGACGAGATGGTCTCGAAGCTCAAGGCGGCGGTGGACGCCCGCGTCGACCGCGACCTCATGATCCTCGCGCGCACCGATGCGCGCGCGGTCGAGGGGTTCGAGGCCGCTCTCGATCGCGCCCGCGCCTACCAGGAGGCGGGCGCCGACTTCCTGTTCGTGGAGGCCCCGCTTACCAAAGAGGAGCTGCTCGCCATCCCGCGAGAGGTGCCGGGGATCCATCTCTGCAACATGGTGATCGGGGGCAAGACGCCGCTCCTGCCGCGCGCGGAGCTCGCGAAGGCCGGCTACGCGGTCATCTGCTACGCCAACGCCGCGCTCCAGGCGTCGCTGCTCGCGATGCAGGAGGTCCTGCGCCACCTGCACGAAGAAGGCTCGATCACCGGGATCGAAGCGAAGCTCATGATGTTCGCCGAGCGCCAGAAGGTCCTCGACGCGGCGAAGTACCAGGCGCTGGAGAAGAAGTACGCGTGAGTCGCACCTTCCTCGACAAAGTCTGGAACGACCACGTCATCGCAAAGCTGGGCGATGACGCCGACCTGCTGCAGGTCGATCGCCTGGTTCTGCACGAGCTTTCGGGAAGCCAGGCGGTGCGCGCGCTCGCCGAGGCGGGACGCAAGCCGATGAGCCGCGGGCAGGTATTCACCGTGATCGAGCACCTCATCTCGACCCGGCCGGGCCGCGGGCCCAACGACTCGGCGTCGAAGAGCGGGCCGATCATGATCGAGACCACCCGCAAGGCATCGCGCGACTGGGGCTTTCATTTCATCGACTACAACGATCCGCGCCAGGGCATCGCGCACGTGGTGGCGCCCGAGCTCGGCATCGCGTTTCCCGGCGCGACCCTGGTCTGCTGCGACAGCCACACCAGCACCGTGGGCGGGGTGGGCGCGCTCGCGTGGGGAATCGGCGCGTCCGAGGCCGAGCATGTCCTCGCCACCCAGGCGCTCGCCCAGGGCCGGCCGAAGACGATGCGCGTGAATTTCGAGGGACGCCTGCGCGAGGGGGTGTACGCCAAGGACATGATCCTCGCCCTCATCGGGAAGATCGGCGCGCAGGGCGGCATCGGCTATGCGACCGAGTTCGCGGGCTCCGCGATCCGCGCGCTTCCGATCGAGGGACGCCTCACGATCTGCAACATGTCGATCGAGTTCTCGTGCAAGTACGGGTTCGTGCCGCCCGACGATTCGACGATCGAGTTCCTCGCGGGCCGCGAGTTCTCGCCGAAGGGCGCGATGTGGGACGCGGCGGTCGCTTACTGGCGCACGCTGGCGAGCGACGAAGGCGCCGCGTTCGACCGCGAGGTCACGGTCGACTGCGACCGCCTCGAGCCCCAGGTCACCTGGGGCATCAGCCCGCAGCAGGTGCTCCCGATCGACGGGCGCGTGCCCGATCCGTCGCAGGCCGCGGACAGCGAGTCGCGCACGCTCGCGGAAAAGGCGCTGGGCTACATGAAGCTCGAGCCGGGCACGGCGTTGCGGGGACTACCGATCGATGTCGCCTACATCGGCTCGTGCACCAACGCGCGGCTCTCCGACCTGCGTGTGGCCGCGGCGGTTCTGAAGGGCCGAAAAGTGAAAGCCGGCGTGCAGGCCGTCTGCGTGCCGGGTTCGACGCCGGTCAAGCACGCCGCCGAAGCCGAAGGCCTCGACCGCATCTTCAAGGAGGCCGGGTTCGAGTGGCACGAGTCGGCGTGCGGCTTTTGCGGGCACATCGGCGACGACCGGTTCGCCGACCTGCGGGTCGTCAGCACCACCAACCGCAATTTCGAGAGCCGGCAAGGTCCCAGGACGCGCACCCATCTCGCGAGCCCCGCGACGGTCGCGGCCTCGGCGATCGCCGGATGCATTGCCGATGCGCGGGGGGATCGAGAGTAATGGAAGCTCTTCGCCAGGTGACCGGGGTGGCCGCGCCGATGATGCGCATCAACATCGACACCGACCAGATCATCCCGACGTTCTTCCTCGGCGGAACCGACGCGAAGGGTTACGGCGCGCACCTCTTCCATCGCTGGCGCTTCCTCGAGGACGGGCGCCCGAATGGCGACTTCATCCTCAACCAGCCGCCGTACGACCGCGCGCAGGTCCTGCTCGCCGATCGCAACTTCGGCTGCGGGTCGTCACGCGAGCGAGCGCCGAAGGCGCTGCGCGAGTTCGGCTTCCGTGCGGTGATCGCGCCGTCCTTCGGCGGCATCTTCTTCAACAACTGCTACCGCAACGGGATCGTGCCGGTCGAGCTGCCGGTCGAGGACGTGCGCTCGATCGTCGCGGAAGTCGAAGCCTTGTCGGGCCACGGCGAGGTCACCGTGGACCTGGACGCTCTCACAGTGACGTCGCCGGGGGGCACGCGATTCACGTTCACCGCGCCCGGCAACCTGCGCCAGATGCTGCTCGAGGGCATGGACGAGATCGCACTCACGCTCGGCCAGGGTGACGCGATCGATGCGTTTCGTGAACGCGATCGCGCCCGCAGGCCCTGGGCCTACGAGGTCCCCGCCGTGGGCGCCATCGACAAGCATGGGAATTTAAAATGAGCACAGGCACCACCCAAATCGCCAGCCTTCCAGATGGGCCGTATTACCTGATCAACGATCCGACGCCGCGCGTCATTCCCAGGATCGAAAAATCCAACGGCGAATCCTGTTCCACGGTAACCGGGGTTGCGTTGTGCCGCTGCGGCCGATCGAATAACAAACCCTTCTGCGATGGCAGCCACATCAGGGTCGGCTTCACCGACAAGAAACTGGCGGACGGGTCGTTGGACAAACGCTTCAACTACGCGGGAAAGCACATAACGGTCCACGACAACCGCGGCATTTGTTCCCATGCGGGCTACTGCACCGACAATCTGAAACAAGTGTTCAGGATGAATGATGATCCGTGGATCGATCCTGACGGGGCGACCGCACGGGAAATCATCGACACGATCAGAAAGTGCCCTTCGGGCGCTCTCAGCTACTCGGTCGACGGTGTCGAGCACCGCGATCATGACCGGGCCCCGTTGGTTACGGTCACCAAGGACGGTCCCCTTGCGATTACCGGCGGGATCACGCTGCTCGACCAGCAGCTGGGCGAGGGAGCTTCTTCGGAGCACTACACGCTTTGCCGCTGCGGGGCCTCCAGGAACAAGCCGTTTTGCGACGGAACCCACTGGCATATCGGTTTCAAGGACGAAAAGAACTGAATCCGCTGGATCTGCTCGCGCAGTGGGGGCTCGCCCTGGTGTTCCTGGCAGTGCTGGTCGAGCAGGCCGGCCTGCCCTTGCCCGCTGCACCCCTGCTGGTGGCCGCGGGCGCGCTCGCTGAGGCCGGGGTGTTGCGTGCCGAGCTGGTGCTGGCGTGCGCGATGGCCGCGTGCGTCATCGCCGACCATGCGTGGTTTCTCGCCGGACGCTTGCGTGGACGGGCGTTGCTTGGCGTCATATGCCGGTTGTCGCTGTCGCCGGACACCTGCGTGCGCCGCACCGACGACCTCATCGCGCGGCACGGCTCCCCCCTGCTGCTCGTGGCCAAGTTCATCCCGGGGGTATCGGCCGTGGCGATCCCCACGGCCGCGGCGATGGGCTTGCCGTACCGCCGCTTCCTCGGCTTCGATTCGCTGGGAGCGCTCGCGTGGTGCGGAGCCTACGTCGGTGCCGGCATGATCTTCAGCCGCGAGGTGCAGAAGTTGATCGATGGCATGGCCGACATCGGCGGCTGGTCGCTCGCGGTGATGGGCGCACTCCTCGCGCTGTACGTGGGCCTGAAGGCAGCGCACCGCGCGCACCTCAAGCGCCTCTACCGCGCGGTGCGCATCAGCCCGCAGGAGTTGGTTGCGCTTCGCCTCGTGGATCCCGACGTGGTCCTGGTGGATGCGCGCTCGACGCTCGCCCGCGACGAGGACCCGCGCACGCTTCCCGGGGCTGTCGATTTCCGCGGCGATTCCGTGGTGTCGCTACTGCCGCCCGAGGCCCGCGAGCGAATCGTCGTGACCTTCTGCACCTGCCCCAACGAAGCGAGCGCCGCGTGGCTTGCCGACGAGCTTCAGAAGGCGGGCTTCAAGCGCGTCCGTGTCCTGACCGGCGGTGGCGATGCCCTGACCGCGCTCGCGACTTGAAGCGCGGGTGCGAACCGAGCTCGAAATTTCCCGATCCACTAGCCGCAGGGCGCGCTAGTCGGCCTTGTCGCGCCGGACCTGGACCTTCTTTCCGCGGATCGAGCTCTTGCCGAGGGCGTTGATCACCTGCTGCGCGACGTCCTCGGGCACTTCGACCAGCGCGTAGCGCTCGGTAATCTGGATCGCGCCGATGAGCGCGCCCGCCACACCCGCCTCGTTGGCGATCGCACCCACCAGGTCCTGCGGCCGCACGCCTGCGTCGCGGCCGGCGCCGATGAAGATCCGGGCCATGTCGCCGCCGCCCCGGCGAGCGCCACTGCTGCCGCCCCCGCCGAGCCCGTAGGGGGCATCGGTGCGCTTCTTCTTTCCGGGTGCCTTGGATTGCGGGATCGCCAGCTCGGGGATCACCTTGTCGGCGTCCTCGGAGTCGCCGACCGTGGCCTCGTGGTAGAGCTTCACCGCGGCCATCGCGATCTGCACCGGGTCGAACTCGCCCGAGAGGGCATCGACCACCACCCGGAAATGCTCGCTGTCGTCGGCGAGGAGCGCCTCGCGGAGGCCCGCGCGCGTGAGCTCGAGGCGGCGGGTGCGCAGGTCCGCGACCGTCGGGACCTTGGCGATCTCGATCGACTGCCGGGTGATGCGCTCGATGTTGCGCAGCTGGTGGTGCTCGCGCGGCTCGACCAGGGTAATCGCGACACCCTCGCGTCCCGCACGGCCCACGCGCCCGATGCGGTGCACATAGGCTTCCGGGGCGTTGGGCAGGTCGTAGTTGATCACGTGGGTGAGGCGCTCGATGTCGAGGCCGCGGGCCGCGACGTCGGTGGCGATCAGGAGCTCGGCGGCGCCCGAGCGCACGCGCTTCATCACCTTGTCGCGCTGCTCCTGCGTCATGCCGCCGTGCAGCGCCTCCGCCTGGTAGCCCCGTGCGTTCAGCGTCTCGGTGAGCTCGTCGACCTCGGTGCGCGTGCGGCAGAAGACCAGCGCCGCGGCGGGGGACTCGAGGTCGAGGATGCGCACCAGCGCCTCCATCTTGGCGCTGCGCGGAAGCAGGTACGCCTGCTGGCGCACCTTCGGCGCCTCGCCCGCCTTGGCCGCGGCCTTGGCGATGCGGATGCGCACCGGGTCGCGCTGGTTGCGCTTGGCGATCGCCTCGATCCGCGGCGGCATCGTCGCGGAGAAGAGCACCGTCTGGCGCTCCTTCGGCGCTTCCTTCAGGACCGCCTCGATGTCCTCGGCGAAGCCCATGTCGAGCATCTCGTCGGCCTCGTCGAGAACGATCACGCGCACCCCGCCCAACGCGAGGCTGCCACGGCGCAGGTGGTCGAGTGCGCGGCCCGGCGTAGCCACCACGACGTCGATGCCGGCCCGCAGTGCATGCAGCTGGCGCCCGATCGGCTGCCCGCCGTAGATCGGCAATACGCGGACGCCGATCGCCTTGCCGTAGCGGTGCACCGCTTCGCCCACCTGCATGGCGAGCTCGCGCGTGGGCACGAGCACCACCGCCACCGGCCCCTCGCCGCGGCCCTCGTTGAGGATCCGCTGCAGGATCGGCAGCGCGAACGCCGCCGTCTTGCCGGTTCCCGTGGCCGCCTGGCCCAGGAGGTCCCGCCCGGCGATGAGGGGTGGGATCGTTTCCTGCTGGATCGGGGTCGGCTCCTCGTAGCCCAGCGCGGTGAGCGCCGAGACGATCCGGGGATCGAGCCCGAGCGCGGCAAAGCCTTCATTTTGAGGGGGTAAATCGGGGTTTTTGGGCATTGGGGTGGCTCTTTGCCGACGGCAGTTATCGAAATCATCCTACAGGCAAACTCGCGCCCAACCGATGGCGAAGGGCGGGGGGAGGGCGCAACGTGACTGTTATATGTGGCTCTTCTACCTCTTCCTGGCCGCCCTGCTCATGCCGACAGCGATCGTCATGGGCTTGTACGTTTCTCGCATCCGGTTTTCCAAGCGCATCGTCGCGCGGACCCGTCCCCACCAGTCCACGCCCGAGACCTGCCGCCGCACCATCGTGATCGCCGGCGACAGCACCGCGTTCGGCGTGGGCGCGCTTCCGGGCGAGTCCACGGCGGGGCGCCTTGCGGCCGCCTACCCCTACGCCCGCGTGATCAACGTTTCCCGGTCTGGTGCGCGCATCGGCCACGTGGTCGACCAGCTCGCGAAGCTCGACATCGCCTCAGCCGACCTCGTCCTCATCCATGCCTGCGGCAACGACGTGCTCGAGTTCCGGCCGGTCGACAAGGTGGAAGCCGACCTGCGTGCCGCCATCGCCGGTGCGCGTAGCCTCAGCCCCAACGTGATCCTGATGCCGGGACACAACTTCAGCATCGCGCCGTTCTTCCTGCGCCCCCTGTCGCGCATCGTGACCTGGCATGCGGTGCGCGTGCACGCCGCCGTGAAGCGCGTGACGCAGGAACTCAACGTGACGTTCGTGGATCTTTTCCGCGAGCCGCACGACGACCCGTTCGTGAAAGAGCCGGCCCGGTACTACTGCCCGGACCGGCTCCATCCTTCGGGCGAGGGCTACGCGATCTGGTTCGCCGCCCTCATCGCCCAGGTTCCGCTCGCCCGCTTCCTTGCGGATGCGGGCTCGGACTGACTTACATATAGCCTTTTTTCTTGGCGAAGGCCGCAGCGGCAATCAGCAGGGCGCCGCTGGCGATCGTCTTGATCATCTTCGGGTTCTGCTTGTAGACCGCGCCGGCGCGGTTCGCGAGCGTCGTGCCGAGTTCCTGCGCTTTCGTCACGGCCGTACCCGCGGTGGCGGGCAGGTAATCCGTTCCGGTCGTCGGCCGCTTGGCCAGAAGTCTGTCGAAAAATCCCATGGTCGTCTCCTCGGTATGGTGATAGGGGGGATTGGGGATTAGACGCCCGGCGTATGGAAGGCGTTCGCGCCCCCCATAGTCCTTTCGGTTACTCTTGGACGAGACAACCCGAGGACTTTCCCATGCAGATCTCGATGTACCAGGCGAGCATCCCGACCGTAGTTCGCGCCCTCTCCAGCCTCGCGGACATCCTCGAAAAGGCGCAGGCCCACTCGGACGCGAAGAAGCTCGACGCCTCGGTGCTGGTGAATAGCCGCCTCTACCCGGACATGTTCCCGCTCTCCCGGCAGGTGCAGCTCGCCTCCGACTCGGCCAAGGGCGGAATGTCGCGACTGGCGCAGGTCCAGCCCCCTGCCTACGAGGACACCGAGGCGACGATTCCCGAGTTGGTCGCGCGCACCCGCAAGACGATCGCGTACCTGCAGACCCTCAAGCCCGAACAGATCGACGGCTCCGAGGATCGCACCGTGAGTTGGCAGTCGCGCTCGGCCACCAAGTCCATGCAGGGCCTACCTTACCTCCTGCACCACTTGCTGCCAAACGTGTTCTTCCACGTGACGGCGGCCTACGCGATCCTGCGGCACAACGGGGTCGAGGTGGGCAAGCAGGACTTCCTGGGCAAGCCACCGGGCTGACCCTCTTCCACGCCACGTTCCACTTCAGGCGGCCTGCGGTGACGGCGAGCGCAGCATCAGCACGCAGCCGCCCGGGCAGCGGATTTCTCCGTGCGATGTTCCCTTGCGCGCGATCTGGTAGTCGCCCGCCCGCATCAGCACATCGCCCAGGATGACGCTGCCCTCGACGACCAGGCACTCCTCGTCGCCCGGGTGATCGTGCGCCGGCAGGGTGGCGCCCGCTTGCATGCGGGCGAGCCACGTTCGCGTGCGTCCGTCGTCCCTGAGCACCTTGGCTTCCACTCCCGGAGCGAACGGCTTCCAGTCTTCGTGGCTGCGCGTGGTGACGATCGCCTCGCCGTCGCGGACTTCACGCGCCACCCGCGCCAGCACGGCTGCGCGCAGCTGCGGTGAGGGCGCGGGCGCGCCGTCCGTCGAAAGGGCATCGAGGATACGAGGCTCCATGTCGATGGGAATGACGGGATCGTGTCGGTTGGGCATGGTCTCAGTGATGCGTTTCGCCGTCCAGCGCTGCGCGCATCTTGCGCAGCGCGCTGCGGATGTGGCTCTTTACGCTTCCCAGCGGCAACTGGGCGAACGTGGCGATCTCGGAGTGACTATAGCCGCGATAGAACGCGAGCGCGACCAGCTGGCGCTGCACCGGTGCGAGGGCCTCCATACACTCGCGCAGGCGTGAACCGCGCTCGGCCGATTCGAGCAGGTCCTGGGGATCGCATGCCTCGGCCGGGGGATCGAATCCCTCGATCCCGGGAGACTGGGGGTGGCGGGCGCGCAGCGCGTCGAGCGCACGGCTGCGGCACATGACCAGCAGCCAGGTCTGCACGGCGCTGCGGCCGGCGTCGTAGGTCGCCGCGGTTCGCCACGCCTGGAAATAGACGTCGGAGACGACCTCCTCCGCGGCCGGCGTGCTGCCGAGCATGCGATAGGCGAGCGCGTGGACCCGGCTCACCGTCTCGTCGTAGATCCGTGCCAGCGCCGATTGATCGCCCGCGGCCATCCGCGCCACGCATGCGGCCAGATCCGGCGCGCGCGACCCTTCGGGCTGCAGCGCGGGGTGTGCAGGCGAGTCTTGGACGCGGGTATCGACGAGTCGGGGAGGCATTGCGAGGTGTACGCGAGACGCGCACGACTGGATGAGGCTTTCGCCGGTTTCTATTTTCGAGCCTGTCGGACCGCACTTACATACCGTTGGTTCGAGACCGGACATAAATGAATCCAATCGATCTACCCCGCCCGTATGTCGATTGACCGACCCCGATCCACCCTTGACGGAGAATCCACTTGCCGAATCCCATCCGACCCCTGGCCGCTGCCTTGAGCGCCGCCCTCCTCACCGTGTTCGTTCCCCATGCCCTCGCGTCCAGCCATCGCGAGGCGCCGATGATCACCCAGTACCCGAAGGTCGACGGTACCGACGTCTACGCCTTCAAGAGCTATGAGCCGGGCCGCTCCGATTTCGTGACCGTCATCGCCAATTACATCCCGCTCCAGGACCCGTTCGGCGGGCCCAACTACTTCACGATGGACCCGGACGCGGTCTACGAGATCCACATCGACAACACGGGGGACGGCAACGAGGACCTCACGTTCCAGTTCCGCTTCAATTACAACCTCAAGAACACCGCGCTGAACGTCGGCGGCAAGATGGTCGCGATCCCCCTGATCAACTCCGGGCAGATCACGGAAGTCAATCCGCCATCCCTCAATGCGAGCGAGAGCTACTCGGTGAACGTCGTGCGCGGCCCGCGCCGCCAGGACCAGAAAAACCAGTTGGTGAACCTCGCCGGCGGAGCCGCGGAGTTCCAGAAGCCGGTGGACAACATCGGCAACAAATCCATTCCCGACTACGCGGGCTACGCCGCCAAGCACGTCTACGGAGTCGTGATCCCGGGCTGCTCCACGCCCGGGCGCATGTTCGTCGGGCAGCGCAAGGAAGGCTTCGGGGTGAACCTGGGCGAGATCTTCGACCTCGTCAATATTTCCGTCCCGCGCATCATCGGCAGCCGCAGCGGCTCGACCAACTCGACCGCCGGCAAGAACATCACCTCGATCGCGCTCGAGTTGCCGATCAGCTGCGTGAAGAGCGCGAACGATCCGGTGATCGGCGTGTGGAGCACGGCGAGCCTGCCGCGCTCGCGCCTGGTCTCCGACGTGCCCCTGGGGCGCGTCGTCCGCGACCGTAACCTGGTGCAGGTGTCGCGCCTCGGGATGCCGCTCGTCAACGAGCTCGTGATCGGGCTCAAGGACAAGGACAAGTGGAACCTGAGCGAGCCGGGCAGTGACGGGCAATTCGCCGACTACGTGACCAACCCCACCCTGCCGGCGCTGCTCGAGCTGCTGTTCGGGTCGGCCGGGGTGAAAGCGCCCACCGTGTTCCCGCGCACCGACCTCGTGGCCGCATTCCTCACCGGCGTCCCCAACGTGAACAAGCCGGCCAATGTGACTCCGTCCGAGATGATCCGCCTCAACACCGCGCTGCCGGCGACCCCCAAGGGCGCGCAGAACAGCCTCGGCGCGGCGTTGTGCTTCGTGAACGGTGCCCTGGTGCTGGCCAACCCCGGCTGCGATCCGGCGGGATTCCCCAATGGACGCCGGCCCGGAGATGACGTGGTCGACATCGAGCTGCGCGTCGCGATGGGATACCTGCTGCCTCCCGGCCCCGGGAAACCCGCCAGCGCGGATTTTCCGTACACCGACGGCGTGTTGGTTGAAGACAGCCAGTTCGACAACGCCTTCCCGTACCTGAGGACGCCGCTGCCGGGCTCGCCGAACGGCGCCAACGGCTTGGCCCCGAATCCTGCCGGGACCTGAACGCCATGCAGTGGATGATCCGTGGCTGCGCACGCCTGCTGCTGGCGTGTGCAGTCCCGGCAGTCGGAGCCCCGCACGTCCCGCTCGATGACCACGTGGTCCTCGAGCGTAGCGTTGCGAAGACCGCGGATGCGGGCGAGCAACTCGCCCGCGACCTGCGTTCTGCGCTCGCGCGCGAGCCGCGCAACCTCGAGGCCGCGATGCGCCTCGCCACTTTCTACGTCCAGAAGGGACGCCGCGATTCGGACCCGCGCCAGCTCGGCCGGGCCCAGGCAGCGCTTGCCCCGTGGTGGAACGAGGCCGAGGCGCCGGTAGCGGTCCTGGTCCTGCGTGCCACGATTCGACAGTCGACCCATGAATTCACACCCGCGCGCGCCGACCTCGAGCGCGCCCTCGCGCGCGATCCGCGCAACGCCCAGGCGTGGCTCACGCTCGCCACCGTGCAGCAGGTCACCGGCGACCTCGCCGCGGCGAGGCAAAGCTGCACCCGGCTCGCCGCACTTGCGCCCCCGCTGATACACGTCACCTGCACTGCGGCGGTCGATGGCGCGAGCGGCCGGGCCGAGGAGGCGCTGTCCGGGCTCACGGCGGTCCTCGACGCAACGCCCGGCTCCCAGTCCGGCGTCGCCGCGTGGGCGAGGACGCTGCAGGCGGAGCTTGCGCAACGCACCTCGCAGGCGCAAACCGCCGAGCGTTCCTTCAGGGCGGCACTCGCGCTGGATCCCGATGACGCCTATGCGATCGCCGCCTATGCCGACTTCCTGCTCGACGAGGAGCGTCCGCGCGAGGTCCTGCGCCTGATCGGACCCGACACGGCCGTGGACTCACTCCTGCTTCGGTATGTGCTCGCCGCCCGTGCCGCAGGTGCGGCCAACGCGGCCGAGAAGACGCGCGTGCTCGCGGTGCGCTTCGCGGCCGCGCGCGCGCGCGGCGACCGCGTCCACTTGCGCGAGGAGGCGCGCTTCGCGTTGCATGTCACCGGCGATTCCTCCGAGGCGCTCGCGCTCGCCCTCGAGAACTGGAAGTCCCAGAGGGAGCCCGCCGATGCGCGCATTGCGCTCGAAGCCGCGTTGGCGGCGCGCGATTCGCGCTCGGTGCGCGAGATCGTGGCCTGGGCGCGAAGCTCCCGCCTGCAGGGCGAATCCATCGCCCGCCTGCTGGCCGCGCTGGAGCGCGCGTGAGGGCCTGGGTCGCGGCCCTCCTGCTGCTGGCGAGCTGCGCCGCCGCGGCGCACAAGGCGAGCGACAGCTACCTCACCCTCCAGGTCCGGGGCACCTCGGTCACCGGTCAATGGGATATCGCCCTGCGCGACCTGGATTTCGCGCTCTCCCTCGATGCCGACGGCGACGGTGCGATCACATGGGGCGAGGTGCGGGCGCGCCACGGCGAGATCGCGGCCTATGCGCTCGGCGCGCTCACGCTGAAGTCCGATGGCGCCGCGTGCAGGCTGACCGCCGCGCGCCACCTCGTGGACGACCACAGCGACGGTGCCTACGCGGTGATGACGCTCGAGGGGAGCTGCCCCGGCGAAGCACGCGCGCTCGAGGTCGAATACCGCCTGCTCTTCGAGCGCGATGCGCAGCACCGCGGCCTGATGAACCTCGACCTCGGCCAGGAAGTGCGCAGTGCGATCTTCTCCGCGGATCGCCCCGCCCAGTCCTTCGCGGCGCGCGAGGCTTCCCGTCCGCAGCAATTCGCCGCGTTCGTGGCCGACGGCATCAAGCACATGGCGACCGGTGTCGACCACATCCTCTTCCTCCTGGCGCTGCTCCTACCCGCCGTGTTGATCCGCAAGGCCGGCCGTTGGGAACCCGCCGGCGAGCTGGGTCCCACGCTGTTGAAGGTCGCGGGCATCGTGACCGCGTTTACAGTGGCGCACTCGATCACCCTGTCGCTTGCGACGCTCGGCATCGCGAGGCTGCCGTCACGCTGGGTGGAGGCGGCGATCGCCGCCTCGGTGCTGCTCACCGCCCTCGACAATCTCGTCGCCTTCCTGCCGCGGCGCCGCTGGATCGTGGCGCTAGTCTTCGGGCTGCTGCACGGCTTCGGCTTCGCCAGCGTGCTGATCGACCTGCAGCTGCCGGCTTCGGCCCTCGCGCTGTCGCTCTTCGGCTTCAACCTCGGCGTCGAGATCGGACAGCTCGCGGTGGTCGCCGTGTTTGTTCCGCTCGCCTTCCTCGCACGCGGCCGCAGCGGCTATCGGCGCGTGGCCCTCGGAGCCGGCTCCGCGCTGATCGCGATCATCTCGCTCGGCTGGCTGGTGGAACGCGCATTCCTGATTCCGTTCATGCCGATCTGATCCTTCCTCCCTTTCTCAACAGGAGCCTCACAAATGAAAATTTCCCTCCCGCTTCTCGCCATCGCGCTCGCCGCGTCCAGCATTCCGTCGCACGCCCAGTGGTACGCGGGCGGCTCCATCGGCCAGGCCGAAGGTTCGTTCGGCGCGGGCCGCCAGAACGAGCAGCTGCTGGATCTCGGGTTCGATGACGCCAGCACGTCGTTCGACGACAAGGACACCGCGTACCGCGTCTACGGCGGATATCGCTTCCACCGCAATTTCGCTGCCGAGCTCGCGTATGTCGACCTCGGGCGCTACCAGCTGCGCTCGACGGTACTTCCCGCAGGTACGCTCACCAATCGCATCCGCAGCTCGGGCGCCGAGCTGAGCGTGCTGGGACTCCTCCCGCTGGGCGAACGCTGGACCGCGTTCGGCCGCCTCGGAATCCTCGCCGCGCGCACCAAGGCGTCGTACTCCGGCGACGGCTCGATCTTCGTAAGCGGCGGCGAGAGCGAGCAGACCAAGCGGACTTCAGGAATGGTCTACGGAATCGGCGCGATGGCCGACCTCACCCCGAGATTCGGCCTGCGCCTGGAATGGAACGAGTATCGCAAGCTGGGGGATGACCTGACGGGCGGGGAGTTCGATGCGCGCGTGCTGAGCGCGGGCGTGCAGTACCGCTTCTAGCGTCCGCTCAGCTGGTCGGTGGGGCGTCCGAGGAACAGGTAGAACGCGGAGTCCCCGCCGAAGGTGTGGCCCCACGCGAAATACATCGGGCCGATGATCGAGTCGAGCCCGAGGAAGATCGAGCCCGCCTTCTTCACCCGGCCGTAGTGGATGTCGGACTTGCGCTGCCACGCGTTGCCAGCCTCGAGCGACATGCCCGCATAGATGTTGCGGCCGATGGCGCGCGGCAGCAGCTCTCCGAGGCGGTAGTAGGCGAGGCCCGCCACGATCGCGGCTTGCGAGCCGCTCACCGCGCCGACCGGCGTGCCGCTGAGATCGAGGAATCCGCCGAGGCTGAAGCCGCCGCGATCGTCGCGCGAGCGCGCCGCGCTGGCGATCCCGAGGAGGGTGAGCGGCCCGAAGGTCACGGGGGCGAGCACGCCCACCTGATAGGTCTGCACCGGGTCGTCGGGGGCGTCGCTGTAGTAGAGCGACGACGCGCCGGCTTCCACCACGTAGCCGTGGCGCGGGAAGTTCGCGTCGTCGAGCGTGTCGAAGCGCAGCAACGCCCGCGTGAAGCGCGCGCTGTCCTTGGTGGTTCCCTCCAGGGTGCTGCTGATGAGGGGTGTCGAGCGACTGCGCTCGTAGCCGCCGATCAGCCGCGCGACGCCCGAATGGCCGAGCCGAAAGCCCACGCCCGCTCCCGCGCGGTTGGTGGAGAGCGTGATCCGGTCGGTGCGCCGGTAGCCCGCGTCGAAGACGTCGGAATTGAACTTCACGCTCTCGACCAGGGCCTCGGCGAACCAGGGGCTGCCGGCGCCGAGCGGCTGGAAGAAGCTGGTGGAGACGCGGCGCGTGTCGCCGAGCGTGAGCTCGTTGCGCCACTCGGCGCCCCACGAATTCACCCACGTTCGCGTGTGCTGCAGCGTGAGGGCGAAGCGCGCGTCGGTCTGGAAGTCGGACACCGCGCGCCCGCCGAGCCGCAGGTAATCCGGCCCCCACGGCTTTTCTTCCAGGTCGACGATCACATGGCGCCGGCCTTCCTCCAGCTGGGTGCGCACGTCCACGCGTTCGAACTCGCCCGATCCGTGGACGATGCGCGCCCCGCGCACCAGCTGCTCGTCGGTCACCGAGGAGCCCACGACGATGCCCGCGCGGTCGCGCAGCTCGCGCCGCGCCGCTTCGGGGTTGGTGCGTTGCGCGCCTTCGATTCGCACGCTCGCCACCGGCCGGTCGTGGTAGGCCGAGCGCCGGGTGCGGGCCGCCTCCCAGGCCGCGTATCGCTGCGGCGCCCACGCGAGCGCCGCGAGGCGCCCGGCCACCGCCCGGGCCGCGGCCTCGCCGCGCGCGATCATCTCCGGGGCGCGATCGAAGTCCACGAAGGTCACGCCGCGCAGGTCGGGCGAGATCAGGATGTCCTCGGGCAGGAGGAGGCCGAGCGAGATGCCGACGTTCTGCTCGGTGAGGATGTTGATCATCTGCTGCGCGACGCCGAAGGCGGATGCGAGCGCTTCGCGCGGGAGCAGCGGCGTGCCGACGTTCACCGCGATGATCACTTCCGCGCCCATCTCGCGCGCCACCTCGACCGGAAGGTTGCGGACCAGGCCGCCGTCGCCGAGCAGCCGGCCCTCGACCTGGGTGGGCGCGAACGCGCCGGGCACCGACATCGAGGCGCGCATCGCCACCGTGAGCGGCACGTCGGCGAGCACCGCCTGCTCGCCGGTCACGAGGTCGGTCGCCACCGCGCGGAACAGGATCGGCAGGTCGTTCAGCGTGCGCGCGTCGCTGGCCGGGCTCGAGATCCTGCGCAGGAACTCCTCGAGGTTCTGGGAGCCGAGGGCGCCGCGCGGCAACACCAAGCCGTCGCGCTTGATCCCCAGCTCGCTCTTGCCGATGAGGCGCAGGTCGTCCTCCTTGCGGCGAAACGAGAGGAACTCCCGTGGCGCGCGATCGGCGAACATCTGCTCCCAGTCGGCGGAGCGCACCAGCGCCTCCATCTCCTCGGGCGTGTGGCCGGCGGCGTAGGCGCCGCCCACGATCGAGCCCATGCTGGTGGCGACGATGAGGTCCACGGGCACGCGCGCGTCGCGCAGCACCTTGAGGACTCCGATGTGGGCAAGGCCCCGCGCGCCCCCGCCCGACAATACGAGGGCGACCTTCGGGCGCGCCGTGGGAGCGGCGGGCTCCGGGTCGGCGGCGGAAATGAGGAGCGGGGCGGCGCAAGCCCAGAAGGCCGCGACCGCCGCCGCCCGGTGCATCAGGCGCTTTGCTGGATTCCCGCGATCAGCCAGGAGCCCTTGCGGTCGCGGGTGTCGCGACGCACGTGCCAGACCTCGTCGAACGGCTCGGGATTGGCGGCGTCGTTTTCGCGCAGCAGGCCGTAGAAGCGCACGCTCGCGATCTCGTAGTCGCCTTCGATCGCCGAATCGGCGAGCTCGGAGTTGAGGCTCACCACCTCGGTGCGCTGCGGCGCGTCGCCGCGCTCCTTCACCTGCATCGAGATCTCGGCGTACATCTCGGGCGTGGTGTAGTCGCGGATGTCGTCCAGGTCCCGCGAGTCGTTGGCGGCCTGGAGCCGGATGAACGAGGTCTTGGCCACGCGCAGGAACGGCTCGACCTCGAAGCTGGGGCGTGCCGCCGCGGACGCGGCCGCGATACCGCCCGCGGGCATGGCGCTCGCTTCGGGCGCGCCCATCGCGCCAACGCGGCTGCCGATGCCGGTGAACTGCGGCGACGATCCCGGTGGGGATGCGGGCGAGGTTGCCGGCGTGCGGCGCCCTGCGAACATCCGGTAGGCCAGGAACGCGACCGCGGCGACCGCCAGCACCATCAGGATCATTCCGATGATCGGGCCCATCTGCGCGCCGAACATCGAGGCGAGCAGCACGCCGATGCCGAGCCCGGCGAGCATGCCGCCCCAGCGGCTCATGAAGCTGGGCTTCGGGGCGGGCGCCGCCGGAGACGCCGGCGCGGCTTGGGCGGGCGCCTGGGCGGGTGCGGCCGCGGCCTCCTTCTGGGTGGGGGTCGCGCGCTGCTTGCCGACGTTGTTACCGCCGCCGAAGCGCTTGGCCGCCTCGGACTCGCCCGACACCAAGGCAAGGGCGAGGGCGAACGCGAGCGAAATGAGAGTGGTCTTCATCATGTTCCTCCGTGAGTCACAAGCAATGATTCTACGCGCCTTCGACCCCGATCGATCGTTGCTCGCAGCCCAAAAGAAAGGGGCGCTCGCGCGCCCCTCGTTTGTCACCCGCAGGAAACGCTACGCGGGCAACGCGACCTTGGCCTGGGTCATCTTGGCGAGCACCGCATTCATCTCGTCGCGGTTGAACGCGCGCAGCATCTGGGTGCGGATGTTGCCCGCCGAGCCGATCGCCAGGCTCAACGCGGTGATCGAGGATTCGTCCGGCGCCTCGAAGATCGTGACCACGTCGTAGCTGCCGAGGGTCCAGAAGATCTCCCTGACGGTGACGCCGAATTTCTTCGCGGTTTCCCGCACCTGGTCGGCGCGGTTGGTGGTCTCGCGCACCGTGCGGATTCCCTGGTCCGTGAACGTGCTGAGGACGATATAGGTGGCCATCGGGGTCCTCCTTCGAGCGGGGTGGGTGGGGGAAAATCATGCGCGCGGGATGCCGGGAATGCAAATCCCGCGGCGGGGTCAAAATGGGGTCTACGAGGGAGGCGGAGATGGAGGCAGGCCGGGCGGCGAGGGTGGAGCAGCTGCGCCACACACTCCTCGAGCTGCACAAGGCGATGCTCGATGCGCAGCGCATCGAGTACGAGCGCGGGCACGGGCGCATCGAGACCAGCGGCGAGTTCCTGGGCCTCGTGCTGAACCATCCCGAATTCGAATGGATCCGCGCGCTCTCGGCACTCATCGCGCGAATGGACGAGTGGGCCGAGGGGATGGCGGGCGAGGCGGAGGACGGTTTCGGCAGCCTCGTGGAGGCGCTGCGCACGCTGATCCGTCCCGAGGGAACCAACGCGGAGTTCACTGCGAAGTACTGGAAGATGGTGGAAGGCGAGCCCGCCGTGACGGTGGCCCACGTGAAGGCCTGGCGGCTGGTGGGCGCTGCGCCCTAACGGCGCGTGTGGGCCGTCGTCGCTTCGAGCACGCGCCGCCCGCCGGGCCCGTTGATCTCGGTGCGCACCACCGCGGTGGCGAGGCCGTGGTGGATCACTTTGGAGCGCGCGCGGATCGCCTTTCCCTGCCCGGGGCTGGTGAAGAATGCGCTGATCGAGGCCAGCATCCAGCTCGCGGGAAGCGCCGCGCACGCCGTGGTGGCGGCCAGGCCCATCAGCAGGCCGCCCTGCACGTGCCCGACCCGGTTGGCGACATGCGCGCCGTTGGGCATGATGCAGCTCGCGCCCGTCTTGGTGCGCCGCGGCGCGTAGCCCAGCAGCCGGCGCAGGAAATCGACCTCACCCTCCGCGAGCATCGTGTCGGCGCGCGCGAGGATGCGCAACTCCTCGTTGCTCAGGTCCTTCGCCTCGAGGAGCGGCGCGGCGCGCGGCCCCCGCGGCAGCGGAAACAGGGCGACGCCCGGCGGCGGCTCGAGGGCCATGAAGGCGCCATGCGCGATCACGCAGACCCCCGCCGCGCCGTGGATGCGCGCGCGCGCCAAGTCCTGGCGCGACTGCGCCGGGCCGAACTCGGCCACGAACTCCCCGCCCGCCTCGAGCTTCCCGTCAAGGCGCGAGCCGGTGAAATGCAGCGCCATGCTCACGGTCGCGAGCCGTGTGGCGGGGTGCCGCCGCGCGCGGATGCTGGCCGCCAGCGCCATGTCGGCGAGCATCGCGATCACCCCGATATTGACCTGGCCGTCGGCGTCGACGCAGTGCGGGCCGGGCTCGAGGCTCACCGTCGCGCCGCGCTCGCCCACGCTGTCGAACGACACCTCGACCAGGTTGCCGACGAAGTGGAATCCGGGCTCGCGGTTGAGCGCGAGGGCACGCAGCACCCGCTCGCGGATCATTCGCACACCCGCGGCTCGAAATGCAGCGTGTCCTCGCCATGGGAGAGCCACAGCTGGCCGTCCTGGATGGTGCAGTCGAAGCGCATGTTGCGCGCGGCGAGGTGGCCCACGCTCTCGGTCACGCTCTCGGGAATGTCGATCACCGTGAGGTTGCCGAGGCGCGCGAGCGCCGCGCGGTTCTGCCCCCACCAGAGGGCGGCGCTGCGGCCGCCGTAGGTGTACACCTTGACCTCGCGCGCGCGCCCCGAGGCCTTGCGCACGTCGCGCTCGTCGGGCAATCCGACCTCGATCCAGAGCTCGATCGCCCCGGTCAGGTCGCGCTTCACCAGGTCGGGCTCGTCCTCGGCCGACAGGCCGCGCCCGAACTCCAGGTATTCGTCCGCGTTGAGCGCGAAGGCGAGCAGCCGCACCATCATGCGTTCGTCGGTTTCCGACGGATGGCGCGCGAGCGTGAGCGCGTGGGTCGCGAAATGCCCGCGGTCGAGGTCCGAGACCTGCAGCTCGGCCTTGAAGATCGTCGCCTTGATCGCCATCAGCAGGCGGTCGCCTGGCGGATCGCGCGCAGTTCGCCCCACGGCTCGGCGATCCGCGCCGCGCGCGAGAAGGCGAGCAGGACCTGGGTGCGCTCCGCGCCGCACGCGCGATGCACGAGCTCCAGGTGGAGCGTGAGCGCCTCGCCCTTGGAGAACGCATTCCAGGTCCAGAGCCTGCCGCCGAGGGCCTCCTGCCAGCCCTCGGGGGCGGCGAGCGGATGCAGCGCCGTCGAGGTGACCGTGCCTGGATCGGCGATCTTGCGCCCGCGAGTCACCTGCTCCATCAAGCCGTCGAAGTACACGTTGAGCGCGCGCTCGAACTCCGCGGGCTCGAAGGCGCGGCGCTTGATGTCCCAGAGAACCACATAGCTGAAGCCGCGATCGGATCCGAACTCGCTCCAGTAGGGCGCAAACCGCACCTCTTCCGTTCCCTCATACGGAATCGTGGGTGCGAACTGGAGGGGGAAGGTGAACGATTCCCTGCGCCAACCCTGCGGCGCGACCAGCTGTGCCGGCGCGGGAATCGCGGTTGCCAGGAGGAAAAGGAGTGAAAGCTGCATGCGCATGGGAAGCGCATTCTGGCATGGGATAATCGTTCCCAGATGAAACGCGTGCCCCTTCGCCGCCGCCTTTTGCTTCTGGTCGCCGCGGGGTTGCTGCCGCTGGCGATCACGTCGGGCATCGCCCTTTATGTCCTTTACGTCCAGCAGCGCGACGAGGCGGAGCGTACCGGTCTCGAAGTCGCGCGGGCGCTGTCGATCACGGTGGACGCCGAGATCCGCCGCACGACCTCGGTGCTCGAGGCGCTGGCGACCTCGGAGTCGCTGCGCGAGGGGAACCTCGAAGCGTTCCACGCCAGTGCGCGGCGGGTGCACGCCACGCAGCCGGGCTGGAATACCGTGATTCTCATCGATCGCGACATGCGCCCACTCCTCAATACTGCCGTCCCGGCGGGTACTCCCCTGCCGCCCCTGCTGGAGACCGAGACCGCCGCGCGCGTGGTCCGCGATGGGGTCGCGGTCGTGGGCGCGCTCGCCAAGGGCCCGCTCGGCAACTGGGGATTTCCCGTCCGCGTGCCGGTGATGCACGAGGGCACGGTGCGCCATGCGCTCACCGCGATAGTGAATCCTTCGGCGATCCTCGCGGTGCTCGAGCGAACGCGCGTGCCTGGCGGCTGGGTCGTTGCCGTTTCCGACGCGAAAGGCATCCGGGTGGCGCGCACAGTGTCATCGCGGGAGACCCTCGGGACGCCCTTCACGCCGACGCTCGCGGCGATGATGGCGAGCGGGGACGCGGAAGGCACCGGCGTGACCCTCAACAGCGAGGGCGTCCCGGTATTCACCGCCTACACGCGCGAGCCCAAGACTGGTTGGGTGACCGCGGTCGGCTTGCCGGTGGCCGGCGTCGAGGCGGCCGCGCGCCGTTCGTTCGTCACCTTCGGCGGCGGGATCGCGCTGTCGATCGCGCTGGGGGCGCTCGCCGCGCTCCTCATCGCGCGCAGTGTCAGCCAGCCCATGGAGCAGTTGCGCGACGCCGCGTTGAATGCCGCCCGTGAGCCGCTGCGATCGCCGGAGACCGACATTCGCGAGATCCAGGATGTGGCCCACGCACTGGCGGAGTCGGCGCAGGAGCGCGCGCGCAGCGACGCCGAGCGCGAGGACCTCTACCGCAGCGAGCAGGCGGCGCGGGCCTCCGCCGAGGCGGCCAACCGTGCCAAGGACGAGTTCCTCGCGATGCTCGGCCACGAGCTGCGCAATCCCCTGGGGGCGATCTCCAACGCCGCCGCGCTCCTCGAGAACCCCGCGGTCGACGGCGCGGTGCGGGAGAACGCGCGCGGCATCATCAGCCGCCAGGTCTCCCACCTCGCGCGCCTGACCGACGACCTGCTCGACGCCGGTCGCGCGGTGATGGGCAAGATCGTGCTGCAGCGACGCCCCGTGGATCTCGCGGCGGTGGTGAGACAGGGGCTCGCGACGCTCGCGACCTCCGGGCGCTCGCACAACCACATGATCGTGCTCGACGCGGACTCGGCCTGGGTGGATGCCGACGCCGTTCGCATCGACCAGATCCTGTCCAACCTGGTGGTGAACGCGGCCAAGTACAGCGCCCCCGGGAGCGCGATCCGTGTATCGGTGAAGCGCCAGGGCGGGCAGGCGGTGCTGCGCGTGATCGATTCCGGCATCGGCATCCCGGCGGAGCTGGCACCGCGGGTCTTCGATCTCTTCGTGCAGGGCGATCGCCCGCTCGACCGCTCCTCCGGAGGGCTCGGGATCGGGCTCACGCTCGTGCGGCGCCTCGCGGAGCTGCATGCGGGAGGGGTCGAGATGTTCAGCGCGGGGGAGGGGCAGGGGAGCGAGTTCGTGGTCCGCCTGCCCGCCATCGAGGCGCCCGCCCGGGTTGTGCCCGAGGACGCGACTGCGCGCGAGCGGGTGGGGCGCGACATCCTCGTCGTCGAGGACAACGATGACGCCCGCGAAACGCTGCGCATGCTGCTCGAGTTCGACGGGCATCGGGTCCTCGCCGAGCCTGACGGCGAGTCGGGCTTGGCGACGGCGATCCGCGAGCGTCCCGACGTGATGCTCGTGGACGTGGGATTGCCGCGCATTGACGGCTACGAGGTGGCACGCCGTGTCCGGGCGATCGACGGCTGGGGGCGACGCCCGTTCCTGATCGCGATCACCGGATACGGGCAGGACGAGGACCGCGACCGCGCGCTCGCCGCGGGATTCGACGGGCACCTCACCAAGCCGGTCGAGCCGAAGCGCCTTCTCGATGCGATCGCCGCGCTCGGGACTACTTCGCCTTCAAGCCCTTCCTGAGGAGCTCGTCGGCGATCTCGTTCAGTCCCACCTTGCGGGCCTGCGCCGCGTTCTGGATCTCGCGCACCAGGTCGCCGTGCAGCTTGCAGGCGAAGGGCACGAGCCCCAACTCGCGGTCGCGCTCGCGCTGCTCGCGGCGATCCATCGGCTCGGCCGAGCCTTTCCCATAGCGATCGGCCGCGGGGCCGCCGCTGCCGATTTTCTTGCCCTTGAGCTTTTCCAGTTCCGCCTTCTTCATGGTCGTCGTGCCTCCGGCTAGCCCGTATTATGCGGGAGTGCGGAAATGGCGGCGAATCTACGACGCGCTTTTCGTGGGCCGCAGCCGGTTCACGGGGCGGGGGCTCTTCGCGGGCACGGCGATCGCGGCGCGCGCCAAGATCGGCGACTACGAAGGCGAGGCGATCGGGTTGCGCGAGGCGCGCCGGCGCGCGAAGGGACAGCGCATCGTCGCGATCGTGGAGCTCGAGCGGCACGCGATCGATGCCACGCGCTGGAAGCACGGCTTTCGCTTCATCAACCACTCGTGCGACCCGAATACGTTCATTCGCTGCACGACCGAGCGCGCGGAGTTCTACGCCCGGCGCGCGATCCGCGAGGGCGAGGAGCTCACGTGCGATTACGGCGAGAGCCAGCACGACGGCAAGCTTGCGTGCCGTTGCGGTGCCGCGAACTGCCGCGGGTTTATCTAGTGCTTGGTCTGGCCCATCGAGGACCGGTGGCCCTCGGCGAGCGACGCGTTCAGGGCGGTGGCGAGCGCGGCGTCTCCGCCGATCACCGCCTGCCAGGTCAGCTCGATGCCCTTGCGCTTGCCCTTCTGCACCAGCTTGAAGCCCTCCGGTGACAGGGTCACGGTGTATTTTTCGCCGCCCAGGTCGAGCTCGCGCTTGAATGAATTGATGAGTTTCGTAGTCATGGTGCGTAGACTCGCGGGCGAAAGCGAAGATTCAACCGGGTAGTCCATAGGGAGGATGCCAAGTGGCTGCAGGGGGCGGCAGGCCCGCGATCGCGTTCATCTTCGTCACCGTGGTGATCGACGTGCTCGCCATGGGTATCGTGATCCCGGTCCTGCCCAAGCTGGTCGAGGCCTTCGAGGGCGGCAACACCGCGCGCGCGGCCGAGACCTTCGGCATCTTCGGCACTGCCTGGGGGCTCATGCAGTTCCTCTTCATGCCGGTGGTCGGAGCCCTGTCGGATCGGTTCGGGCGCCGGCCGGTCATCCTCATCTCGTGCCTGGGACTGGGCCTGGACTTCTTCCTGATGGCGCTCGCGCCCAACCTCGCCTGGCTCTTCGTCGGCCGGGTGGTCTCGGGCATCACCGCCGCGAGCTTCGGAACCGCGTTCGCCTACATCGCCGACGTGACGGCCCCGGAAAAACGCGCCGCGGGCTTCGGCATGGTGGGCGCGGCCTTCGGCCTGGGCTTCGTGATCGGCCCCGCCATGGGCGGGGTCCTCGGGCAGGTCGATGCCCGCCTGCCATTCTGGGTCGCCGGGGCCCTTGCCCTCGCCAACGCGGCCTACGGGTTCTTCGTGCTGCCCGAATCGCTGCCGCCGGACCGGCGCAGCGCCTTCTCGTGGCGCAAGGCCAACCCGATCGGCTCGCTCACGCTCTTGCGCTCGCACCCCGAGCTCTCGGGCCTCGCCTTCACGAGCTTCCTCATGCAGCTCGCCCACGTCGTGCTGCCCAGCGTGACGGTCCTCTACATGGGATTGCGCTACGGGTGGAACGAGATGCAGGTGGGACTGATGCTCGCGGGAGTGGGCGCGTGCTCGATGGTGGTCCAGGGCCTGCTGGTGAAGCCGGTGGTGGCGCGGCTGGGCGAGCGCCGCGCGCTCGTCGTGGGCCTCGTTTTCGGCGCCGCGGGCTTCGCGATCTACGGGCTCGCCGCCGATGGGCGGGTGTTCCTCATGGGAATCCCGGTGATGGCGCTGTGGGGCCTGGCCAATCCGGCGCTGCAGTCGCTCATGTCGCGGCGCGTGTCGCCGGCGGAGCAGGGACAGCTGCAGGGCGCCAACGCGAGCCTGGTGGCGACCGCGGGGCTCTTCGGTCCGGCACTCTTCACCCAGGTGTTCGCGGCATTCATCGCCGCCGAATCGGAAGCGCACCTGCCCGGCGCGCCGTTCATCCTGGCGGCGGCGCTGCTGGTGCTCTCCGCCGCCATCGGCTGGGCAGCCACGCGACAGCGATAGCGGCCAGCAGGAACGCCGCGCCGATCGCGAACCGCCGGGCCTCCCGGGCGCGGGCGCGCACTTCACGCACCACGAACGTCTCGCCGTTGATCATCTCGTTGTACGACTTGAGGAACGCGGCCACGCGGCGCACCTCGACCTCGTCGAGCGATTCGCCTTTCCAGCGGCGCTCGGCCTCCCGCGAGCGCAGGCGCGCGGACTCGTCGCGGTAGCGCTGCGCATGGTTTTCGGCGTCGACGGCGATGCCGGCCGCCTTCGCATCCATGTAGGCGCTTCGCACGGCGGGCAGTGTGCGCTCCAGCGCATCGAGGACCGGTTGGTCGGCCCGCGGGAACGCGACCAGCCACGCGGCGGAGGCGGCAAGCACGGCCGCCATGCCCCAGCGCGAGACGGCGAGGAGCCGCGTGCGATTGCGCGCCATTCCGGCCAGCGCGAGCGCCGCTCCGTACGCGCAAACCAGCGTCGCGCCGGTCGACAGGTCGAGCGCATAGGAGATCGCCAGCGCCGCGATCGCGACTGCGGAGCCGACGATCCACGCGATGGCGAGCTGGCGTGCGAACGTGGCGGCGAACAGCACGCCGATCGCCGCGGGAATGATGAGGAAGGCGAACACCAGCAGCAC
Source organism: Burkholderiales bacterium (assembly GCA_031381925.1). GTDB lineage: Bacteria > Pseudomonadota > Gammaproteobacteria > Burkholderiales > Usitatibacteraceae > Usitatibacter. The sequence continues at coordinate 7,383 of JANMYH010000288.1, read as the reverse complement.
GCCCGCGAGGGCGACCGAGCTGGTGACCACGAGCCCGAAAGCGCCGTAGAAGGCGAAGTCGGCGAGCCAACCTTCGCGCAGGCGCAGGAACGGATGCGCTACGCCGACGAGCAGGTACATCGGCAGGCACCAGCGCAGCTCCTCCCAGCCCACCGTGAGGATGTTGCCGGTGAGGATCTGGCGGATGTGCTCCGCGCCCTGCGGCGCGCGGTCCACCAGCAGGAGTGCGGCGGCCGCGGCGACCACGTAGACCACGCCGATCTGCGCTTCCTGGGGAACGCGGGACGACCAGCCCCGGGTCGAGGCGAGAAGGGCGGCGGCCGCGAGCGTGAACCCGAGTGCGTAGCCATGGGCGGGCAGCGACTGCGGGGCATGGCCCGCCATGAACGCGACCGTCGCCCCGAGCGCGGCCACCTGGGCGAGGGCGAGGTCCACGAAGATGACGTTGCGCCGGAGCACGTGCAGGCCGAAGTAGGCGTGGATGCCGACCAGCGCCACGCAGGCGATCGCGGGCAGCAGCAGGAACTCGGTCATCGCAGCCGCGCCAGCGCGCGCACGTTGTAGTCGATGAGCGAGAGATAGTCACGCGCCTCGGGTACCGCGCCCACGCCGGAGGCGAGGATCACCACCGGCGCGCGCGTCTTCGCGGCGATGAACTCGGCGTCGCGCCGCGGCTCGTGGGGCTCGCGCACCACCGCGGAGACGCCTGCCTGGCGGGAGAGCGCGGCGAGGTGCGCGGGGCTGGGGGCCACGCCGGGCCGCGCCTCGATCACGCCGACGAAGCGCAGGCGGAAGCGGCGCGCGAGGTACGGCCAGGTGTCGTGGTACGCGATCAGCACCAGGGGCTTGTCGAGCAGGCGCTTCCACTCTTCGATGCGGATGCCGAGCTGCGCGAGGAATCTCAGGCGGTTCGCCTCGTAGGCTTTCGCATTCGGCGGATCGAGCCCGGCAAGCGCCTCGAGGATCGTCGCGGTGATCATCTCGGCGTTGACGGGATCGAGCCAGTAGTGCGGGTTGCCGCGCCCGTGGGCGTGGCCGTCGCCGGGACCGATGCCGCCGGAGCGGACATCGAGGAGCGCCACGTCACGCGAAGCGTCGATGTGGCCGGCGGCGCCGCGCTGCACGCGGTCGTTCCCGGACTGGCGCAGCAGCCGGTCGAGCCACAGGTCGTAGTCGACTCCCACGCGCAGCACCGCCGCGCTCACACGGACGCGCTCGAGGTCCTGGGGACGCGGCTGGAAGCTTTCGGGGTCCTGGCCCGCGGGGATCAGGTGGGAGGCGGAGATGTGCTCGCCGCCGACCGCCACGGCAAGCGAGTGCAGCTCCGCCGTCGTGGCGACAAGCCTGAGCTGGGCGAGGGCGGCCCCCGAGAAGAGGACCGCCGCGACGAAGAGGCCTACTTGCGCCAGAGGCTTTTCGGCATCACGCAATGGACGAGCTTCTCGGCGCCGCTCATGTCACCGATGCGGCAGTCCATCGCGGCGCTCGCCAGGCCGTACGCGTCCAGGCGCGCGATGCCGCGCTTTTCCTCAAGGTACTTGATCATCGCCATCGAGGCCGAGTCCATCGCCTTGTTCAGGTCGGCGTCGCGCCCGACCGCGACCAGCAGCTGCGCGTTCTCGGCCATCGGGCGCTCGGGAATGCCGCGCACGGCGACGTCCTTCGGCGTGAGGCAATGCACGCCCTTCTTGATGTTGACCACTTGCGAGACGCGGCAGTCGGAAGTCAGCGGCATCAGCGCCGCCGCCTCGGCTGCCGAGACGCGCCGCTGCTCGCCGAGGTACTTCTGGGTTTCCGCGAGCGCCTGGTTCCACGCGAGATTGAGATCCCGGTCCATGCCCATGGTGATCCAGTGGGTGGGGGTCTCGATCCGCGGGAACTCGAGCTTCATGTTCTTCATCACGTTGAAGGTGATGTTGAATTCCTTGTAGGCGGTCTCGATCGCGGTGAGGTTCACCTCGCCGTTGCCCTTCGCGGCGTGGGAGTCGCCGGTCCAGAAGAGGGCGCCCGGGACGAACACCGGCACGTAGAGCGAGGTGCCCTCGACGAAGTCGCGGATGTCCATGTTGCCGGCGTACTCGCCGGGCGGCACGCTGCTGTAGCGCCCGGGCTCCTTGCGCGCGACCCCGAGCGTGCCGGGGAAGGGCTTGAGCGGGACGAAGACGCCGGGAATGAACTCGGTCTCCATCCGGTCCATGTCGAGGTACAGGTACTTCACCTGGCCGTCGGGATACTGCCCCGGAAACTGGCCGAACATGCCCGGCACGTTGAAGTTGGTCGCGTAGGCGCGCGGCACGATCTTGTTGAGCGTGATCTTCAGCACGTCGCCGGGCTCCGCGCCGTTCACGAAGATCGGCCCGGTCACGGTGTGCGGCCCGCGTCCCGGGTGGTCGGTGCGCAGCTTCTTGATTTCGTCGATGGTGCGTCCCGGCACCACCTGGTTGTGCGAGTGCATCATCGTCTCGAGCACGACCGTGTCGCCCGAGTCGATGCGCAGCACCGGTGGCTGGGCGTTGTCGAACCAGCCCCACTGCGTGGTCTCCATCGTCGCCGGGAGCAGGTGCAGCTTGCCCTTCATGTTGCTCGCGGTCGCGACGGATTGGGCCAGCGCGGGAACCGCGGCAAGCACTGCGGCGGCGCAGGCGAATTTTAGAATGGTGCGCATGTTCTTGACTCCCCGGGATGTCGATTCGATCGCGAGTCACCATACTCCGAACCATGAAAACCTGCATCGCAGCACTGCTGATACTCCGGTGGGGCGAAGCGGCCGCGGCGCCGATCGACAGGATCGTCTCCGCAACGTGACGCGCGCCACACTCACCTGCGTGTCGAGGGACGACTTCAGCTTCGGCCTCCAGGCCGCGACCGCAATGTCTCGGTCGCGACCTATCCGCGGCCCTACCGGCCCGTGCCCGCCGACCCGTCGCCGTCGCCGGGGCCGGCGAAATGGGGATTCATCGCGGCGAGCAGAGCTGCACGCCCGGGCCTAAAGGACGGGGGAGGTGAGCCGCGCGATCGATTCCAGCAGCTGCGTGCTGCGCGGCCCGCGGCGGCTCGCGCGGAAGGGCCTGCTGCGCTCGCGGTCTTCCTCGAAGCGCTGGGCGAGGCGCGCAACGAGCTTCGCGTCGTAGAACGCGGCGGCCACCTCGAAGTTCAGGCGGAAGCTGCGGTTGTCGAGATTGGCGGTGCCGACGACGGCGACGGTATCGTCGATCACCATCGTCTTGGCGTGCAGCATCGGCGGGCCGTATTCGAACACCTTGATGCCCGCCTTGCCGAGCGCGTCGCAGTAGGTGCGCGAGGCCATCGTGACGATCTTCGAGTCGCCTTCGTGGGGCACGATCACCTGAACGTCCACGCCGCGAAGCTCCGCCACCCGCAGCGCCGACTCGAGCGGCTCGTCGGGGATCAGGTAGGGCGTCTCGATCCACGCGCGCCGCCGGGCAGTGGCCAGCGACGCCAGGAAGAACGCGTGGAGCGGTGCCGTTTCGTCGTCGGGACCGGAAGCGAGGATCTGCACCGGTATGCCGTGGCCGCCCGACCGCGCGGACGGAAAATAGGCGGGCATCGTCTTGTGGGAGAGCCGGAACGAGCCGCCCGAATAGGTCCAGTTCTCCAGGAACAGGCGCTGGAGCTTGCGAACCGGCTCGCCGGTGATGCTCGCGTGCTGGTCGCGCCAGGCATCCTTGCCGGAGCGCGTCGCGCTCTCCGGATCGTGCAGGTTGATGCCGCCAAGGAAGCCCACGTTGCCGTCGCAGATCGCGATCTTGCGGTGGGTGCGGAAATTGGCGAAGTTGAGGCCCGCGATCGTGTAGCGCAGCGCGTTGAACGCGCGGACCTCGCCGCCCGCGCCGACCATCGACCGCCAGAAGGCGTCGGTCACGTTCGGCGAGCCCACCGCGTCGTAGAGCACGCGCACCTCGACCCCGCGCGCCGCCGCGACCGCGAGGAGGTCGCGGAAGTGGGTGCCGACACGATCGGGCTCCCAGATGTAGTACTCGATGTGGATGTGGTGCCGCGCCTCGAGGATGGCGCGCTCGAGCGCCTGCATCTTCTGGTCGCCGTCGTCGAGGAGCGTGACCGACGTGGCGAACGTCGGCTCGCCCTGCTCGAGGCGCTTGCCGACGGCGGCGAGGCCGCGCGCGTCAGGCGAAAGCGTGGGGCGCTTCTCGCACGATGTCGAGCGCAGATGCTGCGATACGGCGCCCGCCTGCACCCGCGCCACGCCATAGCGGCGCTTGCGGCGCAGCAGCCGGCGCGGGCCGAACACCATGTAGTAGATCCCCGAGACCACCGGCAGCGCGATGAAGGCGAAGATCCATGCGAGCGTCGCCTGGGGTGATCGGCGGCTCATGAGCAGCGATCCACATGCGACCAACACCCATGTCACGTACGAGATGAGGAAGATCTGGAGCCAGGGGATCTCGAACATGCCTGAGTATAGTGGGGCGCGCGTCCCGCCACCGACATCGCGGCGATCGACGCCGCGTCCGTAGGCCGTCCCACCAGGAACCCCTGGACCCCATCGCAGCCGAGGCTGCGCATGGCCTCGCGCTGCTCCCCGGTCTCGACGCCCGCCGCGACCACGCGGATCCCGAGCACCCGCGCCATCGCCGCGGCCGCCTGCACGATCGCCGCGCTCTCGCGCTGGGCGGCGGCCGAGCCCACCAGCGAGCGGTCGATCTTGACCACTTGCACCGGCAGGCCACGAACCAGGCCGAGCGACGAATAGCCGGTGCCGAAGTTGTCGATCGCGATGCCGATGCCCCGTGCGGCGAACACGCGCACCGCGCCCTGGATCGCGTCGGAGCCCTGCAGCAGGTGGGACTCCTTCAACTCGAGACGCAGGTGCGCGGGCTCGACGCCGTGCGCGGCCAGCAGGCGCGCGACCTCGTCCACCAGCTCGGGCTGCTGCAGCTCGCGCGCGGAGAGGTTCACCGCCAGCGTGAGGTCGAGCCCAGCATCGCGCCAGACGCGCAGGTCGGTGAGGGCGCGCTCGAGCACCCACGCGCCGATCGCGGCGATGGTGCCGGTCTCCTCGGCGAGCGGCAGGAACTGGGCGGCCACGAGCACTCCCGCCTCCGGCTCGCGCCAGCGCAGCAGCGCTTCGGCCGCCGCGGGCTTCCCGGTCGCGATGTCGAACTCGACCTGGTAGTCGAGGAAGAACTCGCCGCGCTCGAGCGCGCCGTGGATGCGCTTTTCCTGGTCGAAGCGGCGCTGCGACATCTCGTTCCGCTCGGCCGAGTAGAACCGGAAGCTGTTGCGTCCCAGTTCCTTGGCCTGGTACATCGCGGTATCGGCGTTCTTCACCAGCTCGGGGATGTCGGCTCCGTCCTCCGGGAAGCTCGCGATGCCGATGCTCGCCGAGACCTTCGCCTCGCGCCAGTCGATGACGATCGGCGCCTGCAACGCCACCAGCGCTTTCTGCGCCACGATCATCACTTCCTCGGGCCCGCCGTGCTCCTCGACCAGCACCACGAACTCGTCGCCCGCCAGGCGCGCGACCATGTCGCTGCTGCGAACCGCCGCGGTGAGGCGGCGCCCGACCTCCTGCAGCAGGGCGTCGCCCGCGGAATGTCCCATCGTGTCGTTGACCTCCTTGAAATGATCGAGGTCGATGAACAGCACCGAGAAGCGCGCGAAGCGCCGGCGCGCCTTGGGCGCCGCGCGCTCGAGCGACTCCATGAACATCGCGCGGTTGGGAAGGCCGGTGAGCGGGTCGTGCATGGCCCTCCTGCGCATGTCGTCCTGCAGGCGTTTGCGCTCGTCGATGTCGGCGAGCGCCACCAGCAGGCAGACGACGCCCGCATAGCGCATCGGCTGGGCGGAGAGCAGCAGCCAGAAGGTCTTGCCGCTGGCGCTCCTCAGGTGCACCTCGAAATCGCGCACCGAACCGTTGCGCGACACCTCGGTAGCGAGGCGCGCGCTGTTCTCGGGGTCGACGTGGAATTGCGCCATCGAGTGCGTGAGGGCGGTATCCACGTTGAGCCCGAGCTGCTCGAGCGCGCGCTCGTTCACGTAGAGCAGGCGCTGGTCGGAGGCGCGCACGATGAGGAGCGGCAGGGGCGCGGCCTCCACCAGGTGGCGAAGCTGCGTCTCGCTCTCCGCGAGCGTGCTTTGCAGGCGCTCGTTCTGCGCGAGGAAGCGCCGCGACAGCGTGATCCCGGCGATGAGGAGGACGCCGGTGATGACCAGGATCCCGCTCGTGATGAGCGCCTGCCCGCCGCTCGCGATCGCGTCGAGCTCGCCGCGGATCTCGTCGATCAGCGGCGCCATCTGGAGGTTGATGCGGTGCACCTCGCCCACCGCGTCGGGGGGGGGCGCGCCGGAGCGCAGCGCCTGCGCGGTCTGGCGCAATTGCTCGGCGAGGCGGTCGCCCTCGGCGGAAAGCTCGCCGACCCGCCGGACCGGGCCCACGCCGAGGAACGGGAACCCGAGGCGCACGTCCCGCGCCGCGTCGGCGCGGGCCATCGCGCGCTCGTAGGCGAACAAGTCCTCCTCCGCGCCGTCCGCCGCATAGCGCGACAGGAAATAGGCCGCGTCCTTCTGCGATTTCGCCCATTCGCTGCCCGATCCGATGAGCGCGCGCGCCTCCGACTGCAGGTGCGAGCTGTAGACCGTCAGCCCCGCCAGGCAGATCACGATGGCCACGAAGAGCCACACGATGAGGATCGGGTGCACCCACCTCGGGAGGGGGGTGCCGCCGAGGAACGTTTTCATGGGCTCATTCAACCCGAAAGCCCCGGTATTCTCTGTAGGCCCGGTCCTACGGATAGGTAAAATCACCTCCATGACACCCCTGTCCGTCCATTCCATCCTTTCGGGCCAGGCACCCACCGATCGACCCGTCACCGTGCGAGGCTGGGTGCGTACCCGCCGCGACTCGAAGGCGGGGCTGTCCTTCGTGCACGTTTCCGACGGTTCCGCATTCCATCCCGTCCAGGTGGTCGCGCAGGCGACGCTGCCGAATTACGCCCAGGAGATCCAGAAGCTGACCGCGGGCTGTGCGGTGGAGGCCACCGGCACCATCGTGCCGTCGCCGGCGAAGGGCCAGCCGTTCGAGATGCAGGCGACGGAAGTGCGGGTCGTCGGCTGGGTCGAGGATCCAGACACCTATCCGATCCAGCCCAAGCCGCACACGATGGAATTCCTGCGCGAGGTCGCGCACCTGAGGCCGCGCACCAACGTGATCGGTGCGACCACGCGCGTGCGCCACACGCTCGCGATGGCGATCCACCGCTTCTTCACCGACGACGGCTTCGTCTGGGTGAACACCCCGATCATCACCGCCTCCGATGCCGAGGGCGCGGGTGAGCTCTTCCGCGTGTCCACGCTCGACCTCGCAAACCTGCCGCGCACTCCCCAGGGCAAGGTCGATTTCTC